>CALLWO010000047.1 GCA_938016355.1 uncultured Boseongicola sp. | reverse complement strand
CCGGCGGACGCGCTTTGTGAGGCGTTCACGCGGGCCATCGCCACAGCCGTCGCCGAAAGCTAGTCAGAGATCAGGATGCCAAAGTCGAGTTTCGGGCAGAGATGTTTGATCTCTCTTTCGACCATCGCCGGGTTCGGCAATTCCCGCGAGACAGCGCGATAGCGCCCTTTGTAGGAATATTCGGATAGAATCTGCGCCAAATCGATACAGTCGAACCGTGTTGAGAGCGCAGGTGACAGGACGACAGTCGGGCAGATCTGTTCGAGCAACGTTTGCGTCACGTCTTCGATAGACACAAATTTTACAGCGCCTTCGCCGGGCATTGTATTGCCCTGACGCAGCCATTCCTCGGAATCGCCGACGGCAAGGATTGCAACTGTTTGATCTTCTGAATCGCCTAACGACATCACGTCGAGGTGCGACAATTTCATTTCTTCCCGGCTCATCTGTCTCATCCCTAGATCAGAATTGAGGGAGAATTTGTCGCGCGGCCATTCTCCCCAGCTCGAATTCATCTTAGAACGGGAGGGAGTCGATGGAAATCCCCTTTAAGGCGAAAAGTATAATTTTTACTCGCCTGTGTTTGGGGTGCAAAAAAATAGGTAAAGGCTGCGGCGAACGCCGCGTGATTATTGGAAAAACGCCATGCTAAGCGATATCATTGCAGCCTTTCCTTTGCCCACTCTGGTTATTGGGAAAGACGACCGTGTGCAAACCGCAAATGACGGCGCGTGCGAGCTATTGGGGCGCGGAATCGCGGGGCGGCATTACATTGCGATCATTCGCCAGCCGACGCTTTTGGATGCGATAGAGGATTGTCGCAATACCGGAACGGCGCAGGTCGCGCGCTATCTGACGACTGTCGCGCGACAAGATCTGACATGGATCGCTCATATCAAACCGATTGAAGGCACGGGCGACATTCTTGTGGCGTTAGAGGATCGTACCGCCATGGAAGAGGCGGGCCAGATGCGGCGCGACTTCATCGCCAACGTCAGCCATGAATTGCGCACGCCTTTGACTGCTTTGTTGGGGTTTATCGAAACCTTGAGCGGTGCGGCGCGCGATGACCCCTCTGCACAAGCGCGATTTCTGGACATCATGGAGCGAGAGGCGCTGCGGATGAACCGGCTTGTCCAGGACCTTTTGTCGCTTAATCGTGTCGAAAGCGAAGAGCGCGTTCGCCCATCGACCAAGGTCGATATTGCAGCGCTTGCACGGTCGGCAATGACTGCGCTGGAGCCGTTTGCGAAGGACAACAATGTCGAGTTGAGGGCGCATGGGTTGGACGCCCCGCAATTTATCGCAGCCGATGCAGATCAAATATCGCAGGTTCTGTCCAATCTTACCGAGAACGCGATCAAATACTCAGGCAGCGGGCGTCGCGTGACACTGCGGATTGAAACCAGCGAGCATCATCCGATGGTGCTGGGTCCTGCGTGCATTTTATCGGTGATCGATACCGGAGATGGCATAGATGCGGTTCATTTGCCGCGACTAACGGAGCGATTCTATCGCATCGACAATCATAGGTCGCGCGAAATGGGTGGCACCGGGCTTGGACTTGCCATTGTGAAGCACATTGTCAACCGTCATCGCGGACGATTGAGGGTCGAAAGCACACCGGGGAAGGGCAGCGTTTTTTCTGTTATTTTACCAGCGCTTACCGAGCCAGCCGACCTCTAATTTTGCAAAGAATAACGCAGTAATCGTTGCGATTTTCGAAATGAATCCAAGGTTCATAAAACTGTTACAAAACCGTCGCAAAAGCTTCAGTGCGCGTCCCTAGATGTACGGCCGAGGCCGCGTGGGGCGGCCGCAATGATTTTTATGGAGATCACTCATGCTGCATGCGAAGCTTACCGTTTCGACGCTTGCGATTATTGCGCTGTCTGCGACAGCATCATCCGCCCGGGATCAGGTACAGGTCGCCGGGTCTTCCACTGTTCTTCCTTATGCGACGATTGTTGCGGAAGCCTTTGGCGAGAACTTCGATTTTCCGACGCCGGTCGTTGAAGGCGGTGGTTCTGGCGCTGGACGCAAGAAGATGTGCGAGGGGGTTGGCGAAAACACAATCGACATCGCGAATTCATCCAGTCGTATCAAACAATCCGACATTGATCTGTGCGGTTCAAACGGCGTGAGCGAGATCATGGAAGTGCGTTTCGGTTATGACGGCATTGTTTTTGCCTCAGACATTGAAGGCCCGGAATTCGGGTTCACACCGTCGGACTGGTACAATGCTTTGGCTGCCAAGGTTGTGGTTGATGGCGCATTGGTCGACAACCCGAACACATCCTGGTCCGACGTCAACAGCGCATTGCCTGATCAGGAAATCCTGGCGTTCATTCCGGGCACCAAACACGGCACGCGCGAAGTGTTTGACGTAAAAGTTCTGGAAGCAGGTTGTGAGGCGACCGGCGCTTTGGAAGCGCTTGAAGCCGCTGGAATGTCGGAAGAGGACTGCATCACTTTGCGCACCGATGGCGTTTCGGTCGATATTGATGGCGATTACACCGAGACACTCGCGCGTCTGGACGCAAACCCGAATTCGATCGGCGTCTTTGGCCTGTCGTTTTACGAGAACAACACAGACAAGCTGCGCGTGGCCACGATGGGTGATGTCACACCAAGCACAGACACGGTTGCATCCGGCGAATACCCCGTTTCCCGTCCGCTGTTCTTTTATGTGAAGAAGGCGCATCTGGGCGTGATCCCGGGCCTTCAGGAGTACATCGACTTTTTTGTCTCTGACGAGATCGCAGGACCAGATGGCCCATTGGCGGAATATGGGCTCGTCTCGGACCCAGAGCTTGCAGCAACGCAGGAAATGGTATCGAGCGGCACCCCTATGGGCGGTCTTTGATCGGCAATAAATCAACGGTGGTGTCAGCGATGGCACCACCGCTTATCGACTGAACGGCGGGGGATAACATGGCCATTTGGCTGCTGGTTCTGATTGTGCTCGCAATGGGATTTGCGGGCTTTGTTCTTGGTCGCAAACGCGCGCTTAACGCCGTGGGCGGGAACATCAGAAACCTACATTCCTTGCCTTCCTATTATGGGCAAACAGTCTTTATCTTTGCCATTGTTCCTGCATTTCTTTTGATGATTTGCTGGCTCATTTTAGAGCCGTTTTACATTGAAAGCCGCGTTTCGGGCATGATTGATCCGACCGAAATTGCCGATGGAAGCTCGACCAGTCTGGTGATGTCGGATGTGCGCCGAATTTCATCGGGGCTGGATACAGCTGTTGATCGGGGCGTCTTGCGCGAAGGTGATCTGGACGGGATGCGCAACGATCTTGATACTTTACGCGCCCGGCTAGGGGACGTTGGCGTTGCGGTCGGGTCAGATATAAAACAAAGCGTATTTCTTGCAGCACAGGAATATCGAAGCATTGGCGCGACGCTAAGGGGCGTGATGAGTGGTGTGGTTCTGCTCCTGAGCATTGCGGCCGCTGCTTGGGCATTCTTGCGGCTGACGCCGGAGTTTCGGGCGCGCAACGTCACCGAAGCGGCGATCAAGGTATTGTTGATCCTCGCCTCCAGCGTTGCGGTTATGACGACGATTGGCATTGTGATGTCGCTGATTTTCGAGACATCGAATTTCTTTAAGATGTACCCGTTGAGCGAGTTTCTTTTCTCAACCACATGGAACCCGCAATTCCGAGGGGGGTCCGATCTTGGCATTCTGCCGCTTTTGTGGGGGACGCTCTATGTCTCGTTTGTTGCGTTGCTCGTGGCCGTGCCGGTTGGGTTGTTTTCGGCGATCTATCTAGCGGAATATGCGACCAAAAGAGTGCGTACATTTGCCAAGCCTGTGATTGAAATTCTGGCCGGCATACCGACGATTGTGTACGGGCTTTTTGCGCTGATCACAGTGGGGCCGCTTTTGCGGGACTATTTTGCGCAGCCCCTTGGGTTGGGTGCGAGTTCGTCCAGCGTTATGACGGCGGGCTTGGTTATGGGCATCATGTTAATCCCTTTCGTTTCGTCCCTGAGCGACGACATTATCAACGCCGTCCCGCAATCCATGCGCGACGGTTCTTACGGACTTGGGGCCACGCAATCGGAAACAGTGCGCCAGGTGATTATCCCAGCCGCTTTGCCGGGGATTATTGGTGCCATTTTGCTGGCGGCAAGCAGGGCCATTGGCGAAACCATGATTGTTGTTTTGGGTGCAGGCGCGGCGGCCAAGCTCAGCCTGAATCCGTTTGAAGCGATGACCACAATTACGGTCAAGATCGTCAGCCAATTGACCGGAGATACGGAATTTGCATCGCCTGAAACCCTTGTGGCGTTCGCGCTTGGGCTGTCGCTGTTCGTTGTAACGCTTGGCCTGAATGTGTTGGCGTTGTGGATCGTGCGCCGTTACCGGGAGCAATACGAATGACCGATATGTCTGCACCCTCATCAGGAAAGACATCGCTTTTGCGGCTGGACGCACGAACGAAGAAGCGGAACGCGGCTGAGCGGCGGTTCAGGGCCTATGGCGCTATCTGCGTCGGAATTGCGGTCGTAGCGTTAGTCGTGCTGATGGCTTCTATTTTGAAAAACGGCACAAGCGCGTTCTTTCAGACGCATATCACGCTGGATATCGAGCTGCTGGAGAGCAAGCTCGACAAGACGGGAAATCGTGACATAGCGGAGATGTCAAAAGTCTCCACCTTTGGGTATGCGCCGCTGATCAAGAACGCGATGGAAGCCAAGATCGAAGAACTTGGCGTTGATATTGAGGGGCTGAAAAAGCCGCAGGACATGATTTCAAAAGAGGCGGCCGCGCAATTGCGTCGGTTCGTTCTCGCCAACCCCGACGTTGTGGGAGGGACTTATGAGTTCGAATTTTTGGCCTCGGGTCGCATTGATGGTTATTTCAAAGGGCGCGTTACGATGGAATCCGCGGAGCGGGACAAGAACGTCTCGCCGCAGCAATTGATGCTTGCGGACGCCATGAAGGAAGAAGGCAGCCTCAATACCAGCTTCAATTGGAAGTTCATTACCTGGCCGGATGCGTCGGAAAACCGCCCGGAAGCCGCTGGCCTCGGCGTGGCGATCATCGGGTCGTTTTACATGATGATTGTTGTGCTGGTACTCGCGCTGCCCATTGGCGTTGCGGCGTCTATTTACCTTGAGGAATTTGCGCCAAAGAATTGGTTCACGGATCTGATCGAGGTCAACATTTCGAACCTGGCGGCGGTGCCGTCCATCGTGTTCGGCATCCTCGGTTTGGCGATTTTCATAAACTTTGCAGGTCTGCCCCAATCCGCGCCAATTGTGGGCGGTCTGGTGCTGACGCTGATGACGTTGCCGACAATCATCATTGCCACTCGTGCATCGCTTAAGGCCGTGCCGCCGTCGATCCGGGAAGCAGCCCTTGGGGTAGGGGCCTCAAAAATGCAAACGGTCTTTCACCATGTGCTGCCGCTTGCCGCGCCCGGTATTCTGACGGGAACGATTATCGGTCTGGCACAGGCGCTTGGAGAAACAGCGCCGCTTTTGCTGATCGGCATGGTGGCTTTTGTGCGCGAGTATCCAAGTGGTCCGCCCGAAGGCTTTTTCGACCCTGCCGCGGCTTTGCCGGTACAGGTTTATAATTGGACCCAACGCGCGGACCCGGCTTTCGTCGAACGGGCTTCCGGGGCTATCATCGTGCTGTTGGTGTTCTTGTTGGTCATGAACTTAGTGGCCATCATTCTCCGCCGCCGCTTTGAGCGACGTTGGTAGGGAGGGTCAGACAATGGACGATTTAAGAGGCATTGAGCGGGCGATAGAAATGCAAGAGACTAAAATTGCGGCCAAAGGCGTGGATGTCTTTTATGGCGACACACACGCAATCAAAGACGTGAACGTCGAGATTGCGGAAAAGACGGTCACCGCGTTCATTGGGCCATCGGGCTGTGGAAAATCCACGTTCCTTCGGTGTCTGAACCGGATGAACGACACAATTGATGTCGCGCGGGTATCCGGCTCAATCATGCTTGACGGCGAGGACATTTACGACCCCAAGGTTGACCCTGTGCAGTTGCGCGCCAAGGTCGGAATGGTTTTTCAGAAACCAAATCCATTTCCGAAGTCCATCTATGATAATATTGCCTATGGGCCGCGCATTCACGGGCTTGCTTCGGGCAAGGCAGAGCTTGATGAGATTGTGGAAAAGTCGCTTCGTCGCGGCGCGATATGGGAAGAGGTTAAAGATCGGCTTGATCAGCCCGGCACGGGACTGTCGGGCGGCCAGCAGCAGCGTCTGTGCATTGCACGCGCGATCGCAACCGAGCCGGAGGTTTTGCTGATGGACGAACCGTGTTCCGCGCTGGACCCGATCGCGACCGCGCAGGTCGAGGAATTAATCGACGAATTGCGCCAGAATTATTCCGTGGTGATCGTCACGCATTCTATGCAGCAGGCGGCGCGGGTGTCTCAAAAAACGGCGTTTTTCCACCTCGGCGATCTTGTGGAATTCGGCGAAACAGCCACCATTTTCACCAACCCCGTCGATAGCCGGACGGAAAGCTACATCACCGGCCGGATCGGTTAGAAAAGCGAGCAGAACTATGAACGAACTACATATTGCATCCGCATTTGACCGCGACCTTGAAGCGATCCAAGCCATTTTGATGAAGATGGGCGGGATGGTTGAAACTGCGATCCTCGATAGCGCGAAATCTCTGGAAACGCGCGACGTTGAGCTGGCCGAACAGGTTCGAAAAAAAGACAAAGCTATTGATGCGTTGGAAGAACAAGTGAACGAAGAGGCCGCGCGTTTAATTGCTTTGCGTGCGCCAACGGCGGGCGATCTACGGACAGTTTTGACCGTGATCAAGATCAGCGCGAACCTTGAGCGTTGTGGGGATTATGCAAAAAACCTTGCCAAGCGCACATCGGTTCTGGCGCAAACGACAAGCGTAGAGGGCACATCAACATCGATCCGGCGAATGTCGCGAGAAGTTCAGATGATGCTGAAGGATGCGCTGGACGCATATATTCAACGCGACGCCGACCTTGCCGAACAAATTATCCAGCGAGATGAAGACGTTGACCAGATGTACACTGCGCTGTTTCGCGAGTTGCTAACGCATATGATGGAAGACCCGCGCAATATCACGCCGTGCATGCATCTTCATTTCATAGCGAAAAATATTGAACGCATGGGGGATCATGTAACGTCGGTGGCCGAGCAGGTGGTTTATCTGGTGACTGGTCAGATGCCCGACGATGCGCGCCCGAAACAGGACCGCACACCCTTCATGACCGAGGAAGGCTAACCGATGAATGCCGACGCACCCGGCGTACTTGTTGTCGAGGATGAGGCAGCCCAGCTTGAGGTTCTGACTTACAATCTAGAGGCAGAGGGCTTTCGCGTTGAGAAAGCGGAGAACGGTGACGAAGCTTTGCTTTTGGTCGCGGAAACCGCGCCCGACATCATCCTGCTGGATTGGATGTTGCCCGGGGTCTCTGGCATCGAAATCTGTCGCCGCCTGAAGTCCAACCCGTCAACACGCGATGTGCCGATCATTATGCTGAGTGCGCGCAGCGAAGAGGTCGACAAGGTTCGTGGGCTTGAGACAGGCGCCGACGATTATATGGTGAAACCGTATTCAATCGCCGAATTGATGGCCCGCGTGCGCACACAGCTTCGACGGACGCGACCATCGAGTGTCGGAGAGCTGCTGAGATATGAAGACATCGTTTTGAACGCAGAAACGCACCGCGTAATGCGCGACAGCGGTGAGATCAAACTTGGTCCAACGGAATTTCGACTTCTGAGCACTTTTATGGAAAAGCCGGGTCGCGTTTGGTCACGTGAGCAGCTTTTGGATCGCGTTTGGGGCAGGGACATCTATGTCGATACGCGTACGGTTGATGTTCACATTGGTCGCCTTCGCAAAGCGCTTTGCCAGTACGGTGGCACCGATCCCATTCGCACCGTGCGCGGCGCAGGCTATGCGCTGGGTTGATCTCTCCGTTTGATAAGGCGCGTCAGGGATTTCCGGAGCGTGCGTACGATCATATAGTGCATAGGCATGACGGCCGTTGGGTTCGCGGCAAAGAAGTTCACAATAAACAGACTTACGAACCGGCCGGCGTATTTCTTTGTTGGCAAGCATTCTTTAGGGCGTCATTCTACCGGTTGAAACTCCATCTGCGGTTGGTTTTCTTGGAAGAAGGCAGCCATTCCAATTTTGTGGGCAATGCGTCGCGAGACTGTGCCATGACTTTGTCGATGCAAGACAAGTGCATAACATGCACTGTTGAGGCCAAACCGGGCAAGATTCCAACTTGCAGGTCTTTCCTAGCCG
The DNA here is from genome assembly GCA_938016355.1 of uncultured Boseongicola sp. Lineage (GTDB taxonomy): Bacteria > Pseudomonadota > Alphaproteobacteria > Rhodobacterales > Rhodobacteraceae > CALLWO01. The sequence goes on along the minus strand of CALLWO010000047.1, from coordinate 1,005 downwards.
CCCACGTTCGGATTAAGCTTCAATCCCAGAAAACCAACACAGTGTCACTGCGAAACATGGCAGGAGCTGCACTATAGTTGCAAAGGCAATAAACTTGATAATCTCAACAGCTCACAACTTCATCTTCATTCACATTCCAAAGACGGCCGGGTTATCAGTAACCAATGCGCTTGGTCCTTTTTCCCGTGAGTATAAGAGGACATTACTGCGCAGTATCTCTCGCAGATTACCGATACAGGAATCGCCATCCCATGCGCATTTTCGAGTGCATGAGTCAGCGCGGAAAGTCCAACAGAAGCTAGGAGACGAGGCCTATTCCAAATTCACAAAGTTTTCTGTCGTACGAAACCCGTTCGAACATGCCGTTTCGCATTATGAATATATGAAGCAGTTCAGGATTGCCTCGACTGCAACGAAAGTCGGTCAGATGACTTTCCAAGAGTACCTTGAATACCGGATGAAACCGCCAATTTGGAACGACACGATTTTTGCACGGCTTCCGGATCAAACCTATTATCTGTTTGGAAAGGGTGGCGATCTTCTTGTTGACCGATTGGTTCGGTTCGAAAGGTTGACTGACGATTTCAACAGACTGACTGCCGATCTCGGACTTGAAAACGTCAAACTCGAGCATAGGAACAAGACGAAGTCGAAAAGCGACAAGCGTCCTTATCAAAGTTACTACGACGATGCGACGGTGGGTCTTGTACGCGATATATACAACAGAGATTTCGATAATCTGGGATATGCGAGAGATCTACCGCAAATCAATTAGTAGGTGGGTCGAAAAGAAAAGCGCATAACCAGTATTATGTAAAATACATGATTTAAACACTGAGCGTTTTAGTTATTGATAAACAAATAGTTGTCATCTCCAGTTAATGTGACCTGCTCAAACCTGCGCCTATTTGCGCAGTATTAATACATCATCAGAGCGGCCATTAGCGCGGTGTTCATGCCCACAAAGATTGAATATTCCCTCCAAAGCTTGCTAAGGCTGAGTCA
>CALLWO010000046.1 GCA_938016355.1 uncultured Boseongicola sp. | reverse complement strand
TGTCATATCCAAGACTGGCGCGCTTTTGTTCAATGTCGCGATAATGCGAAATGAGCGCGTCTGGTGTCTCGCAGACTTTTGTCAGAGGGTTGGTCGAGAACCCGAAACTTGCGAGCCTTTCGATGGCTTTCATCTGGGTGTCGGCCAGTGGGGCGGACAGGCTTCCCCAGGCATAGGCGAAAAACCTAAGCGGTCGATCGCGCGTGACGTTTGGGTCAAGCTGGCGCAAGGAACCGGCGGCAGCATTTCTTGGATTTGAGAAAACTTTCGCCCCGCTTTCAGCCTGCCGCGCATTCAATTCGGCGAAATCGACGTGGCTCATATAAACCTCGCCGCGCACTTCCAAAAGCTCAGGCGCGTTTTCGATCCGATTTGGAATGTCAGAGATGGTGTGCGCGTTTGCGGTGACGTTTTCGCCAACGCTGCCGTCACCGCGGGTCGCCGCCGAGATCAAGTCGCCATTTTCATAGCGCAGCGAGAGTGACAATCCGTCGATTTTTGGTTCGGCTGTGAATTTTAGCGGAGCCTCATCGGCCATGCCCAGATATTTGCGGATCGAGGTGACAAAGCCAACCACGTCTTCGTCATCAAACGCATTGCCAAGGGACAGCATCGCGATGGAATGTTTGACCTTTCCAAACCCCTCCGACGGCGCGGCGCCCACGGTTTCCGTCGGCGTGTCTGTGTGCTTCAGGTCAGGAAAGGCTACCTCAAGTTCGGTCAAACGACGCTTTGCAGCATCGTAATCCGCATCGCTGAGATCGGGTGCGTCGTTTTGATAATAGGCCGCGTTTGCCTTTGTCACAGTGTCGACAAGCGATGCCATTTCCAATTTGGCATCGTCGCTGGTCAGTTCATTGACTGGCCGAAGATCTGGCATAGCGCGCTCCCGAACCCGATACGATAGGGATAGGTTCGGGACCGCACAAGGTCCAGAGGGTCTGGCATTTTTCGCGCGTTAAGCCGTGGCCGCAACAGGATCAGGTTGCATCGTAAGCGGCTCGGGATCGCGCAGGACATAACCCCGACCCCAAACCGTTTCGATGTAATTGTCACCGTCCGTCGCCTCGCTCAGTTTCTTGCGAAGTTTGCAGATGAAGACATCGATGATCTTCAATTCCGGCTCGTCCATCCCGCCATAAAGATGGTTCAGGAACATCTCTTTGGTCAGTGTCGTGCCTTTGCGAAGCGAAAGGAGTTCGAGCATCTGGTACTCTTTGCCGGTCAAATGAATAGCGCGGCCCCCGGTTTCAACAGTTTTTGCATCGAGGTTAACCGAGACCTTGCCCGTGTGAATAACGGACTGGGCGTGCCCTTTGGAGCGCCGGATAATCGCGTGAATACGAGCGACCAATTCTTCGCGATGAAACGGCTTGGTCAGGTAATCGTCTGCGCCAAATCCGAATCCCTTGATCTTGTTTTCCGTGTCATCAGACCCGGTGAGAATCAAAATCGGGGTGTCGACCCGCGACAATCGCAATTGTCGCAGCACTTCGTGGCCATCCATATCCGGCAAATTCAGATCAAGAAGAATCAGATCGTAATCATACAGCTTGGCAAGATCGATCCCTTCCTCGCCCAAGTCTGTTGCATAGACATTCAGGTTCGCATGCGTCAGCATCATTTCGATGCTGCGCGAGGTGGTTGGGTCGTCTTCGACCAATAGAACGCGCATTACACTTCTCCGCAGTGATCCCTTCACAGGTCTTAAGGTGCCGTTCATTGGTTAATTGCTGGTTACTAAAACGCACTTTCGCATATCAACCTAAGGTTGTCTATAGCGTTGTATAACTGTGGCTTTCAGGGCCGTCTCTCCGTGCCGCACAACCAATGCGTGCCATGCTTCAAATTCTTCGTCGGAAATGTCGTACATTTTCAACGCGTCCTCACGCGCGATTAACCCCCCAGTTACGGCGCGAACGACGGCCGCTTTTCGGCTGGCAACCCAACGTCGGGTTCCGGGATCAGGTAAATCAGCACGCGTCATTATGGTGCCGTCGTCCAACGTCACGGCGCGTGGGCCATCCACTTTTTTAAGGTACATCGCGGTCTTCCTTGGTCTTTATAAACGCCACAATGGCAAAGACCTCTTAATCGGGAGTGAAGGCGGACCTTGTGACTGTGTCGGATTTTCCTATATTCCAATGCATCTCACTTCTGACCACTTGGATGACCTCAAATGGCGCTTGATTACAGCGATGGATTGAACTCGCTCGGCTTCGCGAAACCCCCTGCAGAAACGCGGGTCGTTGTGGCGATGTCGGGCGGTGTCGACAGTTCGGTTGTCGCAGCAGAGCTTGCGCGCGAAGGCTATGACGTGGTCGGCGTGACATTGCAGCTTTACGACCATGGGGCGGCACTTTCCAAGAAAGGTGCCTGTTGCGCGGGTATTGATATTCACGACGCCCGCCGCGTGGCCGAAGACATGGGCTTTCCCCATTATGTGCTTGATTATGAAAACATCTTTCGCGATGCGGTGATCGACGAATTTGCCGACAGTTATCTGGCCGGCGCGACACCGGTGCCGTGTATTCGCTGCAACGAGCGGGTGAAGTTCAAGGACCTTCTGGAAACTGCAAAGGACCTTGATGCTGATTGCATGGCGACGGGTCATTATATTCAGCGCAAGATCGGTGCCAAGGGTCCAGAGCTGCATATGGCGGCGGATCATGCGCGCGATCAAAGCTATTTTCTGTTTTCCACAACCCCGGAGCAGCTCGACTTCCTCCGTTTCCCGCTTGGGCACCTTGCCTCCAAAGCGGACACGCGTGCTTTGGCGGCGCGCCATAATCTGGTTGTGGCCGACAAGCCGGACAGTCAGGACATTTGCTTCGTCCCCGATGGCAATTATGCCGGCGTGATCGAAAAGCTGCGCCCCGGTGCGGCGGAACCCGGCGACATCGTGCATGTCGATGGGCGGATTTTGGGCGCGCACAAAGGTGTCATTCACTATACGATCGGGCAGCGTCGCGGCCTTGGGATTGGCGGGCTGGACGAGCCGCTTTATGTGGTGAAGCTCGACGTCGACAAACAACAGGTCATCGTCGGTCCGAAAGAGCTTCTTTCGACGCGGATTGTGCCGGTACGCGAGATCAATTGGCTGGGGGACGCGCCGTTTGAGAGCGAGAAAGAATGGCCTTTGTCGGTCAAAGTGCGCTCAACACGCCCGCCGAGCGAGGCCGTGATTCGCCCGAAATCAGCAACCGAGGCTGAAATTGAGCTCTTTACGCCAGAAGAAGGCGTCTCGCCGGGGCAAGCGTGCGTGTTTTATCAACCCGACACGGCGCGCGTTTTTGGTGGCGGCTGGATTTGGCGCGGTTACTGACGCGCGGTTGCGGCAAGTCCGTCAAGAACCGCGCGCGCGGCGCGCAGGCCGGGCGGCTCCCCATCCTGACCAAGGGCGACCATGGCCTCTTGCATAGCGCGCGTCTGGGCGGCTTTTGCATCCTGATCTTCAAGGAGCGACAAAAGCGCCTTTGAGATCCCGTCTGGTTTGCACGCAGGCCCGAGAAACTCCGGCACGACTTTTTCCCCGACCACCAGATTGACCAGAGTGACCGTGTCAATCTTGGCCATGCGCGACATGATCTGCCAGCTGAGCCAGTTCATATCATAGGCCACAACCATCGGCGTCGCGTTTGCCGCCAGTTCCAGAGACACAGTGCCCGACGCGGCAAGGGCCACATCGGCGGCTTTGAACGCGGCGCGCTTGGTGGCGGCTGCATCAGGCGTCTGGTTCGGGTCGATCACGATGGGTGCGCCGGGCCATGTCTGCACCGCTTCTTTGACGGTTGAGGCCACGGGAGCGGCAGCGGGGACGACGATACGTGCATCTGGCCTTGCCGCAAGAACCGGGCGCAGTGCCTCACCAAAGATCGGCGCAAGACGCCCAACCTCTGAGCGGCGCGATCCGGGAAGCGCGAGGATGATCGGCGCCGCCCCGATCCCGCAATCATCCCGAAAGCGCGCCACCGTGTCGTCAGAGGCAAGCGGCTCTGCCACAACCGGGTGCCCGACGAAATCGCACCGCATCCCGGCGGCTTCCATGAAGGGAGGTTCAAACGGCAAAAGCGCCAAGACGTGATCAATATAAGCGGACATTTTTTGCGCGCGGCCAGATCGCCAGGCCCAGACCGAAGGTGCGACGTAATGCACTGTTCTTAAGCTTATTTTTTCTTTCAGCAGGCGCGCGAGGCGCAGCGAGAAGTCCGGACTGTCGATGGTGATCAGCGCATCGGGCTGCCAGGTTCGGGCGTCTGCGGCTGTTTCGTTCAACCGGCGTTTCAGATGAGAATATTTCGGCAGCACCTCGGCAATGCCCATCACGCTGAGTTCGTCCATTGGAAACAAGCTTGTCATGCCTTGGGCTTGCATTAATGGCCCGGCCAC
>CALLWO010000045.1 GCA_938016355.1 uncultured Boseongicola sp. | reverse complement strand
GACATCTCCGGCTGCATATCATACGTCGCAACATTGGGTGACTTCGGCATGAACCGATCTTCACCTTTCTCTGGTGTTTCGCGTCCGCCATTCAGGAAAAACGTCACATGCGGGTACTTTTCGGTCTCGGCCAATCGAAATTGCCGGAGCCCCTGTTTTGCGACCCACTCCCCGAGCGTATTCACAATCTTTCGTTTGGGATAAACCGTGCTCATGAAGGCTTTGTGCGCATCCGAATACTCAACCATCCCCATCAACGTCGACAAATTCGGGCGCGGTTCGACGTCAAAGTCGTCAAACCCGGGAGCCCCAATTGCGCTCAGTATTTCGCGCGCGCGATCCGCGCGGAAATTCAGGCACCAAAATCCGTCGCCGTCTCGCACGCCGTCAAATCCGGCAACGACGGCGGGCTCAATAAATTCATCCGTCACGCCCGCTTCATAAGATGCGTCAATGGCCGCAATCGGATCGTCAACCTGAACGCCCTTGCCGCGGATCATCGCATTATATGCCTTGGATACGCGATCCCAACGGGTATCCCGATCCATCGCAAAATATCGCCCGATCACCGTCGAAACAAACGCGTTTGGTGGCAATTCGGCCCCAAGCGCTTCCATGAATGCCTTGGCAGATTTCGGCGCGACATCGCGTCCATCGGTGATGGCGTGGATCGCAACCGGCAGGCCCATATCAGACAGGACACGCGCTGCGGCGATTACATGGGAGAGATGCCCGTGCACGCCGCCGTCTGAAACAACACCCATCAAATGGGCGGTGCCCCCAGCCGCCTTGACGGTTTCACCAAATACGCGAATTTCGTCCTCTTCGAAAAAGCTGCCGTCTTCAATGGCCAGATCGATTTGGCCCAAATCCATCGCCACGACCCGGCCAGCGCCGATATTTGTGTGGCCCACTTCCGAATTGCCCATTTGCCCGGTCGGCAATCCAACATCGGGACCATGAGTGATCAGCTTGGCATTCGGGCAGGTGGCCATGATGCGATCAAAGGTTGGCGTCTCAGCCAAAGCAGGCGCGTTGGCGCTGCTCTCTTCGCGATGACCCCATCCGTCCAGAATGCACAAAACGACTGGCTTTGGCGTGCTCATATCTCGGCCTCTTCGTTTTGCGCCACTCTTAGCGCGTGGACACCAGCAAGGAAACCACCGGCACGCTTCATTTTTCCAAAAATACTCTTAAGCATCGGCCTCTTCGTCCGCGCCAAATTCGGTTTCAACGATGCCCGCATCAAATCCCTGTTCTTCCAGCCATCGACGAAAGACCGACGTGTAGCCATGCGTGACGAAAACGCGCTCTGCGCCGGTGGCCTTGATCGCGGTGTTCAGCCCGTCCCAATCCGCGTGATCCGACATCACAAATCCGCGATCCGCCGCCCGCCTGCGACGCACTCCGCGCAGCGCCATCCAACCTGACGCAAACGCGGTCGAAGCAGGTCGGAAACGTCCGGACCATGCCGTTCCCATGGCCGCGGGCGACGCGAGCACAAATGCTCCTTTATGGTCCTTGGGGTTTGTCTCCTCCGTCACACGAATGGTTTGAGGAAACTGAAATCCCTGCGCGCGCAGAACCTCGTTCGTGTTTTCAATGGCCCCATGGGTCAAAATAGGACCAATCGAAGGATCAAGCCCCGCCAGAATGCGTTGCGCCTTGCCAAGCGAATATGCCCCGCAGATCGAAAACCGGCCTTCAGATGCATTCTTCGCCCACCATGCATTCACGTCGCGTGCCACCTGCCCAGGCTCGTCCCATTTAAAAACCGGAAGACCAAACGTGCATTCGGTTATGAAGGTGTCGCATTTCACTGGCTCAAAGGGTTCACTCACGCCGTCGTCGACAACCTTATAATCCCCCGAAACAACCCAAACCTCACCGCCAACCTCGACACGTATCTGTGCAGATCCCGGCACATGCCCGGCCGGGTGAAAACTCACATTCGCATCCCCGATCCGCCGAGCTTCTCCGTATGCAACGGTCTTGATGTTGATTTCGCCCAACCGGTGGCGCATCACAGGCATTGCCGTTTCGCTGGCCAGATACCGCGCCATCCCCGGGCGCGCATGATCCGCATGTCCGTGCGTGATCAAGGCGCGTTCAACCGAGCGCCACGGATCGATGTAAAAATCGCCCGCAGGGCAGTAGATGCCCTTGTTTGTGAACCGCAGAACCGAACGTCGCGCCATAGAGTCAAACGTAACCCACCAGTCGCCGAAGACCACCGCCCAAATTGGAGGCACTTGAGATTTCTATGGAACTTATGCCGGGGCTTTCGGGTTCACACTTACAACAAAGGTGTCCATAGTGGTGCCAAACAAGCGGGGACACATGGGCGAAAAGCCAGCTTATTTCAACGAGATGTTCGAGGATGGCGCCTGTCGTCCTCCCTATGCGGGGATCGAAGGATGGGCGAACGACATGCCCGCCGAATTCCGCAGCCTCAAACAATCAGAGGCCGAGGCTCTCTTTCGCCGGATCGGCATCACGTTCGCCGTCTATGGCGAGGGCGGTGACCCGGATCGACTGATCCCGTTTGACATGTTTCCGCGCGTATTTTCCACAAGCGAATGGCGCAAGCTGGAACGCGGCGTAAAACAGCGCGCCCGCGCTCTGAATGCGTTTTTGCTGGACGTTTATGGCCGTGGCGAGATCGTGCGCGCCGGCAAAATTCCCGCGCGCCTCGTCTACCAGAACGAAGCCTTTGAAAAAGCTGTCGTGGGTTTCAAACCTCCACGCGGCGTCTATTCTCATATCGTCGGGATTGATCTTGTTCGTACGGGTCCGGGCGAATTCTTCGTTCTTGAAGACAATTGCCGCACGCCCTCTGGCGTATCTTACATGCTGGAAAACCGCGAGATCATGATGCGGATGTTCCCTCAGCTTTTCCGCGAAAATCGCATTGCCCCGGTCGAAAATTATCCAACGCTTCTGCGCAACACGCTTGCCAGCGTCGCACCAGAAAAGTGCGAAGGCGACCCGACACTCGCGATCCTGACGCCCGGGCATTTCAACTCCGCCTACTACGAACACAGCTTTCTCGCTGACATGATGGGTATCGAACTGGTCGAAGGTCAGGATCTCTTCGTCGAAGGCGACTACTGCTGGATGCGCACCACCGAAGGCCCCCAGAAAGTGGATGTTATTTATCGCCGCATCGATGATGCCTACATCGACCCGCTCTGCTTCAAACCCGACAGTATGCTGGGCGTGCCTGGGCTCATGAATGTCTATCGTTCGGGCGGCGTCAGCATTACCAGCGCGCCCGGTGCGGGCGTGGCCGACGACAAGGCTGTTTATACATTCGTCCCCGAAATGATCCGCTTTTATCTTGGCGAAGAACCGATCCTGAACAACGTGCCAACATGGCAATGCGCGAAACAGGATGACCTGAGATATGTGCTCGACAATCTTGGCGATCTTGTCGTGAAAGAAGTTCATGGGTCTGGCGGATATGGAATGCTGGTCGGTCCGAAATCGACCAAGGATCAGATCGAAGCCTTCCGCCTGAAGATTGAAGAAGACCCCGGCAATTACATCGCGCAGCCCACGCTCGCGCTTTCGACCTGCCCGACGTTTGTCGAGGAAGGCATTGCGCCCCGTCATGTCGATCTTCGCCCCTATTGCCTTGTTGGTGAAAGCATCGAATTGGTGCCGGGGGGATTGACGCGCGTGGCGCTCACCGAAGGCTCGCTCGTGGTGAATTCTTCTCAAGGTGGCGGCGTCAAAGATACATGGGTGATTGCCGAATGACCCTTCTTGCACGCCATGCTTCTAATCTGTTCTGGGTCGGGCGCTATGTCGAACGCGCTGGAACGGTCGCGCGCCTTCTCGAAGTCGGCGCGCGTAACGCGCTGATCCCGAACACGTCTGGCGGCTACCGCAACGAATGGGACTCCGTCCTCCAAGCCAGCGGCAACAGCCAAGGGTTCAAAGAAAAGTACGGCGACGACCTGCGCGAACGTAACATAGAAAGCTATTTGTTCTTTGACGAAGAAAACCCGTCATCTGTGGCGTCTTGCATTTGGCAGGCCCGCGAGAACGCGCGCATCGTGCGCACCGCGCTTACAAGCCAGACTTGGGATATTCTGAACACTGCCCATCAGGAAATGCGGGAGTTGCGCCGCACGGAGCGGTCAAAACTCTCGACAAGTGATCTGATCGACTGGACGCTTCGGCAGGGCGCGCTGGTCCGTGGCACGATCGAGGACACTCAATTGCGCAACGATGGCTACGATTTCCTCAATATTGGCGCGTATCTGGAACGCGCTGACAGCACGGCCCGTTTGCTGGATGTGAAGTATTTCGTTCTGTTGCCACAGGTCGATTACGTCGGCTCTGGCCTCGATAATTATCAATGGCGTACAATCCTGCGCGCGCTTTCAGCCCACCGCGCATTCAACTGGGTTTATGGCGGTGAAGTTACTGCGGCCAAGATCGCGGATTTCCTGATCTTGAACCGTAAAACGCCGCGTTCGCTCATCACCTCCGCCGAAGAAGCCAATTGGCACCTTGACCGACTTGCGCGATCCTACGGTCGCACAACCGACGCACAATCTTGCGCTCGCGCGCTTGTCGCCGAATTGGCCGAAGTGAGTGTCGATGACATCTTCGACGAAGGCTTGCATGAATTTCTGACCCGGATGATTGCCGAAGTTGGCAAACTTTCCGCAAGCATTGGCGACGTCTATCTTAGCGGCGAGGCCCGGCCATGAAACTGCATGTCTCGCACAGCACACGCTATGCCTTTGACCCGCCCATGCGCGGGGTCGCGCAGTCCTTGCGCCTTTGGCCGTCTACCTTTGAAGGGCAAAAGGTCCAGAGGTGGGATGTCTCAATTGAAGGCGGCACGCGCGGTGCTGGATTTCGCGACGGCGCAGGCGACTGGATCGAAACGATCACCTTTTTAGGCCCCGTTGGCGAAATCGTCGTGAATGTCGAAGGGATCGTCGAAACCGAGAACCGCTCCGGTCTTTTGAAGGGTCACCGCGAAAAAGTGCCGCCCATGGCCTACCTCCGGCACACAGATTACACGCGTCCCGACGCCGAGTTCAAAATCATGGCTGAGCGCGCAATTGCAGACGGCAAAACAGGGCTCGACCTTGCGCACCATCTGAGCAGCCTCATCAGCGACGCGATCAAATACACACCGGGCGAAACCGATCCATCGACCACCGCCGCAGAGGCTCTGGCATCTGGAAATGGTGTCTGCCAGGACCATGCCCACGCGCTGATCGCCGCGGCACTCGCTGCCAACATCCCGGCCCGCTATGTGACCGGCTATCTGCACGCCCAAGGCGACATTGCAGAGGCAAGCCATGCCTGGGCCGAACTTTATGTCTCGGATTTTGGTTGGGTTGGCTTTGATGCGTCAAACCGCGCCTGCCCTGACGAGCATTATGTGCGCGTCGGATCCGGCTTTGATTCCATTGACGCCGCCCCAATTCGCGGTGTGGCACAGGGGTCGGGGACCGAAGCGCTCTCAATCAACGTCAGCGTCGTGGAAGCGGCCCAACAATAATCGCATGCACAGCGATCAGAATTCATTTCATTCTATCAGTGCGATAGCCCGAAAATCGGCGGCTCATTGCGTGTCTACATCTTAAAAGCGATATGCTTTCTTTCACTCGCCTAGGCACAAATTTGCCACATGGCCTGCGAAATTTTTAATCAAACGCTCAAAATCTTGCTGACTTGAGGTAAGCTAAACTTACGAAATTCGCGTCCAAGGCGCACATTTTTTTACCGGCACGCATATTTCTCCTGTGCCAAAAGTTCCTCCCTGACTGGATGGCCGTGCTTGCACGGCCTTTTTTTTGGAGAAACACCAACCGGCTAGTTTGTGCTTTCTAAACCGTCGGGCTGACCCACCACTACGAATTGCAGGTTCTCTGGCTGAAAGAGTGTCGCGGCCACGCGCGCCACATCGTCCAACGTGACGGCCATGATCTGTTCGTTGCGCGTGGTAATGTATTCAGGTGTTAGACCCACAGTTTGCATACCAACGATAATACGCGCAATGGTGCCATTGCCGTCAAATCGCAGCGGGTAGGCCCCGGTCAGAAACGTCTTGATCTCTTCAAGCTCATCTTCGGTCACACCTTTCTCGACGATCTCAGCCCATTGCTGCCGCACAACTTCGATGGCTTCGGCCATGCGATCATTCGCGGACGCAAATTGACCTAAGAGCATGTCGGCACCATCGTAATTCACAAGGTAGCTGCCGACGCCATAGGTCAGGCCGCGTGTTTCGCGGACCTCATAAGACAGACGCGACTGTCGCCCATTTCCGCCGAAAATTTCGTTAGCCACGAAGGCCGCAAAGAAATCGGGGTGATCGCGCGGGATGCCTTCATGCCCAAAGAACGCTACCGACTGGGGCGTATCAAAGGGAATGACCGTGACCCCGCCGTTCAAATTTGGCTCAACACCTTCGGGCAATGCCGCACCTTTGGCGGGCAGCTCACCGAGCAACTCATCAAGCAAAAGGCCAAGCTCTTCTGCCGTAATATCGCCGGAGGCTCCGACGTAAATGCGGTCTCGCGTCAGAAGGGCGCTATGCGCGGCCACAACGTCATCGCGCGTCAAAGCCGACACGCTTTCAATCGTCCCGTCCCGAACGGACCCGTAAGGATGATCCCCATACACCATCGCATCGAACGTACTGCTTGCGATGGAATTCGGATCGTTGGCGTCGGAGCGAATGCCGGACAAAACCTGAGCCTTCACACGTTCGACCGCATCCTCGTCAAACCTTGGGTTAACCAAGGCTTCGCGAAGCAGCGAGACGGCCTCATCACGGTTTTCTGTCAGGAACCGCGCCGAAACGCTAAGCGCATCATCCCATACATCGAACCGATAACTTGCGGCCAGCGCGTCTCGTGCACGGGCAAATTCCCGAGCATCAAGGTCGCCCGCTCCTTCTTCGATCAGGCCGGTCATTAGATTTGTCACACCGCGCTTACCTTCGGGATCCAGCGACGTTCCACCTTTGAATCGGATTTCGATGGCAACGAACGGGATTGAGCTTTCCTCAACCAACCAGGCTTCAATCCCACCCGGCGAGGTCACTTCCTGAATTTCGACCGCCGCGTGCAGCGTGCCGGCAAACCCAAACGAAACGGCAAGAGCCAAAACAAAACGGATCATTGCATCATCTCCTCTGCGCCTTCGGACGCCAGCCATCCGGTGACCGAGTTCTTAATGTCGAACACCATCGCAGCCGCTTCCATAATGTCTTCTTCGGTGACCGCCTCCAGCACATCGGGCCACGCATCGACATCTTCAACGGTCAATCCACTGGTCAGTGCAGCGCCATAAGTGCGGGCGATTTGGCCAATATTGTCCTGCGCATAAATCTCGGACGCACGAATTTGCATTTTGATGCGCGCAAGCTCTTCGCTATCAACGCCCTCTTCCATGAATTTCGACAGGGTCGCATCCATCGCGGCCTCAGCTTCAGCAAGCGAAACGCCTTGCGAGGGAACAATCACAAGGCTGAACGAAGACGTATCCAGCGAAAGCCCACTGTAAAGCGCCGAGGTATAGATCGCGGTTTGCTGCTCGAACTGAAGATTTTCGGCCAAGTATGACGTCGTCGATGACCCGCCCAAAACTTCGCCCAAAAGCGTGAGAGCGGCGGCAGTTTCCTGATCGCCCGGATTACGCTCGGGCGCGATATAGCTGCGCATGACATAGGGCTGACCAACGCGCGGATCCACATATGTCAGCCGTCGCGCGGCAAGGTGGGGCGGTTCACTCACCCGATCGCGCGGCTTGATTGCCGGGTTCGGAGGGATCACGCCGTAATAGGTTTTCGCAAGCTCAAGCACTTCGTCGGGCTCGACATCGCCAGCGACCACGAGAACCGCGTTGTTTGGGCCGTAGTGCGCTTTGTAAAACGATACCGCATCCTCAAGCGTCAAAGCGTTTGCTTCATGCTTCCAACCGATGATCGGAACGCCATAAGGATGGTTGAGGTACAAGGCCGCGCGGCGTTGTTCTGCAAACAAAGCGCCGGGGTCATTTTCGACCCGCTGATTGCGCTCCTCGATAACCACATCGCGCTCTGTCACAATGTCCTCTGCGACAAGCTGTAAGCCATCCATCCGGCTGGCCTCCATTCGCATCATCAACTCTAAACGGTCAGCCGCAATGCGTTGGAAATAGCCGGTGTAATCCAGTGACGTGAACGCATTGTCGCTGCCCCCGTTACGCGCAACCGTGTCGGACAGTTCGCCGGATTCCAGTTCATCCGTGGCCTTGAACATCAGATGTTCAAGGTAATGCGCGATGCCCGATTTCCCGCGCGGTTCGTCCGCCGAGCCAACACGATACCAAACCATATGCATGACGGCGGGTGCGCGGTGATCTTCGATCACGACGATCTCCAAACCGTTGTCCAATTCGAAAGTTGTCACGTCCGCGGCGTGGGCAGGCGCGCTGAGAACCATCAGAATTGGGGCGAACAGAGCGATCAAAGGGCGCATAGAAACTCCTAAAGAAACGACTTTGGAAAGAATTGAGCGCATTTTGACCACGCTTCAAGCAATTGCACGCGGTTGTGACGCGAACTGGCCAAAATGTCAGAAACTGGGATCGGGTGGCACCGAAGACGTCCGAATCCCAGCGCGACGCAACCGCTCCAGCTCGGCAAATTGGTCTAATGATTGTTCTTCGTAGGAATCGAAATACACATTCACGTTGAACAAACGCTCAAGAAACAAGCCGTCGTTCTCGCGCCGAAACTCAAGATCCGCCGCCGCCAACTCTGCACGAATTGCAGGTGAAACACCGTAGCGCGATGCATAGGCAACAAGCGCGCCGTCAGACCCCGCGCGCGACAGAACCTCAGCATTCCCGCCAAGGGCCGCAATCGCATCCGCCTCTGGCGTGGCATCTGTCACATTCGACCCACCTGGCGTCGGATCAGGCAATGCGGCCAGATCGTCAGGGATGATTAGCGGCTTTGTCGGCAGAACCGCAAATTCGTCCGGGCCCGCTCCCGATGGTTGCGTAATATTCAACAGGTTGGGTTCACCGCCACCGCATGCCGACACGACAAAAAGGCAAGCCACAACCAAACCAACGCGCATATTCTGCTTTCCCAAATGGATCATTCGCCTGTTCTAACCTGATTTAGAAGCCGCGTCACGATCCTTTGGACCATCCCCGGTCAAGAGGATCAGACCAACAGCGCCAACAAAAATCGCGATGTCAGCGACGTTAAACGACCACGGGTTCTCAAATCCGCAACACGACATGTTCAGGAAATCTGCAACAGCGCCATAGATCACGCGATCAATAACATTGCCAATCGCTCCACCCACCACAAGCCCGGCCGAGATTTGAACCCAACGGCCGGGATTCTCGCGCCGCATCCACCAAATCACCCATGCCGTGATCGCCAAAGCTAGCGCGATCAAGATCCAGCGCATCGCGTCGCCAAGCCCCGAGAACAGCCCGAAATTGACGCCTTCGTTCCAAGCCATGCGAAAGACCAGAAAGGGATTCCAGACTTCGATCACGCCACGCGTTTTCAAGTCCAACACCTGAACCACCAGAACTTTGCTGATCTGATCCAGGATCAAAACGACGACAGCGGTCCAGTACATGATGGACAGAGCGCGCATCAGTGACGGAAGTGCCGCATGCCGGTGAACACCATGGCAAGACCGGCTTCGTCAGCCGCGGCAATCACTTCATCGTCGCGCATCGAGCCACCGGGTTGAATGATTGCCTTTGCGCCAGCCTCTGCCGCAGCCAAAAGACCGTCCGCAAATGGGAAAAACGCGTCAGACGCGACGACAGATCCAATGGCTGGGCTCTGATCGGCGCCTATGGCTTCGCCCATCCGGCCAGCTTTCAATGCAGCGATGGTTGAACTGTCGATGCGGCTCATCTGGCCCGCACCAATGCCCACAGTCTGACCTGCTTTGGCGTAGACGATCGCATTGGATTTCACATGCTTGGCGACGGTCCAAGCGAACAAAAGATCCTGCATCTGCGCATCGGTCGGCGCAAGCTTCGTCATAACTTTGAGATCGCTCAAAGCGATGTGACCAACGTCATCATCCTGCACCAGCCAACCGCCGGACACCTGCCGGATCGCGGCCCGCGCTGCACGAGGATCAGGTAGTCCGCCCGTTGTCAAAAGCCGCAGGTTCTTCTTCTTGGCGAAGACAGCTTTCGCGTCGTAGGTGGCATCCGGTGCGATCACAACTTCGGTGAAGATTTCCGAGATCGCTTCGGCCGTGTCTGCATCCAACGTTCCATTCAGTGCGACTATGCCACCAAAGGCTGACGTGCGGTCACAGTCAAATGCCTTCGAGAAGGCGTCGGCGAAAGTCGCGCCCCGCGCCACACCGGATGGGTTTGCGTGCTTGATAATCGCGCAGGCCGGACCTTCGGCGGGCGCAAATTCAGCAACCAAACGAAACGCCGCATCGGTGTCGTTGATGTTGTTGTAACTCAGTTCTTTGCCCTGATGCTGCTGCGCACTCGCCACGCCGGGCATTGCCGCGCCATCTGAATAGAACGCCGCATTCTGATGCGGGTTCTCACCATACCGTAGCCCTTGCGCCAACGTGCCGGAAAACACCGCGCGGCGCGGCGTCTGCGCATCAACAGCGCTTGCCATCCATGTCGAAACAGCCGCGTCATAGGCGCCAGTGCGCGCATAAGCGGTTTGTGCGAGCTTCTGGCGAAACGCATATCGGGTCGACGTTTCGTTTGCGGACAACTCAGCCAGAACACTGTCGTAATCCTCGACATCGACGACCACGTTCACAAACCGGTGGTTTTTGGCAGCCGCCCGGATCATTGCAGGGCCGCCAATGTCTATATTTTCAATCGCGGTGTCATAGTCCGCGCCCGCGGCCACAGTGGCTTCGAACGGATAAAGGTTCACCACCAGCAAATCGATGGGACCAATGCCATGGGTTTCCATCGCGGCAACATGCGCATCATCGTCGCGCAGCGCCAGAAGCCCGCCATGAACACCGGGATGCAACGTCTTCACGCGCCCGTCCATCATCTCGGGAAATCCGGTCAGGTCAGACACATCGCGCACGTCCAGCCCTGCGTCCCGCAACGTTGCCGCCGTGCCACCGGTCGAAACCAACTCAATCCCCATTCCGGCCAACGCCGTCGCAAATTCGGTAAGCCCGCTCTTGTCAGAAACGGATAACAGGGCGCGGCGCACCGGTTGAATGTCAGTCATGAATTACTCTCGTGTCCCTCAGGTCATCGCCATTACATCGTCCATCGCATAGTCGCGAACAGCCGACGGGGTCTCTTGCGTCTTGGCCAGAGACCAATTGATGCGCGTCGAATACTCCATTGAGACGCCAGAGAGAACGATTTGTTTGGTCGCACGTGGCGTGAGGCGTGACTTTTCAAGGTAAACGCTTGTTTCCAATGATAAAGTAGCCTGCCCTTCGGCTCGGAAAATCCAAATCTCTCCACTTTTCAACGCCATCGAAACGGCCGCGCCGTTCATATCAAGCGTGGCATCAACATCGGGATGCAAGTGATAGCGAATGGTAAAGGGCGTGCCTTTGAGTTTGGATTTGTCGAACACAAGATCGAATCTACGTTTCGCAGCCTGATCCAGGGCAACAAGCGCGTCTTCGCCGCGAAGCGAGCGCCCGTCATAGCCTAAGTGCAACGTGCGCACATGGGTCAGCCCGTGGCTCGCCGCGTATCCATTGTGACCCACAACAAGCCGTGTTCCGCCATCGACTTCCGCGCGCTCATGGCGCACATCGCGCGGAGCTTCGACCAAAAATTCTGCGGTCCGTCCGGTGACACGTCCGGCCACGCCAAGCCGCGAAGACGAAAACCCCTCAATTCCGAGCGTTGAATGGCTGGGGGTTGCGCGACCGGCCCGACGCCAGCTTTTGCCGAATGTCGTCCCCGACCCGCAATTCACAATCAAAGGCCGCCGACCGGACGTCAGTTCCATCGCAAGTGTCGAGGCATGGGCGTTGCCGGAGGCTTCTGGCCTTGGTGGCGGGGCGGCATCAACAATGATGCTTGTGCGGCCATGGCTGATCCGCGCATACCCCATCGAAAGGCCTTTTTGCGGCGCACCGCGCACGCCCGACGTCGCGAGCGAACGGTCAAGCCGCCCCTCAAGCCCGCGCCCTCCTCCGTGAAAGCGTGCCAAACCACCATCTGAATGGCGCAAAGACCGCAACACTGGCGCCACGGCTTCGATCGCATTGATATGCGCGACACCGGGACTGCGCCCTGCATCGCGAAGCGCGTCTGCCGCCCAATTCAAAAGTGTGAAGACTTCAAGCAATTCTTCCGGATTGCGTGTCGAAAGCCCGCCCTGATCGTCAATCTCGCGCGCGCATTCCTGCGCCAGGGCGCGCATCGCATGGCCGACGTGTCGGTCCATCCCATCAAGGGCAAGCCCCGCATAGATCAACCCCGTCAAAGCCTCAAAGCGCGGCAAACCGGGTGAGGCGGCCTTCCAACGGCGCGACAAAAAAATCGTCTGACTTGCCAACGACCGGAAATAGGCCTCTGACACCTCGCGCTCCTGCCCGTTCAGCAACAAGATCGCATGATTTATCCACCGGATCAGACGTCTTCCCGTTAAGTCAGGTGTCCAGCCAAGCCCCGATCCTTTCCCGAACCGCGAGACCCATTCATGGGTCCAGGCCTGCGCCCGGCGAGTGGCGTGGGCGTCTCCGACAGCTGCTAAATCGTCAAGCCAGGTACATCCGTGAAGCTCGGCCTCAAACCCATCATCGGGCATCGGCAGGTCCCAGATCGTGGTTTCAGGTGCTTCGACCAGAAATCCAGCAAAAAGGAAGTTCCCGCCTGTTAACTGTCGTCCACGGGCAAATGATCCGATTGTGCGGGGTTCAGGCGTGGTGGAAAAAGCCGTCGCAGGACGGGACAGCGACGCCAATCGAGCGTGCCACCTATTCATCCAGCGCGTTTGCCGCGCGGACCAGCTTTCATCCACGGACACGAATATCGTCCTGCCTCTTGTCGTCCGGTTTGTTCGGACAGATTGAGAAGAACATAGCCAACACGTCCCCGCGTGTCATTTACGAATTGTCGATCAGGCCGGTTTTCGCAGACGCACCATGAAAAATCCGTCCAAACCGCCGCTTTCGGGCCACATATCCGGGCGCGTGCGCAAGCCGCCATCATCCGCACACCATGTGAGATCGAACCCTTTCGGCAACACGTCATCGACGCTCACATCATCATGGCGGCTCAAGGCGTCGGCCAATTGGTGCTCTCCCTCTTCGGGGAAAAGCGAACATGTGCAGTAAACCAGCGCTCCACCGGGGACGAGCCAGCTCAGCGCGCGATCCAGCAGCGCCTTTTGCAACGGCACGAGCGTTTCCAACTCGCTGCCATTCTTGGCATGGGCCAGATCAGGATGTCGGCGCAATGTGCCCGAAGCCGAACATGGCGCATCAAGCAAAATCGCGTCAAATGGCTCAGACGGTTCCCATTCAAGCGCATCGGCCACGACAACCTCTGCATCAAGACCCGTCCGCTTAAGGTTTTGCGTTAACCGCTTGAGGCGCGATTCCGAATGGTCCAGCGCTGTGACCTTGGCCCCCATCGTCGCCAATTGCATCGTTTTGCCACCGGGCGCCGCGCAAAGATCAAGCACGCGCGCGCCGGGCTTAGGATCAAGAAGTTTCACGGGCAACGCCGCCGCCGCGTCCTGAACCCACCACGCCCCATCTTCGAACCCTTCGAGAGCTGACACCTGCCCTTGCGTTGCTAGCCGCACGCTGCCAGTCGACAAAACCTGCCCGCCAAGCCGCTCGGCCCAAATTTCCGGGTCAGATTTCACCGTCAGATCAAGCGATGCGCCCGCTGCGTGGGCAGCTTCCAGCGCTTCAAGCACATCTTTGCCCCACGCCGTTTTCAGTCGCTTTCGCAGCCACTTTGGCGCAGGGGGGATCGGAAGATCCTCCCATTTCGTGTCAGACCGACCGACGTTGCGAAGAACCGCGTTTACCATCCCGCGCGCACGTTTCGGCGCAAGCTCTACGGCCGCATTCACTGCGGCATGGGCAGGCGTGTCGCCCTCGCCAATTTCATAAAGGGCCAAACGCAGGATATTGAGCACTTGTTCATCCGGGCGCGCTCTAAGGAACGGGCCTAATGCCCGATCGGCCCGCGGCGACCAGCGCAGGCTTTCCGTGGCCAGCCGATTGGCGCGCGCGCGCTCGCCCGCCTCCAGCCCATTCAACAGGCTATCCAGCATGTGAAGCGGCTCGTGGTCGCCTGTCACACCTGTCATCATTGCAACCGCGCGCCGACGCGGCTCCAGCCCCGCTTGACCCATGTTCAGTAGTCCTTGTCGTGATTACGCCTTGGCGTATATCAAAGCACGAAGCCAGACAAGGAAAGCCGGTGTGACACAAGACCCCAACGACGATCTGCCCCCCGAAGCCAAACGCGCCCTTGCCGAGGCCGAGGCACGCCGAAAAGACGCCGATAAGGTCAATCGACCCACCGAGTTGGGTGGGCGCAACGGTCCAGAACCGGTGCGGTACGGGGATTGGGAAAGAAAAGGGATCGCTGTCGACTTTTGAAAAGCGTCAGTCGAGCTTTAGAACGGCATTGATGCCTGTGCCTTTGTCGGACGTAAAGCGAAGCGCATTGCCACGCACCTCTACCAACTGGCAATTTGCGCCAAGCTCGTCGCCACCCACGTAAAGATCACGGCAGAAATACCCACCATCCCAACGCCATTCGCCTGTGACTTCCTGTCCAAACGCACGGCCTGTGATGCGACCGTCATCGCTCACCTGAAGCCGAATTCCCAATCGCTTCAGATCACGATCTTCAACCAATTCCAAAAACCCGCCACGGTCCTCAACACGCTCGAAACTCGAGGCAATTGCGGGGGA
Source organism: uncultured Boseongicola sp. (assembly GCA_938016355.1). GTDB lineage: Bacteria > Pseudomonadota > Alphaproteobacteria > Rhodobacterales > Rhodobacteraceae > CALLWO01. Next base: position 8,970 of record CALLWO010000045.1, on the reverse strand, counting down.
CCCAATGAGTGCTGCACTTACAGCGACACATGAAAATAATCTCGACATCAGCGAAACTCCGAAAGCTTTTCACTGTGTCTTACGCAGTCAATTCATTTTTGGTTCACTTCAAACCCAAAACATCGAGCATATCGTATGCGCCGGGCGGTCGACCTTGACCCCAAAGCGCGGCTTTCAACGCGCCGCGCGCAAAAAGGCGCCGATCGGAGGCGAGATGGCGCAAGACAATGCGTTCGCCTTCGCCGGCAAAGATCACATCATGTTCACCAATGACATCACCGCCCCGGATAGCCGCAAATCCAATGTCGCCACGCCGCCGTGCCCCTGTGATGCCGTCGCGCCCGCGATCTGAAACGTCTGCCAGTGCCACGCCGCGCCCCTCGGCCGCGGCCTCCCCCAACATCAGCGCCGTTCCCGATGGCGCGTCCACTTTGTGGTGATGGTGGGATTCAATGATCTCGATATCAAAATCCTCGTCCAGCGCCGCCGCGACCTTTTTCGTAAGCTGAACCAGCAAATTAACGCCAAGGCTCATATTTCCAGCCCGCACAATCGTTGCATGGCGCGCGGCCGCGTCGAGTTTGGCAATATCGTCCTCGCTCAAACCGGTGGTCCCGACCACATGGACAAGCCGGGCCTGCGCGGCAAATTTGGCATGCTCGACTGTGGCTTCTGGTGTGGTGAAATCAATCACGGCATGGGCGTTTGCAAATGTCGCCAGCGGATCAGCCGAAACGATCACACCATTTGGTTGACCGCCCATGGCCTCGCCCAAATCGTGCCCGATCCAAGGGTGACCGTCGCGTTCAACAGCACCGATCAGGCGCATCACATCGCTCTCGTTCACACCATCAATCAGCATCTGCCCCATCCGGCCAGAGGCACCGGTGATCACAATTCCGGGCAAATCGTCCATCTTGATATCTCCTTTGTGCCCCCGTTTACATTTGTCAGAAGCCCTTGCAAAGCGCCGCTTGCGAGACCCGCTTCGAACCACTAGATCCCTGCACATGGCAAAGTCACGTTTCTCCGAAGGCCCGGGCCCAACTCAGCGCCAATTGCGCGTCGCCGAACTTATCCGGCGGCGGTTGAGCGATGTGCTCAATCAAGGCGACATCCACGACCCGGATCTGAACCGCATGTCAATTACTGTTGGCGAAGTGCGGTGTTCACCCGATCTGAAAGTTGCGACCGCGTATATCCTGCCACTTGGCGGTGACAATCGCGACGAGGCATTGTCTGCATTACGCAAGAACCGTCACGAGATCCGGCGCTCGGTTAACAAGGGCCTCGCTCTGAAATTTTCGCCGGAAATGCGATTTGCTATCGACGAAACTTTTGATCGGCTCGACAACACGCGCCGCATGTTCTCAGAAGACAATGTTCGCCGCGATCTCGATAGCGATTAGCCTCACCATCTTTTTGATGGCCCCGGCGCATGCGCAATCTTGCGCGCCAGTTATCTTTGACGAAGAGCCCTTCACGGTCTGCACCGCCGATCCGGCCGCGCAAGACATCGCGCTTTATCTGGACGACGCGGAGGGTGATCGTCTGGGCACATTTGATCGACTTGCTGCCAACGTCCAGTCCAACGGGGAAACGCTGGTATTTGCGATGAACGCGGGCATGTATCATCCCGACCGACGTCCGGTCGGACTTTACGTGGAAAACGGCGAAGAAAAATATCGGATCGTCACGCGCGCAGGACCCGGAAACTTTGGCCTGTTGCCCAACGGTGTCTTGTGCTTGAGCGAAGGTCAGGCTGCGGTGATTGAAAGTCGCGCGTTTGAGGCGTCAGCACGAAAATGCCAATACGCCACGCAATCTGGCCCGATGCTTGTGATCGACGGCTCATTGCACCCGCGCTTTTTGAAGGACTCGACATCGCGCTATGTTCGCAATGGAGTCGGCGTCGCCAAAGACGGCACGTTGATCGCTGCAATCTCCGACCGGCCTGTCACCTTCCACACCTTCGCGCGCCTTTTTCGCGACCGGCTGAAAACGCCGAATGCCCTTTTTCTAGATGGGAACATCTCGCGTCTTTATGCGCCCGAGCTGGACCGCCATGATCTTGGCTTTCCCCTTGGCCCGATGCTGGGCGTGACCACTCAGGCTGATTGACCACCTCTGCCGAACCGTTTAGCAGGCCGAAGGTTCGATTTGGCAAAAGAGCAGGACGAGAACGTGGCGCGACGACGCAAAGGCAGGGATATCTCGGGTTGGGTCGTTCTGGACAAGCCCACAGGCATGACCTCTACCGCGCTCGTCAACAAAGTGCGCTGGGCGTTTGACGCCAAAAAGGCCGGGCACGCCGGGACGCTGGACCCGGATGCCACCGGCGTTTTGGCGATTGCGCTCGGCGAAGCCACGAAAACCGTTCCCTATATCACCGATGCACTCAAGGCTTATGAATTTACCGTTCGGTTTGGGCAGACCACGAACACCGACGACGCTGAAGGCGAAGTGATCGAAACCTCGGATGTGCGTCCAAGCGATGAAGAGATTATTGCCGCATTGCCGACTTTTGTTGGAGACATCGAACAAGTGCCGCCGAAGTTTTCGGCGGTTAAGATCGATGGGCAACGCGCCTATGCTCTTGCCCGTGCGGGCGAAGATGTCGAAATCCAAGCGCGACCGCTTTATGTCGAGAGCCTTGAATTGGATGCGCGCCCTGATGCGGACCATGCGATCCTGACGATGGTTTGTGGCAAGGGCGGCTATGTCCGCTCGATCGCGCGCGATCTTGGCGCGGCGTTGGGCTCTGGCGGTCACGTGATCAAGTTGCGTCGCATTTGGTCGGGGCCGTTTGATGTCGAAAGCGCGGTAACGCTGGACGAGATCGAGGCGTTGGCAAAATCGCCCGATATTGATGCGTTTCTTCAACCTTTGGAAATGGGGCTGGCCGACTTGCCCGAGCTACCGACCACGGTTGAAGGAGCCGCGCGTCTGACCAATGGCAATCCGGGCATGGTCATCGCGTCGGATGCGGAATTTGGCGATCTTGCGTGGGCCTCTCATCAGGGCCAACCCATTGCGGTCGGCATCTATAAGGCCGGTGAGCTTCATCCGACCCGCGTCTTCCGACTGTGAAATCGGTCGTCCGACACCACTCCGGTGAAGACGGAACGCACAGCAGCGCCGAATACTCGTCTTGCGATAAATATCGATATGCGCTGACCCGCACTTGGGACCCCAATCAGCCCCGTTTGCTCTACGTTATGCTCAACCCGTCAAAAGCCACGGAACTGGCCAACGATCCCACGATCGAACGTTGTGAACGGCGGGCGCGGGCGCTTGGGTATGGGGCGATCAAGATTTGCAATTTGTTTGCCTGGAAAGAGACTGATCCGGCGAAACTAAAGCGTGCCCGACATCCGGTTGGCCCTCTGAACGATCAAATTCTGGAATCCGGGGCGAAATGGGCGGATGACATCCTGTGCGCGTGGGGCGTGCACGGAACCCATATGAAGCGTGACAGAGAAACCATGCTGATTTTGGCGCAAAGCGGTCGCCCCTTGCTGGCGTTAGGCGCCACAAAAGACGGACACCCGCGCCATCCGCTCTATGTCGCCTATGCCACGAAACCAACGACTTTTCACCTCCCCGATCAGACCTGAGCAGGCAGCCGTTAAACCAGCGTCGTCAAGCCGCCACTTGGCTGTTTGCGCCTTTGGCAACAGGCACCAGCCGTACGTTGTCTTCACTGGCATTCGGTGCGCCCTTCAACAGGGCTGTGACACGCCCATCAACAACCACTATTCCGTCGCGTTGATCCGCGGTGGATTGCACATCAATTGTCGCGCTTAAATCGTCCTCGGTCGGGACCCAAATCTCTATGCATTCGACCGCTGCATCAAAATCGGCGAATTCTATAACCGGATGGGACGACACCAAACCGGACCACTTTTGTAAAACGCCGTCTTGCGCCTCCAACGCGCGCTCAGTCTCGGCCCAGGCAGCGACGTGCCATTCTTCATCAGACGCACTTTCAACCGCCTCTATCGCGCCATCCAGATCCACGACGTCTTCCAGTTTCAACTCCGCGCCGTGCCCGGATTGCCCAGAGACCAAAAGCGAAAGGTCCGCACTTGGCAAACCTGACAAACCTTGAAACGTGATGCTCAGACGCTCAGAGGCGTCAGTGATCTCCACAATCACACCGATGGAGGCGATCCCATGTTTGAACTCTATATCGCTATCGCGGACGTGAATTCGACACGTATCCATGCCGGGGCGGAAATTCGGGATCACAAACTCTGATATGTCGATGGGCACTTCGTGGTGAACCGGAGGATCCTTTTCCACCTCCGCTTCCGAAGTATCAATTGAATCAACCACGCCTTCGCTGGCAGCGACGTTCTTGCGTTGAAATAGCGAGCGCCAGAGCGCCAGTAAAGCCAGCACAACCGGCGTCCCAATCGCTGTTACAAATGCAGCTACAATTAATGCCTCAGCCATCGACGCATCCCGTTGATCCTCAGGAGCGACATAAAGCCTGCGGGTTTACGCTTGGTTGCCAAGCCAGTAAAAAAAGCACTGAATTTTAGGCAACCGGCGTCATGAGCATAACGTTTTCTGGCGATACGGTGATGCCGCTGTTTCCGACGTCTACAAGCATCAAAATAACGTCGTCCAAACGCACCTGCCATGTGATCTCGCCACCGAGATCCACGGAATCCACCGTAACGATGGGATCATCGACATAATCGGCAGGGTCATAATAAAGCATCAGAATATCGGCATCGCCGTCATAATCATGGACCACAGGCGGATCGCCCGCAGCCCAAGTGCCGGAAACAAAGGTGTCAGCCGCTCCATCCGCGCCGGTTGAGGCAAATTCGCCCCAGGCTTCGTCGCCCGCACCCATCACGATGAAATCGGCGCCTTCCCAGCCTTCCAGCCGGTCCGCCCCATCGATGTCAGTGTCCGGCACAATTGTGAAATCGCCCGCAAGCCCGTTGAGGAAATCATCGCCCGGGCCACCCTCCAACTCATCCGCGTCCAAACCGCCATCCAGCGTGTCACCGCCCGGACCGCCTTTCAAAAGGTCAGCACCATCGCCTCCATCAAGCGTGTCGCGCCCAAGCGCGCCTTCGAGCGTGTCGTTATTATCGCCGCCGTCAAGCACGTCGTCATTTTCACCGCCGCGCAAGAAATCATCGCCGGGGCCGCCTTCGAGCGTGTCGTCATCCGCCCCGCCATAAAGGCTGTCATTGCCGATGCCGCCCTGTACGAGGTCTTCGCCAGAGTTTCCATCCAGATAATCGTTCCCGACGTCGCCGGTAAGCGTGTCGTTGCCGCCCCGCCCATAGTAGACGTCATCAATGAAGGTGCCTTCCAAAAGATCGGGACCGGCCGTGCCTTCTCGTGTTGGTTCGGGGCCTTCGCTTTCAGAGCTGCCACCATCACCGCCGCCTCCGCCGCCAGCCAGACCGGCGAGAAGGCCAATACCCAATATCGCGAGGAGAATTTCCATCAAATGCGCCTGTGTTTTTGTTCTTGCGAGAACTATCGACGGAAAATGGCTACGGCTCAAGCACAGAGACGGAAACAGACTGGCAAGAATCCTCTTCCCAAGCAGCAATTTATCTCCTATACGCCCGCATCCGCCGGGCTTTTTGCCTGGCGCATGCTTTTTGGGCCTTGCTGGACGACATCCCGGCTCGCGCCGTCGCAACACCTGAATAAAGGAGACCCCGATGTCGATTACTACTGAAGAAAAAGCACGGATCATGAAGGAATACGGCACCAAAGACGGCGACACAGGCTCGCCCGAAGTACAGGTTGCCGTTCTGTCGAGCCGCATCGCGACCCTGACCGAGCACTTCAAGACACACAAAAAAGACAACCACGGTCGTCGTGGCCTTTTGAAAATGGTCGCCACACGCCGGAAGCTTTTGGATTACGTCAAAGGCAAAGACGAGGCCCGCTATCAGGACCTGATCAAACGTCTGGGTCTGCGCCGCTAAGGCATCTGACACTTCTGAGATTTTTAAACGGCGCGTTGGGCAACCGACGCGCCGTTTCTTTTGGCGAAAAGAGCTCTGGAAATTCGAATCTTGAAGAGATCGCGCCTCTGTTCGGCACCTAATCCGGGCATTGAATTAGCAAAAACCCAATGCGGCGCTCCGTTGATACCAAACAAAATGCACCTTTTTCGATGTGCGCTACATCTGTGCAATTCTGCAAGACCTGCAGTTTTCGATCACGGCTCAGTCAGCGCTAAGTAATATTTGAACAGATGGTCAACAAATCCCCAAGGATTTGGCTGCAAGGGACCCTCAGGGGTAAATTCAAGGGCACGAGTGCGTGAGAAATCGCGAGGGGATCCGTGATTTGAATAACGGCGTCGTCAGATCCAATTGTTCCTCATCGGCACAACAAGCCGCAGACAGAAATCGCAATCATGCGAAACAAACTTGAAAAGGAACTTTACTATGAAAACGATCATCGCAACCGCACTCGTCGCTACTCTTGGTTTTGCAGGCGCCGCTTCGGCCATGAGCAACTCCCACGTGAACGCAGCTCAGAAAACCCTTGAGACATATGGCTTTAGCGTAGACGCCAGCCAGCTGAGCAACGGTCAGGCTGCTGCTCTTGCCACGCTGAGCGTTGACACAGACATCGAACGTCACGGTCGCGCCGAAGCACAAGCGGTCAACAAAATCCGCACAATCCTGAAGTAATAAATGACTTCCCAGACCGGCGCCGCATCCTCCCCCGCGGCGTCGGTCCAAGGGTCGGTATCGCGTCGGTATAACGTCGGTATCACGTCGGTGCGCCCGAACGGTCTGTTTTGGTCGCGTTAACCAGCCGAAAAGGGGCAACAACCCGATTGCCCTGCCCCACGGACCAACTCAAACAGCTCTAGTTCGACATTTTGTGACCGGAATGGTCGCCCGTCATCATGCCTTTCTGATCGACGACCGTGAAGGTCACCGGGACCTCGCCCGCCCGATCAAAGATAAGCGTGATATCCAAAGTCTCGCCCAGAGCGAGATCACCCGGCTTCAGCCCCATGATCATCACGTGAAAGCTGCCCGGCTTAAATTCGACCGCACCTTCGGCGGGAATTTCGACCGCATCCAGATGCAACATCCGCATCACGCCATCTTCTTCGCGGCTTTCGTGGATCATCGCCATGAACGGCGTCGTTTCTGTACCGATCAGTAAATCAGACTCGGAACCCGCGTTGGTGATGGTCAGATAGCCACCGGCCGCGCGCGCCGCTGAGAATGTCTTGTAGATGACCGCGCCTTCGATCGTCAGATCACCAACAGACACGTCGTCGGCCATTGCCGGGGTCGCCAGCGCCAAAATCACAAGCAGGGATCGAAACATCAAACACCTCATCGATCGGAAAAACTATTCGGGCGCCGCCCACCGCGTGCGAATGAACATGACGCCAAAGCCAATGACCAGAGCGAGGGCGGCGCCAAGGGTCAGAAATCCGCCAGTCGCGACACTCGGGCGCAGATCGGGCCGGGTGACGGCGGCCAATGTGAGACGGCCATCTTCGGGCACGACCATTTCGCGCACCGGCAAGGGCTCAAAATTCACAAACTCCATAACGCGAAAAGTCATGGGCGCGCCGTCGAGTGCTGCGAATTCGAGCGACAACGGCGCGAAACCGTCCACCTTCCACGCATAAAAGCCCATGTAAGCGCGCAAGGTCTCAAGCCCCAAGCCGCGCACGGTTTCAGGCGAAGTGCAGACGGCAATGGCCAGTTCCGCGTCATAGGGGGAGGCAAATTCTGGCAGGACGTCGGGGTCATGGACCATGAGCGAAAGCCCTTCGAACCCCGCGTCGCGCCGATCTATGCGCGCATCTACGCTGCTGAAAACGCGATCCGCCAACAGAAACGTGCCGTCATAAAGCGTCGGAATATCAATTGTGCCGCCTGCGCCCAAAAGCGCGTCGGCCCCTTGGCCGAACACTGGCGGCAAGTCGGCAGCAGGAAGCGCGAAATAAAGCGCGACGGCGTCGGCGCGTCGATCCACAAGGATCGTCGGTGCATCGCTTGCCCGCGCGCCTTGCGATACGCCCAGCGCGCCCAAAACCATCCCCACAATGAGACCACATCGCCACATATCCTTAAGATTGGAACGGACGCGGGAAAAGTCGAGTGCGGTTAGGCATTTCCTTTGACCACAAAAGCGGGTATTGCGCGGCCATCTGTTCGGGCGTTGATCGGACCCCAGCCTCGCTTAAGCGGACAGAAAACAACATGAAATTGGGGTCGCGGGCAATGGGGCCCGCACGCATTACGACCGTCGGGAGCGCCCGACCGTCGAGATAGGAAACTAGATGTTTAACGAAGTTAAGAAATCAATCCAGTGGGGCGAAGAAACGCTGACACTGGAAACAGGCAAGGTTGCGCGTCAGGCAGACGGTTCTGTGATCGCCACATATGGCGAGACATCCGTAATGGCCAACGTCACGTTTGCAAAAAGCCAGAAGCCCGGTCAGGACTTCTTTCCGCTGACCGTCCACTATGGTGAGAAATACTATGCCGCCGGTAAAATTCCGGGCGGTTTCTTCAAGCGCGAAGCGCGTCCGACCGAAAAAGAAACCCTGACATCGCGTCTGATCGACCGTCCGATCCGCCCGCTGTTCGTTCCCGGTTTCAAAAACGAAGTTCTGGTGATCTGCACCGTGCTGAGCCATGACCTCGTCAACGATCCCGACATCGTGGCAATGATCGCCGCGTCGGCTGCCCTGACAATTTCGGGCGCGCCATTCATGGGGCCAATCGCAGGTGCGCGCGTTGGATTTGAAGACGGCGAGTACGTTTTGAACCCAACCGTCGACGACATGCACGAGCTGAAGAACAACCCCGAGCAGCGTCTCGATCTGGTTGTCGCTGGTACAAAAGACGCCGTGATGATGGTTGAATCGGAAGCTTACGAGCTTTCCGAAGCCGAAATGCTGGGGGCTGTGAACTTTGCCCACGCGCAGATGCAGCCGGT
>CALLWO010000044.1 GCA_938016355.1 uncultured Boseongicola sp. | reverse complement strand
CGCGCGGCGCATCGAACACCGCGTCGCGGGTGGCGATACCAATCCTTACCTGATGCTCGCCGCGATTTTGGGTGCCGCCCTCAATGGGATCGAAGACAAATCCGTGCCGCCTCAGGCGATCAAGGGCAACGCCTATGCGCGCCAGCTCGACACCTTACCGAGCGATTGGGAAACCGCGATCAAACTGTTCAAGGAAAGCACACAAATCCCGCGCATTTTGCCCAAGGGCCTGATCCGCAACTACGTTCTGACCAAGACCCAAGAGCTGGCCTATTACGCCGAACTTTCGCCGTCCGAACGCATGGACCTTTACCTCGATACGGTGTGAGCGCGCCCTAGATCAGACCAAGTTCCGCGTCTGTCGCAGGTGGCCCGAACTTGTCTTTTGGTGGCATCGGGCGCGCGGGCCAGTCCGGCTCAAAGACAAAAGTTGAGCGCGTCCGCCCCTCGGGCAGCGCGCCGTTCCCGGCCCCCAGCGCATAGTCATAATAGAGCTTCACGATCTGCTCAAAGCTGACCTGTTGCGCGTGCGGTTCTGCCAGACACGCCTCCCGCCACGCCCGAACGCGGTCATACTCCGCCCCCGAAGGCAGCGCGAAACCTTCGTAATACTCAAGAAACCAGAAGCGCTGAAACATTGGGGTGAAGATCACTTCGCTCCAGCCAAAACGTTCAAAGAAAAAGGTTTTTCCCGGCGCATAGTTCACTAGAATGTCGTTCATCGCGCGATAAATCGACAGGATCCGTGCGCGATATGTTTCCCGCTTGGCCTCGTCGCGGTTCATGACCATCGAATATCCGGCATTCACAAACGCGCCCTGCTGCTCGGCCAGAATGCTCTCCAACGCATGCTCATGCGGGTCGGTGCGGGCAATGGGTGGGTCGGGGAACATGCCCTCGACCATTTTCAAAATGACCATGCTTTCCTTGATCGGCGTGCGTGCGCCCAGCTCGATCACCGGCATCGCCGTCGTGCCGCGCGTCAGCTCAAGCAGAAACTCAGGCCGCGGCTTGGTGATGTCGACCACGTTATACTCAACCGCCTCGGACATACCCTTGAGCGACAACAGGATTTCAACGCGCTGGCTGAAAGGACAAACCGGGATGTGGTGCATGCGAAAGGCCATGTCGAGATACCTAGGCATCAAATGCCCCAACACCAACAAAAATCCGTTTGCGCCATCGCTTTGTCGAAAAACCACTAGCCCCGCCCATCGGATCGGCAGATAGCTGCAAGGGCAACAGCAGCAAACCCGGTCCCATGCGCCTTCTCATTTCGTTCGCCGCCCTCTTTCTTTCCGTCATTTTTCTGCAACTTGGATCGGGCGGCATCGCACCGCTGGACGCAATCTCGGGTCTTGAACTCGGCTTTTCGCGCGCCGAGATCGGTCTTCTTGGCTCGTCGCATTTCGTTGGCTTCTTCATCGGGTGTTGGTGGGCGCCGCGCCTCATGGGCTCGGTCGGGCACAGCCGGGCGTTCGCCGCGTTCACCGCTCTTGGCACCATCGGCATCCTCAGCCACATGATCGTCATCGACGCCATCGCGTGGTCCGCCATGCGCGTGATGTCGGGCATCTGCATCGCCGGGTGTTACACGGTCATCGAAAGCTGGCTTCAGGCAAAAGTGTCGAACGAAACACGCGGGCGCGCCATGGGCACCTACCGCGTCGTCGACATCGGCGGCTCGCTCATGGCGCAAATGATGATCTCGGTCCTCGCTCCGGCAAGCTATGTCTCCTACAACATTCTCGCCATCGTCTGCTGCGCGGCACTGATCCCGCTGGTCCTGACCCGCACATCAGCCCCCGCCGTTCCCGACGCCCCAAGGCTCAGACCCTCGCTTGCCTGGAAACGCTCGCCGCTGGCCGCCGCTGGCGTCATTTCCGCCGGCGTCACCACAGCCAGCTTTCGAATGGTGGGGCCGCTTTACGGGGTCGAAGTCGGCCTCAGCATTGATCAGATCGCCTTTTTCCTCTCTGCCTTCGTGCTTGGCGGCGCGCTCAGCCAGTACCCTGCCGGGTGGCTTGCCGACCGTTATGATCGCCGCTGGGTGCTGATCTGGCTGTCGGGGGCTGCGATCCTGTCCTGCGCGGTCACGGTTGGTCTTGCCTCCTCGGGCGCGAACGGCGTCATGCTGGCCGCAGGCGTCTTTGGCTTTGCGACGTTCCCGATTTACTCGGTCGCCGCCGCCCACGCCCATGACTTCGCCACCGACGAAGAACGCGTCGAACTGTCCGCCGCGCTGATGTTCCTTTATGCCGTCGGTGCCATCGCCTCGCCCTATGTCGTGTCCAAACTGATCGACGGTTTCGGCCCAGAAGCGATGTTTGCCTTTGTCTCGGCGATCCACCTGATTCTGATCGTGTTCGGCGTGCTACGCATGAAGGTCCGCAAGACAACCACCAAAACGAACTATGTCTACGCGCCACGAACGTCCTTCCTCATTGGCCGATTGATGGGCCGCGCGCGCGAAAAAGACTGATCTCAGAGCGGGTTGACGGGGCAAAGCCCGATTGGATAGGGTCGCTGGCGTAACCTGGTGGGGGGCACCAGCCAAAATGACGATGCAACGACTGACTCTTCTGCCAACGGCAGCAGAGGGCAACATGCCGACGCGCGTGCGATCCCGGATCGCAAGCGCCATACCTGTGTCGTCCAGCCAGACACCCGAAGTCACATCGATCTCGCGACTGGCACGCGGCGGACGCTGGCGCACCGAAGCGATGCGCAGCTACGATTGCCCGGTGC
>CALLWO010000043.1 GCA_938016355.1 uncultured Boseongicola sp. | reverse complement strand
GAAGCTGAAAAGAAGGACGGTGAGGAATGAAACTCGACGTCATCAAACTGGACGGCAAGAAAGCCGGGTCGGTCGATCTCGGTGACGAGATCTTCGGTCTCGAGCCTCGCGCCGACATCCTTCATCGTGTGGTCCGCTGGCAGCGCAACAATGCGCAGGCAGGCACGCACAAGGTCAAAACACGGTCCGAGACAAGCTACTCGACCAAGAAGATCTATCGCCAAAAGGGCACCGGTGGCGCACGTCACGGGTCGCGCAACGCGCCGATCTTCCGCGGTGGTGGTATCTACAAGGGTCCAACCCCACGTAGCCACGGCCACGATCTGACCAAGAAGTTCCGCAAGCTGGGTTTGCGCCATGCGCTGTCGTCAAAAGCAGCCACCGGCAACCTCGTTATTCTGGATGAAGCGACCGCAAAAGACGCGAAAACAAGCGATTTGGCCAAGCAGGTCAAAAACCTTGGCTGGAAGCGCGCTTTGGTCATCGACGGGGCATCCGTGGACGATAATTTCGCCCGCGCTGCTGCGAACCTGAATGGCGTGGACGTGCTGCCGACAATGGGCGCGAACGTGTACGATATCCTCAAGAGTGACACTCTGGTGATCACGAAAGCAGGGATCGAAGCCTTGGAGGCTCGTCTGAAATGAGTGCGAAAACAGAACATTACGACGTGATCCGCAAGCCGATCATCACCGAAAAGTCGACCATGGCGTCCGAAAATGGCGCGGTTGTCTTTGAAGTGTCGATCGACGCGAACAAACCGCAGATCAAAGAGGCCGTTGAAGGTCTCTTTGGGGTCAAGGTGAAGGCCGTGAACACGACCATCACCAAAGGGAAGACCAAGCGGTTCCGCGGTCAGCTCGGCAAGCGCAAAGACGTCAAGAAGGCGTATGTGACGCTTGAAGAAGGCAACACAATCGACGTGACAACCGGTCTCTAAGGCCCGTTGTCATCGAAATTCTTAAGGCCCCGCTGGAAACGGCGGGGCCTTTTTTGCGTGCTTCAGGGGCGTGATTTCGCGAGATAGGCGTCCCAAACGATCAGCGCTGGTTTGTTCTGCCCGTTCGAGGTTTGAAGCCCGGTATAAACCCACGCCTTGGCAACCTCGCGCACAGAACCGGGCAGACGTTTGAGGCCGGGTTCAAAATCAATCGCGACCCAGTTCACGACGAAGGGAAATCTGTTGCGCGTGGCGTGTTGTAGAAGCCCCGAGACAAAGCGCGTTTGATCCTCTGCTTCTGCCGGGAGGCGCATGCCGAAGATTTTGACGCCTTTGGACATCGCTCCGCTTTCCGCGATGGCGATCGGCTTGCCAAACGATTTCGCGACATCGAAGTAGCTCGATGACATCGGGTTCGGATGCACTGTGCCATAGCGATAGGTGGAAAGCGCCAGATAATCGCTGTGGCGCAGCAATTGTGCGACGGCGGGGCGTTGATGTTTGAGGTTGCGCTTCGCTTCGTCTTCGATGCCGCGCAGATGTTCGTATTGCACTGTCGCAAAGACGGGAAGGCGGGGGTGTTCGCGTTTGATCGCTTGATAGACATGGGCGTTCAGAGCGGCATAGGGCGCCCATAGCTTGGGGGCCTTGCTGATTACGATGTTCGCTTCGATACCGATGGCGAGATAATCGGGGTCTAATTCTTCGATGATCCGTCGCACGTAATTCAGATAGGCGGTTTTGACGTCGGGATGATCGAGAGATTTTTTGGACCACGCCCGAGGGAGCTTTTGATTGTCGCCGCGATTTGTCCAAGCAGGGGCCAGCGCATCGCGCCCGAAACTGAGCGGGGTCACAGAGACGAGAACCTGGCTTGATCGCGGTGTGTTTGCACGCCGAAACGCCCAATCCCGACGCAGATGGTCGGGGAATGCACGGCCGGAAAGTGCTTCGTCCCATGGCACACCACCGTCAAAATGATGCGAAATAAGGTTGGAATGGTTTTGGATGAACGCATAGGTGCGCGCGAACCCGGTTTCATTGAAATCAACCGGCCACGGTGTGAATCCAAGGGCCGTTTTGTGCGCTGGCGGCGTGCTTTGAGGCAAAGCCGCGCTTGTCATTGCAAGGACGAAGGCAATTGCCAGCATCAACCGTGAGATGAGGACCATTTGAAGCCTCCCTAGATGTGCCCCTTTGAATAACTTGGGCAGCCGGGGGCGCCTGATCAAGGGAAAAGGCGCCTAGCTAGCCTTCGAACACCTCGCTGTCGACGCCTTGAAACGCGTCGCGCAGGCCCATCAGTTCGTCGCCGAAAAAGTCCACAACAGCGCGCACGCGCGCGGTTTTCTGTAAGTCGCGATGCATAAGAAGCCAAAGCGAACGATCGGGCAGAACGGGTGTTTCGGGCACGCGGACAAGCTCGGGATAGAGATGCGTGCAGACCACAGGAAAAACCGCCATCCCATGCCCCAGCCAAAGCAGGTTTGTGAACATCATCTCGTCGGCGATGTGATGCACGATGTCGGCTTTTGGGAAGGGACGTTCTTTTTCCCAAACCTCATGCGGGTTGGGACCGGCCCAACCAAGCCAATGGAGCCCTTCGCCGTCGCGCCCACGGTTCGCCCAATGGGCGCGCAAGTACACTTTGCTCGCGATGACCGCGTCATGCCAGACAAACAATCGCTTGCCGATGACGTCCTCTTCCACGTCAAAGGCGACGCGAATGCTGACATCGGCTTCGGCTTTGGCGATGCTTTGGAAGTTGTTCGTGATCGTGATTTCAAGATCAATGTCCGGAAAGGCGGCGCGAAAACGGGCGATCCGCGGCGCGACCACGAGGTAGGCGATCCAGGACGGCATGGCCAGGCGCACGCGCCCCTTCGCGGCGTCTTCCATAGATGGAAGCGACTTGCGTGCGCTCAGGATCAGGGTCTCGGCCTGTTCGGCGTTGGGTAAAAGCGCTTCTCCGGTAGGGGTGAGGACCATGCCTTGTGATGTGCGCTGAAACAGCCGGGCGCCGCAGGCGGTTTCCATAGAATTGATGTGTCGATCTACGGTGCCATGGCTAACGCCCATGCTTTCGGCCGCAAGCCGCAGGCTTCCCTGCCGCGCGACGGCAAGGAAATAGGGCATTTCGGTCCAGTCCATCGCGCTGCTTGGCATGTGCGGTCTCAAAACTATTTTTGGTGTATAATTGATAATACACCATGTCTGATTTTTCTCAATTCCGTATCGCATGAAGGACGGCTAGCGTTTGGGGCAGGTATCGAGGCAAAGGGGATTGCGATGTCGGACGAAACGAACACCTACACCGGCCAGTGTTATTGCGGGGCAACGAAAGTGAGTGTGGAAGGCGACCCGATGGTGTCTGGCTTTTGCCATTGCGCATCTTGCCGTTCGTTTCACGGGGCCCCTTTCATCGGCTGGAGCGTATGGCCGAGCGATAAGGTGCATGTGACGGGTCAGATGAACAAGACGGACAAGGTTGATCACCTTGCCCGCGCGACGTGTGCCAAATGCGGTGGCAAGATGATGGGCATCATTAAAGGTGCGGATATGACAGTGGTGTTCCCCAATGTGCTGGCGGCAAGCGGCGCCCCGTTTCATCCGGCTTGGCATCAATTCTATGCCGAGCGCGTGATCGACATCGTGGATGGCGTTTCGAAATTCATCGACAAACCGGCCGATCATGGCGGCTCTGGTGAGACGCTCAGTGAAACCGGTGAGGCATTGGGGGCGACGGGCTAACCGCTGTCGATAATGCGATGAATGCCGCATGGTGAGTGGTGTTCTTGCGACTGGTGGAGGGCGTTGGCACGCGTGAGGGCAGGGGCTTGCTGTGCATTCGCCGTTTCTTTTCAGTGTGTTGCGGGGTATTTGCGGGCGGCGATACAACACTTCGTGAAACGCCACCCGCCCCAGATCATCTGTGCTTGCCGGAAAAATTAACCTGTTTTAATGTCGCTCGGATTTTAGGCGTTTGCGTCGATTCTGGGGGGGAACATGGCAGACACAGCTGTTTTGGGCGAAGCAACATTCGCAGAGCGCGCACCGGTGCCGCAATGGTGGACGGGTTCGCCCGCGCTTCCGGCTGCCGAATACCAGATTGATTGTCGTGAATATGCAATGGATGCGAGCGATCTTGACGACAATTCAGCGCTCGCAAAGCGCATGCGCGCGACCTTCCACGACGTGGGGCTGGTCCATCTGACCAACACCGGCCTGACGGATCTGGGAGATATGCGAAACTTCGCCAAGCACGTGATCCGCGATGAGATGAATTATAAAGGCGGCGCGAACCCGCGCGACGCGCTTCAGCCCAACGTCTATGAGATCGGCGCGCCATTGCCTGCGTTCCTGCATTACCATCACGAGATGGCCTATGTTGGCAACAGCACCAAGATGCTTGGATTCCTGTGCAAAAAGGCCGCGCCCGGCAAGGGGCAGACGTTCGTTTCTGACAGCGTCGCTGTGACGGATGCGCTGCTTGCGACGGAATTTGGCCAGAAGCTTAAGGAGCACGGGCTGTGTTATCACCGCAAACTGACCGACCGCGAGGCGTTCCGGGGTCGCGAGGAAATCGGGGTCTATAATCACTGGCAGAAATCCATGATGACCGAAGACCCGGCCGAGGCGGAAGCTGCCGCTCAGGCACGCGGGCTTCAGACGGAATGGGGTCCGGACCGGCTGTTGATCACGCGGTATTACATCTCGGCTTTCGAGTATTTCCCGCAGCTGGACCGGAACCTTCTGTTCTCCAGCATTGCCGACGATTCCGTTTGGTTTGATGCTTGGCCGAAAGTCATGGAATTGCCCCACGAGGAACGCCCGCTGAAGCTGACCTTTGGCAATGACGAGGAATTGTCGCCCGAAGATATCAAGCTGTTCATCGAGCTTTATGACCGCTTTGGCACGCCAATTGATTGGGCTGTGGGCGATATTGCGGTGATCTGCAACTATCGCTTCGCCCATGGCCGCCCGGCCATTCATCTGGATGCAGGTGAAGAGCGCGAGTTGGGTGTGATGATCGGCGAGCCGTTTGCGCGCGTTCAGGATCTCGCTGACAAGTGGTGACCTGCTAACGGCGCACGTCAGCCTTGCTTTTGCAAATGCCAGACCTGCTCGGAAGGGTATTCTGTCGCCCATTGGGCAGGGACTGCACCCCGCGTGCCCATACCGGCGTGTGGGGCATAAAGTTCCTGATAAGATGTCACGACAAAGCCGAGGTCTACAAAAAGGCGCATCCAGTCTGACGTTGTCAGGTTGAAGCAAACGCCGGTCGGCTCGAATTCAACTTCGGTCCAATCGGCGCCCCACATGTTGCGATAGGCGCGATGGAGCGTTTTGTCGGTCGGCGAGCCGTCAAGCGGCGCGCAGATCAGCGACAGCGGGTGATTGCCCAAAAAGACCAAACGCCCGCCCGGGCGCAGCAGCCTGTGCGCTTCTTGCAGCCACGTTTCGGGCGGGCACCAGATCGAGGCCCCGTATTCCGAGATGGCAAAGTCAAACGACGCATCCGGCAGCCCCGTTTCTTCGGCATTGCCTTCTATAAAGGTGATGTCGGCGCCATGTTCGCCTGCAATCTGTCGCGCGGTGGCCAGTTGTTCAGCCGAGATATCAATTGCGGTGACCTTTGCGCCGCGCTTTTGCATCCAGCCTGCGACATAGCCCGTCCCGCATCCAAGCTCGACCGCGTCGAGCCCGGTCATATCCACCGGCAACATGCGCACTTCTGATTCAGGATTGTTCCAATTGCCCCATTCCGGTGTCTCAAGAGTCCACCGGTGATGGGCAAGTTCCACCCAATCCGCAGCTTCGGCGTTCCAGATGTCTCGGTTGATTGATACGTAATCGCGTGTCATTGGGGTCTCCGTCGTTACGGGTATTTACCCCATCGTCACGCGACTTGAAAAGCGTGGGCGCGCCCGGAATGAGAGGCAGGCAAATTCTGTCTTTGGGCGCGGTGCATTGGAAATCGCCACACGACCCTTGCCACCCCAGTCCAACCTCGCTAAAAGCCGCCTCAACACCCACCCCGGATTCGTCCGGGGTGGTGTTCTTTGGGAGTATCCCAATTCACCTGGGGACCTTCGGGGCCCTTAAAACAGAAAAGCCGGGTCAACACCCGGCGCGAAGCAAACGGAAGACAGAAAGCATGGCACTCAAGTCGTATAAGCCGACGACGCCGGGCCAGCGTGGGCTGGTGCTGATCGACCGTTCGGAGCTTTGGAAAGGTCGCCCTGTTAAGGCCCTCACTGAGGGACTGAACAAGAAGGCGGGCCGGAACAATACCGGACGGATCACGATGCGTCGTCGTGGTGGGGGGGCAAAACGCCTCTACCGGATTGTAGATTTTAAGCGGAACAAATTTGACGTTTCCGCGACCGTGGAACGGATCGAATATGACCCGAACCGCACAGCATTTATCGCATTGGTCAAGTATGACGATGGCGAGCAGGCTTATGTGCTTGCACCCCAGCGTCTTGCCGTTGGCGACAAAATCATTGCAGGCACCAAGGTCGACGTGAAGCCGGGCAACGCGATGCCGTTCTCGGGCATGCCAATCGGTACGATCGTTCACAACATCGAAATGAAGCCGGGCAAGGGCGGTCAGATCGCGCGCGCCGCTGGCACATATGCGCAGTTTGTGGGTCGTGACGGTGGTTACGCTCAGATCCGTCTGTCCTCGGGTGAACTTCGTCTGGTGCGTCAGGAATGCATGGCCACCGTTGGTGCCGTGTCGAACCCTGACAACAGCAACCAGAACTTCGGTAAAGCGGGCCGCAACCGTCACAAGGGCATCCGCCCAAGTGTTCGTGGTGTCGTTATGAACCCTGTTGATCACCCGCACGGTGGTGGTGAAGGTCGGACTTCGGGTGGTCGCCACCCTGTGTCTCCTTGGGGCAAGCCGACAAAGGGTGCGCGCACTCGCAACAAGAACAAGGCGTCGTCGAAGCTTATCCTGCGTTCGCGTCACGCCAAGAAGAAGGGCCGTTAAAATATGAGCCGTTCAGTATGGAAAGGCCCTTTTGTAGACAGCTATGTCTTGAAGAAGGCCGAAAAATCACGTGAGTCGGGTCGCAACGAGGTCATCAAGATCTGGTCGCGCCGCTCGACGATCCTGCCGCAATTCGTTGGTTTGACCTTTGGTGTCTACAACGGCCAGAAGCACATCCCGGTCAACGTTTCCGAGGATATGATCGGCCAGAAGTTTGGTGAATATTCGCCAACGCGCACCTACTACGGTCACGCCGCTGATAAAAAAGCAAAGAGGAAGTAAGCCATGAGCAAGGAAAAGAATCCTCGCCGCGTGGCGGACAACGAAGCGATGGCAAAGACGCGCATGTTGCGTACAAGCCCGCAGAAGTTGAACCTCGTGGCACAGATGATCCGCGGCAAGAAAGTTGAAAAGGCTCTGGCCGATTTGACCTTCTCCAAAAAGCGGATTTCGGACGATGTGAAGAAATGCCTTCAGTCGGCCATCGCCAACGCTGAAAACAACCACAACCTTGATGTGGATGAGCTTGTCGTGGCGGAAGCCTATGTCGGCAAGAACCTGACCATGAAGCGCGGTCGTCCGCGGGCACGTGGTCGTTTCGGCAAAATCATCAAGCCGTTTTCGGAACTGACGATCAAGGTCCGCCAGATTGAGGAGCAAGCATAATGGGTCATAAAGTAAACCCCGTTGGCATGCGGCTTCAGGTCAACCGGACCTGGGACAGCCGTTGGTACGCCGACACGAAGGATTACGGTGATCTTCTGCTCGAAGACATCAAAATCCGCGACTTCATCAAAGAAGAATGCAAGCAGGCCGGCATCAGCCGCGTCATCATCGAACGTCCGCACCGCAAATGCCGCGTGACGATCCACACGGCACGTCCGGGTGTGATCATCGGCAAAAAAGGCGCTGACATCGAAGGTTTGCGTCGCAAAATCGCAAACATGACAGACAGCGAACTGCACCTGAACATCGTTGAGGTCAGAAAGCCCGAGCTGGACGCTGCACTCGTTGCAGAATCCATCGCGCAGCAGCTGGAACGTCGTGTGTCTTTCCGCCGGGCCATGAAGCGGGGCGTTCAGAACGCCATGCGCATGGGCGCTCTTGGCATCCGCGTGAACGTCGCGGGTCGTCTTGGCGGTGCGGAGATTGCGCGGACGGAATGGTATCGCGAAGGTCGCGTGCCGCTCCACACTCTGCGTGCGGACATCGATTACGCCCTGGCCGAAGCCATGACGCCTTACGGCATCATCGGCATCAAGGTCTGGATCTTCAAAGGTGAGATCATGGAGCATGACCCGCAGGCACGTGATCGTCGCCAGCAGGAGCTTCAGGAAGGTCCCGCACCACGTGGTGCCGGCGGCCGCCGGAATTAAGGAGCGATTAGATGCTGCAACCAAAGCGCACAAAATTCCGCAAGATGCACAAAGGCCGGATCAGGGGCGAAGCCAAAGGCGGCTCTGACCTGAATTTCGGAACCTATGGGCTGAAAGCGGTCGAGCCTGAGCGCGTTACAGCGCGCCAGATCGAAGCGGCACGTCGTGCCATGACGCGTCACATGAAGCGTCAGGGCCGTGTGTGGATCCGTATCTTCCCAGACACCCCCGTTACCTCCAAGCCCGTCGAAGTTCGTATGGGTAAAGGTAAGGGCTCGGTCGATTTTTGGGCATGCAAGGTCAAGCCTGGCCGTGTGATGTTCGAAATTGACGGCGTCAACGACGACATCGCCCGCGAAGCACTTCGCCTTGCTGCGATGAAGTTGCCTGTGAAGACGCGCACGATCGTTCGCGAAGACTGGTAAGCGCGCGGTTCGGCTTGCCCGAACCTGTCACGCAAATGAATTAAGCAGCCCCTGCCGGGAAATCGGCGGGGGCTGTTTTGTTGCGGTATGGCGCTGGGTGGGAGG
>CALLWO010000042.1 GCA_938016355.1 uncultured Boseongicola sp. | reverse complement strand
CCGATCGGGCCAAGGTTGAGCGGGTGATCCCAAGGCAGGACGGATTTCCCGGCCTGTGTTTCGACCACCGGAATATTATGCGCTTCCACGAAGCGCTGGAATTCTTCCGTCGCATCGGAATAATGTACGCCGCCACCTGCAACGATCACCGGCTTATTGGCACCTTTGATCGCCTCGGCAAGCGTCGAAAGCTCGTGTGCATCCGGCTCAATCCGGCGCATCCGCCACGTCTTAGGCTTGAAGAAACTTTCCGGATAATCATACGCCTCGGCTTGCGTATCCTGACAAAACGCCAGCGTCACGGGTCCGCAGGTTGCAGGGTCGATCATCGTGGAAAGCGCGCGCGGCAATGCGGTCAGCAAATGCTCGGGTCGGCTGATCCGATCATAATACCGGCTCACCGGACGGAAACAATCGTTGGCGCTCACGGTGCCGTCTGACCAATCCTCAATCTGTTGCAACACCGGGTCCGGACCGCGCGTCGCGAATACGTCGCCGGGAATGAACAGCACAGGCAATCGGTTGGCATGCGCCAATGCAGCCGCCGTGACCATATTGGTCGCGCCCGGTCCAATCGACGAGGTGACAGCCATTGCCCGCTGGCGTTTCTTTTGTTTGGCAAAGGCAATCGCCGTATGCGCCATCGTTTGCTCGTTATGTCCGCGGTAAGTCGGCATGGCGTCGCGCGAGGCATAAAGCGCCTCCCCCAAACCCGCGACATTCCCGTGGCCGAAAATTCCCCAAAAGCCTGCGATAAAGGGCTCGCCGTCTTCGGTCAGTTGCGCACTCAGATAGCGCACAAGAGCCTGCGCAGCGGTCAAACGAATGGTTGTCATGGGATGTTCCCTCTGATCGTGGTGTTGGTTCAGTTCAAAATGTCTTGCATGTGGACTTGCCGTCCGGACGCCGCGGATTGAACGGCGGCTTCGGCAAGAGCCAGCGCCATTAATCCGTCGTGGCCGGTGGTTGGCGGCGCGGTATTGTCTTTGACAGCCGCTACAAAGGCGGCAATTTCTGCGGCATAAGCGGCCGTATACCGCGACATGAAAAAGTTCAGCAGTGGCGGGCGGTGATAACCTTCGGCATCGGCAATCTCAACACGGGCCTCATGCTGATTTTCAGCGCTGACAGCCCCCTTCTCGCCCAGAACCTCTATTCGTTGGTCATAGCCATACGCCGCGCGGCGCGAGTTTGTAATCACCGCCTGCTGCCCGCTCGCGGTGCGCAGCACGACATTGGCGCTGTCAAAATCGCCGCGCGCACCGATCTCGGCATCGACCAGTACACTACCGGTGGCGAAGACCGTTTCGACCTCTTCCCCCAAAAGCCAGCGCGCCACATCAAAATCGTGGATCGTCATATCGCGAAAGATACCGCCCGAGCGTTCGATATACTCATACGGCGGCGGGCCCGGGTCACGCGATGTGATGGTCACCATCTCAACCCGGCCGATGCGGCCTGCGTCAATGATGGACTTCAACGCATTGAAATCCGGATCAAACCGCCGATTGAACCCAACCATCAAAGGCGTGCCCGTTTCGTCGACCACTTGCAGGCAGGCGCGAACGCGTTCGACCGACAAATCCACAGGCTTTTCGCAAAAAATCGCTTTGCCTGCGCGCGCAAATCGTTCGATCAGATCGGCGTGCGTATCGGTCGGTGTGCAGATGACGACTGCATCGATATCGTCCGCGGCCTCAATGGCGTCTATCGACCGAATGTCGGCGCCGAAACGGTCACGAACCGATTGCGCAGCGGCCTCCACCGGGTCAGCAATGGCTTTCATGACAGCGCCGGGCACCGACGCAATCGCCTCTGCATGGACCTGCCCAATTCGCCCAGCGCCAAGGACCGCAAAGTTCATCGCCATTTCTTCACTCCAAATTTTTCCAACCGCTCGCAGCGATCAAAGCGTTGAGAATGAAAATGTACGGGTGGGATCAGCCCGTCAATGAATTCTGTTTCGACATCTATCAACGTTGATAGAATACAAAGTCTTTGTGATAGATTTTTATCAAAGAGATTCCGAAATGAATATGTCCGGCTCAACGAACACCTGTCCTTGAAGCTGTGTCGTCGGGCTGGATGATCGGGCGACGATGGCCGCGATCAGTTCGCGGCACATGTTCTCGACCGGCGTGCCCATCACAACGGTGCAATAACCATCCGCCAATCCGTTTCGGCTTTCCGTGGTCAGTTCATTCACCACAAGCGCCACCTGCCCCGGAGTACACATCTCTCTTAACGCAGCCAGCGCCCCCTCCATGCCGCCACCCGCGCAATAAAGCCCTGTAAGGTCGGGGTGGCGCGCAAGAAGGTCCAGCGTCGCTTCATACGTCAGTTGGCGTGTTTCAAGGTTAACCATCGCATCAAGCACATGGATGTCGGGCCTCTTCTCTCGCATATAAGCGCGAAATCCGGTTTCTCTAAGCGCATGTCCATGCCAGCGATGACCGCCGACAAAAACCGCGACCTTGCCTTGCCTCGTGAGCGACCAGGATAGAAGCTGGGCGGAAATTCGACCTGATTTCAAGTTGTTCAAGCCAAAATACATGGCTCGAACGCCTTGCGCGAAGTCATTCATCAACGCAATTGTTTCAACGCCACCCGCCCTCAGTTCCGCGACCGCGTCCGTGACGGATGCATGATCCACCGCCGTGGCCACAACAACGTCCGAAACAGCACCCGCTTCACGGATAAGCGAAGCGAAATCAGAAGGGGCCTGGCTCGGAGAGAAATAAAACGTCGTTTCCACCATAGCGCCAACCGCGTCAGCCGCAGCCGCCTCGACCTTAAGGCGAAGCGATTGATAAAACGCCTGCCGCTCTTTGCTGAACACAAACCCAATCTTTATACGCGGCAAAGCCCCTGACGTTGCCTGTTGAACACGCCCCGCAAACGAATGGCCCAGCGCCCGCGCAGCTTTGAAAACTTTCTGACGTGTTTCTTCACGCACAGGCGCGCGCGCATTGATCACACGATCAACTGTCGCAACGCCGACACCCGCAGCTTGCGCCAAATCAACGAGAGTCGGACCCTTTGCCATGAAACACCGCGATGATAGAATACTATCATATATCTACGCCAAACAGCGATCCCTCCACAAGCCCAACACCCCCGCGAAAGCTTCTATTTTGTGGACGCTCCACGCCATCTCGCACTAGGCTCCCTGAAACCGCCAAAACAGGAACCTTTTGCATGACCCCCATTTCCGTTGCCAAACTCGACACGCTCCCCGATCGCAAACCTCAATACGCTCTTGTTGGCGAGGTTGACCTTGTCGTCGTCCGCTTCGATGAGGAAATCTCGGTCTTCTATGGGCGCTGCCTGCACCGGGGCGCGCTGATGTCCGACGGGTTCGTAAGCGGAAACAACCTCATGTGCGGTGTGCACTACTGGGATTACCGGCTCGACAGCGGTGTGTCCGAATATGCCAACGACGAAGCGCTGCCCAAATTCGATAGTTGGGTCGAAAATGGTGAAGTGCTTGTCGACGAAGACGCCATCAATGCGTGGGCCTTAGAGAACCCCCAACCCTTCAACCGCGACGCATATCTCGGGCTTTACGCGGACACGTCGCACGGCACCGAAGAAGAACCCTACACCGCACTCATTCAGCAATACGCCCGCGACGGCCTGTCAAAAACCGGCCACCACGGCAAAGTCGAAGCCATGGGCGTGCCACGTCACGAACTTCCTGACTGGGACGATGTTCAAATTCTGACCGCGCAATTGCACAAAGCGCCCCTGCTAGACGAGGATCCCGTCGGCACTGACATCGTGATCGGCCCGAACGCGCAGAAACCGCTCAAATTGGACATCCCGCTCTTTGTCTCTGATATGTCTTTTGGCGCTTTGTCGGAACCCGCGAAAGTCGCATTGGCGCGCGGCGCGGAACTGGCCGGCACAGGTATTTGCTCGGGCGAAGGCGGCATGCTCCCCGAAGAGCAGGAAGCAAACTCGCGCTACTTTTACGAACTCGCCAGCGGGCGCTTCGGCTTTTCCTGGGACAAGCTTGATCGCGTACAGGCCTTTCACTTCAAAGGCGGGCAAGGCGCCAAGACCGGCACCGGCGGGCATCTGCCCGGCAAGAAAGTCAAAGGCAAGATCGCCGATGTGCGCGGCCTTGAACCTGGACAAGATGCAATCTCGCCGCCCCGATTTCCCGAATGGACCAAACCCTCCCAAATCAAGAAATTTGCAGACGAGGTCCGCGACAGGACCGGCGGCATTCCAATCGGCTACAAACTCAGCGCGCAGCATATCGAAAAAGACATTGATGCCGCACTTGAGATTGGCGTCGATTACATCATTCTTGACGGTCGCGGCGGCGGCACAGGTGCGGCGCCGATCTTGTTCCGCGACAATATCAGTGTGCCAACGATCCCGGCGCTTGCGCGCGCGCGCCACCATCTTGATGCGCTTGGCCGCGGGGATGTGACGCTGGTCATCACCGGTGGACTTCGCAAACCTGCCGATTTCGTGAAAGCGCTGGCCATGGGCGCGGATGCGGTGGCTGTGTCAAACTCCGCCATGCAGGCAATCGGCTGCATCGCAATGCGCGCGTGCCACACGAACAATTGCCCCGTCGGCATCGCGACCCAAAAGCCCGGATTGATGAACCGCCTTGTGGTCGAAAAATCTGCGCGCCAGCTGGCGAACTTTTTCGAGGCAAGCGTTGAATTGATGCAAGTGATGGCGCGCGCCTGCGGACACTCACATCTCAGCCAATTTACCGCCGACGATCTCACGACATGGAAGCGGGAAATGTCTGATCTGACCGGCGTGCGTTACGGCGGCCTTGGCTAATATGCTTATGAACTAGAGCGCGCCGCGGGGGTCGCGGCGCGCGTCTTGCTTATCAGGCAACCATGTCCAACTCGTCGTCTTCGACTTCTTCTGGCACGTCACCCTCATCATCCATCGATCCGCGCGGAGGCAGAAGATCGGTCAAAAGCGTCGCGATCTCGTCGAGGTCTTCTTCGATTTCTTCCGGCGTTGGGGGTGGCGTGTCTTTGTCGCCAAGCCCAAAGATCGACATCAAGATATTGAAGATACTGGATAATATCGCACCAAACCCGCTTGGCTCTTCCTCTGGCTCGACTTCCATCTCTTCGTCGTCTTCGGGTTCTTCTTCCTCGGGCTCTTCGGCATCATCGTCGTCTGACGCGCCATCGTCCTCGCCGTCGTCCACTTCCGGCTCTTCATCCTCGCCGGTATCACCGTCGTCTGTTTCGTCATCGGTGTCGGTCTCGTCATCGACCGGCACGTCGTCCTCTTCTTCCTCGCTGTCGTCTTCGTCCACCGGATCGTCGTCAACCACCGGTTCCAGCCCATAAAGTGGGTTCAACGCCTCAAGATCGTTGTCGTTCTCGGACAGGAACAAGATCTCAATCTCTTCGAGCGGCCGATCCAACATAACAACGTTGCTGATCTCCCCGTCAAAATGCCATTCAAGATTGTCGTTGTCTTCCCACCGCGTGCGGGTGGACGCCCCGATCACCAGATCCTCCGAATTGCCACTCATTCCGTCGGCAAATCCGGTGTCGGCGTCGATCAACTCGCCATCGAGATAGAGCGCAATCTCATCTTCGTCGAACGTGAACGCCAGATGATAATCCTGATCCTCCTGAATTTTCACATCCCAATCATAGAGATACTTTTCTTCTGTTTCGCTTTGAAACCGGACCTTCAGAACTCCATGAGTATTGATATAGGCGGTCAGGTGCCCGCCATCTTTGTAACCGCCATGATCCTTGGAAATCAGCGCCTGGTTCTGATCATTGCCGGGGTTATAGGCTGTGAAATTCAGCGCCCAGGTGCCTTCGCCCGTCGCCTGACCAGCGTCATGTTCAACTTCAATCGGATCAACATCGCCCCCAAACGTTCCGCCGTCATGGGACAAAAGCACATTCGGCGCTTCCAACCCTGAAGGCACAGCGCTCTCAAGCGCGACATCACCATCGTTCAACCATGTGTTGGACGAATACTCCCATGGGCTCGATCCGACAGGGTCACCATCGACGTCCCGCGTGTCATAGCCAAGATGCATCGTGCCGTCTTCCAGCTCGATCCATTTGGTCTCACCGCTTGGTGCCAGCGCCTCCTGAAGCTCATCAATCGTATCTACGATCCCGTAATGCACCATCGGATCAATATTGATGTCGTCCTGCTCGACCCGATCGCCATAAACCACGATATACCCGAGGTAATCCTCGTCGTGCGCACCACCGTTCTTGCCTTGCTGGGAATAGGCCGTGATGACCGACACGGCATCATCGTCAACGCCATCACCGTCTGTATCAATGGTTTGGTAGTCGACCTTCACCTGTGTCGTATGCCCGATGACCGAGATTGTATCTTCATCTGCGTTGTAATCAGCGATCACGTCAATGCCGAAACCATCCACCCAATGATCGTGCAGCCGCGCGTTCTCGCCAGCGACACCGCCCCAGTCAATGCTGCGGTCGTCATTCGTGTTGTCCAGGATGATATCTTTCTTGGCGTTGATCAGCGTCTCGAACAGGAAGTGGTCGTTGCCCTCTCCGCCGATCAAGACATCGTCGCCGATCAATTCCTGATCGACCCAATCCACCAGCTTGAGGTAGTCGCCATCAACCGACGGGTCAGGGAAATCGCGCGAGATCTCATCGATGATGATCTGCCCGATCCGAGGTTCGCCGACATCCGCCCGCGAAATCAACACATCGTCGCCGTCTCCGCCTTCCAAAAGGTCCGAGCCGCGCCCGCCGTCAAGCGTGTCAGCACCCATTCCCCCAATCAGATGATCGTCACCATAACCGCCGTGAATGTTGTCCGCGCCGTTTCCACCATCCAGCGTGTCATCGCCCGCCAGACCGTCGATTTTGTCCGCGCCACCCAAGCCGTTGATCACATCATCGCTGGCATAGATCGGCTGAGACCCGCTTGGATTTGTCAGCGCAGCACCAGGACCATTGTCGATCAGATCGTTAATTTCTGCCCGCGTCAAAGCGTCTTCGGGTGTGAACCCTCCCCAGACGCCAAAGTCTGAAATCGCGCCCTCGAACTCGTTACGCAGATCCTCTGCGTCGGTCGCGAATTCTTGTGCGGTGTCGTTCACCTTGGCCACGAACTGATCCGCGCCAAAGACCCACGGTTCTTCGTTCTGCAACAAATAGGCCTCAGTGAACGCGCCGGGTGTGGCCACGTCGCCTTCAACAGCGCTCCACGAGGCATTCGGCACAGGGACACCGTCCAGAAAAACCTCAACGCCGGTTTCCGTGAAATTTACCGCGACATGCGCCCATTCCCCTTCGGCGAATACTGGCCCTGTGGTCCAGGCGTGGTTCTGCCCGCCATCACCTTCGGCCATGCGCAGGAACAGGCCC
Source organism: uncultured Boseongicola sp. (assembly GCA_938016355.1). GTDB lineage: Bacteria > Pseudomonadota > Alphaproteobacteria > Rhodobacterales > Rhodobacteraceae > CALLWO01. Next base: position 218 of record CALLWO010000042.1, on the reverse strand, counting down.
CCTTCTTGCGTATGCCCAAGCCGGAAGTGACCGCCATCGCCTGCGCCGGAATGATCTTTCGTCACAAACATGGATTTTTCGCCCAGATCATCCGGGCGCACCCACATCGCGATCGTCCCTTGCGTGACACTCATCGACGGGTCGTGATCGAGGTAAGCAAAGCTGTCTTCACCGTTGAAATAAAGCGCGCCGTCGGCCTCTCCATTCGGACCCTCGGT
>CALLWO010000041.1 GCA_938016355.1 uncultured Boseongicola sp. | reverse complement strand
GACGACTTGCCGGACCCAGACAGGCCCGTGATCACCACCAACTGATCGCGCGGAATATCGACATCGACATTCTTGAGATTGTGTTCGCGCGCGCCGCGCACTTCGATGTTCTTAAGCTCAGCCATGATCCACCTGTCTTGGGCACGTCAGAGAGATAGCGTCTGGCGCTGGAACCTCAATGGCGCAAAAAGAACATTACCGGAACATTAAGGCTTCGTCACGCGGTTTTGGCAATCTTTCTGTGGATAAGCCAGACCGCGCCGAACCCGACCGCCGAAATCACGATCGCAGCCGTTGCCAGCCCCGCGAAGCCCATCGCCGTTGCCGCCGCAAAAACTGGCACCGAGGCGGCCGTTCCGATATTGCCAAGTTGCGCGATGGCACCGTTGGCGCGCGCCTGATCTACGGGCTTTGGGTTGAGGGCGGGCACATTGGCAAAGGAGGCCCCCGGCACCAGCCCGATGATCCCAAGAAGGGGAAACATCAGCCAGACGCGCGCTTCGATTGGAAGCACAATGCTGATGAGGAACCCAAGAATGGTCAGGGCGAAACCGGCAAGAAGAATAAACCGAGGCTCAAAACGACGCGCCAAGAACCCTGCGCCAATTGTGCCGATAAGTGCAACCAGCGGCAAAAGCGGCGCGCTCCATACCCCAAGAAAAGTTGGTAAGAACGTTAAGATCCCTAGGAAAACAATCGTATGCCATAGAAACCCGATGGCTGGTGCCACAAGGCGCGGCGATGAATAGATTTCAATGTGGCGCGCTAAAATATGCCCGGACCATTCCCCACGCGCGACACCACGCGGCAGCATCGGCCAAAGAGCGGCCATCAGGATCAACCCCAAGGCCCCATGGGCCAGAAACACGATATTCGGGCCCGACAGGAACGGAATGATCGCGGCGGCCCCGGCAAACCCGACACCAAAGAAAGTGCCCCACAGTCCCATCGCGACCGATACGTCTTTGGGGGCAGCAACGGCGGCCATAAGCGTCGGTGCGGCAACGACGATCGCGAGATGGGCAAACCCTTCGGCGATCCTCAAAGCCATGAACATTGGAAACGCGGGCATACTCGCTTGGATCAGCGACAAGGCGGCCGCGAAAAACAGCGCCGCAAGCAGAACTTTGCGCGCGCCGAAAAGAGCGACAATCATTCCGGCCGTGACGCCAAACAGGATGCCCGCCACCGACAGAGCTGACACCGCAAACGGCACCGATGTGTCCGGGTAGACAGCGCCCAAAGGTTCAAGCGTTAATGCGATTTTGGCAAATTGCGCCGCCGCGAAAAGCCCGACGAAATAGAGCAATGCGATCAGACGCCAATCAGAAATGTGTCCTTCGACCGCCGGGGCCGGCGCGCGCGTGGTCACGTCGCGATCTGCGCCAAAAGTGCAGATGTGTTTTTCTTCCCAAGAACCGCCGCGACCTGTCCTTCGCTCAGATCCGGCGTGACGCGGCGGGCATCTTCCCAATAAGATTTCGCCGCCGCTTGGTCATTGCGCGCAGCCTGCACCGCCATCATGACGATGCGTGACAGATGAGTTTGATCGTCGGCGGCAACGGCACGATCCGCCATTTCAAGCGCGCGCGTCGTATCGCCATTGCGCAGCAGTGCCAGCGCGAGGATCGAGCCCCAGACGGCAATCGTGGAATCCTGCGGAACGGACCTGACGGCGCGATCCAAAAGCTCAATGGCTTGCTCGGTATCGCCCTCGCGAAACAGTTGCGTTCCAAGCGCCGCTAAAGACTGCGGGTCGCTTTCGTCGATGGATAAGGCACGCTTCAGGATCGTCTTGCCGCGCAAGCCCTGCCCCGCGTCACAAAGCGCGCACCCGGCCAGCCCCAGAACATCGACGGCCATGCCATCCAGCGAAATCGCCTGATCGGCGTGTAAGACGGCTTCGTCCCGGCGCGCCTGATCGCGGTGAGCAAGGCCCATTTCCTGTCCAACGGCCAAAACAAGCGCGAGCGCTGCATGCGCTTGGGGCAGTTTTTTGTCAGCGACGGCTTTTCGCAAAACCCCTTCGGCTTCGTCGAACGCCGCTCGGTTCCATCCACGCAAGGACATCGTGCCCAACCCCTGCAACGTCAGAGCGCGCGGATCTTCTGCTGTTCCGCTGGCGAGTATCGAAGCATAGACCGCCCGCATCAGCTGCGGTTGAAGATGCACCGCGATTTCAACGATGACGTCGTCGAGATCCATCGCAGGAGCAAACGGTTTGGTTTCGTAATTCCAGATACTCACACCTTTTTTGAGCTCGAACAAAAGGCAATCCAGTTGAACCTGGTTTCCCGATTTCTGCCCAATAATCTCAAGCGCAAATCCGGCGCCGAATGCTTCGCCCAATTCTTCGATACTTGCGTCTTTGAAACGGTCAACGGATCGTGGTGCTGCGACGTTCAGGAATGGCAGCCGCGCGATATTGCGCGACAAGCGCCGCTGCAATTGAACCGATATATCCTCGATTTCTCCTTTGGGAGGCAGGACCACGAACGACGGGTCTACGAAATCGTCAGGCCTTCCGGGAGTTGCGGTCTTTGATTCAGATACGCCTGCACCCATTTCACTTTCGGGAAGATTGAGCCGAAATCCGCGACCCCGAACGGTTGTGATCCGGCTGTCGTTCAACGATCCCTCGCTCAATGCACGCCGGGCATTTTTAATGACCGTTGAGAGCGCGGCATCGGAGACGATGCGGCCGTCCCAAATGGCGTTGATCAAATCATCTTTTGATATCAGACGATTGGGGTTTTCGACCATGAAACGAATGAGATCAAAGACCTTAGGCTCAACGGGCACGCGCACCCCATCCCGGCGCAGTTCGAAGTTTGCAAGGTCGACTTCAACGTTATCAAAGGAAATGCTCATATCCGGGTCACGCTACGCATAAGTCATTGGCAGGCCAAGCCCTCCCCCAAACAATCCGCATATAAAATCCAGAATTTCCTCAAGCGAAGGAACGCGCCTTCGATCACACGGTCCACACGTCGAATGATCGGCGCGTCACATGAGAGCAAGAGGAAACGCTATGAGCTTTTTACCTGAAATTCTGCCCGCAGACCCAGCAGCGCCGGAACACGTTGTCTATCGCAGACACCGGGCAACGGACCGATCCAAATGGAAAGCACTCGCTGCCGCGCTTGGCCTGTCGCAACTCTAACGCGTTCATTCTTCATGGAGAGAAAATGCAATAGAATTAGCACCCGCGCAGAAAACCCAACCGAACCCAGTAAGGATTCCGACAAGCTACCTTTTCTTGCTGGCCCCCCAACGAGGTCAGATTTTGCGGCGGCCATAACCCGGCAGTCGACCCTTTACAAAAAAGAACCGCGACCCTTTCTGAAAGATCGCGGTTCCGCTTCACCGAAAATCTTAAAACTGCGTCAGATGTGAATGACCCGGTCAAATGCATCAAGTACGCTTTCATGCATCATTTCGCTAAGCGTTGGATGCGGGAAGACGGTGTTCATCAGATCTTCTTCTGTCGTCTCCAGCTGACGTCCGACGACGTAGCCTTGGATCAATTCTGTCACTTCGGCACCGACCATATGCGCGCCCAGAAGCTCGCCCGTTTTCTCGTCAAAGACCGTTTTCACCATGCCTTCGGCTTCGCCCAAAGCGATGGCTTTGCCGTTCCCGATGAATGGGAAACGACCGACTTTAACTTTATAACCAAGCTCTTTCGCTTTGGCCTCTGAGTAGCCGACGCTGGCAACTTGTGGATGGCAATAGGTGCATCCCGCGATGGATTCAGGCTTAACCGGATGAACGTTGTTTTTGCCAGAGATGAGTTCTGCGACCATGACGCCTTCGTGGCTTGCCTTGTGGGCCAACCATGGCGCGCCGGCGATATCACCAATGGCAAAAAGCCCATCGACGCCAGTACGGCAGAATTGATCCGTGACGACGTGTGTTCGGTCAAGCTTTACACCAAGCGCTTCAAGGCCGAGGTTTCCGACGTTGCCGACGATGCCGACGGCCGAGATCACAGTGTCAAAGTCGTGCTTTTCGACCTTGCCGCCCACTTCGATGTGAGCTGTCACTTTGCCTTTGCCGCGATCAAGCTGCTTGACCATGGCTTTCTCCATGATCTTCATGCCCTGCTTGACGAATGACTTCTTTGCAAAGGCGGAGATTTCGGCGTCCTCGACTGGCAGCACGCGGTCCATGACTTCGACCACCGTCGTGTCAGCGCCAAGTGTGTTGTAGAAACTTGCAAACTCGATGCCGATCGCGCCTGAGCCGATCACCAGCAATTTCTTGGGCATCCGCGGCGGTTGCAGCGCGTGCTTGTACGTCCAGACGAGATCGCCGTCAGCTTCCAGGCCGGGAAGCTCGCGCGCACGAGCGCCGGTGGCCAGAATGATATTTTTGGCGCCGAGTTCTTCAGTGCCCTTGTCGGTTTTGACGCTGATCTTGCCTTTTGAGGGCAGCGTGGCCGCGCCCATAATGACCTCGATCTTGTTCTTCTTCATCAGATGGCCGACGCCACCGGACAGCTGTTTTGCAACGCCACGGCTGCGCTTGACCACTGCATCGAGATCGTATCCGATCCCGTCGGCCTTCAGTCCAAATTCTTTGGCGCGGTGCATGAGGTGAAAGACTTCGGACGACCGCAGCATAGCTTTTGTCGGAATGCAGCCCCAGTTGAGGCATATGCCGCCCATGTGCTCACGCTCGACAATGGCTGTTTTCAGACCCAGCTGACTTGCACGAATTGCGGCAACGTACCCTCCTGGTCCTGCCCCAATTACGATGACATCATATGTCTTGGCCGCCATTGAATGCTCCTTTGGTCGAAAGATTGTTTGACGCTAAACTATCTGGCACATCCAAGTGCAATTGTCACCCGTGCGGCGTTGCCGCAGGGGAAATCCCGCTACCCGGTTGATGCATAGCCCCGCCGCGCAACAATCAAACGCTGTCGACGTAATTGAACCATACAACACCCGCGTGGACGGAGTATTTCCTAAATACAAACAAAATTTTTCTGGTTTTTTTCGATCGATTTTGCCCCTCGTGGATGACAATGCCGAAAATCTGATTGGATCATCCCCGGATTGATAACCCGCGCCGCAATCTCGGCGAACTCGGCCGCAATTGTGCCTCAGTTCATTTCGATGCTTTTCACACGGGCCGATCAAAACACACCGAACAATGGTGGCTGTGGCACTAGCCCGAAAACACACTGAAGCGAATTTATCCGTGATCCGTAAATCGAAACGGGCTTCGAGAAAGGAATACTCATGCCACGGGACATCCAATTCCCAAGACAGAAGCTACCAGCGAAAGTCCACCGGTTTCGCGACGATGAGAGCGGCTCATTCGTTATTTTCTCGCTTTATATCTTTGTGCTGATGCTGATGGTTGGCGGTATGGCGATGGACCTGATGCGATTTGAGGCGGAGCGCAAGCATCTTCAAAACACCATTGATAGCGCGGTACTGGCGGCTTCTGATTTGAAGCAACGGGCTGATAGCGAAGCCGTCATCGAGAGTTTCTTCGAAAAGTCAGGCTTTGATCCAGCGCTGGCCAATATTCAGGTCGAGAACGAAACGGTCAGTAACGGAGAACTGGTCGCGCGAACAGTGACGGCCACATCTGATCTGGTGATGGACACGATCCTGATGGACCTTGTCGGCGTCAATACGTTGAAGACCGTAAGTTCAGGCACGGCAAATGAACGCATCCAGAACGTCGAGATTTCACTCGTTCTGGACATCTCCGGCTCGATGCGGTGGGGCACAAACAATTCCAACACAACCCCGAACCGGATCGGTGAACTGCGCAAAGCGGTTGAGAATTTCATCAACGTGGTTTTGCAAGTTGAATGCGATGCGGATGGCAATTGCATTCAGTCACCCAACACGGATTCCACCACGATCAACATTGTGCCCTATGCCGGACACGTGAACCCGGGGCCGGACATGTTCAGTCTTTTGGGCGGCAATCGGTGGCATGACTGGTCTTCGTGCCTTGAAGTAACGGACGCCGATTTTGATCACGCAGATCTGCCCGGGGGCAGCACGCAGCAGCTTCCACATTTCATGAAATGGACGGTCGACTGGGCCGAGATGAATTGGGGCTGGTGCCCAAAAGATGATGCTTCAATCATCGTTGCTGAAAATGACGCCGCTGACCTGAAATCCTTTATTCAGAATGTCCGACTTCACGATGGGACCGCGACGCATGTGGGCATGAAATATGGGCTTGCTCTACTGAACCCTTCGTCCCGCTGGATGTTTGATGAGTTGAACAAATTGGGGCGCGTCGATGCGGCCTACAAAACGCGGCCGGCCGAATTTGATGATGAAGTGGTGAAGTACATTATTCTCATGACTGACGGGCAAACCACCGATCAGTACCGTCCAAATGACTTTGATTACGACGTTATTTATGACGACACAGATGCAGATCATGCGGCCATGATGGACAAATACGGCAGCGTTGACAGCACAGGCGCCGACAACGAAGCGGACGATGTTGAAACCGGGTACAACGCCGGAACAAAATACAGCGAAGGCGGTGTCACGCACTCACGGTCACGCAACCGCACGAACCTCCAGGCTGTGTGCAATGAAGCAAAGAAACCCGTCATGGGGACGGGCGTGAATGGTGAGCAGATTCAGATCAAAGAAGATCGCGTGACGGTTTTCACCATCGCGTTCCTAGCCCCCAGTGCCGCGCGCACCGACATGCTAAATTGCGCGTCGACACCGTCCCATTTCTACAACGTCTTAACGCTTGATGTTGGAACGGCCTTCGCGTCGATCGCCCGTACGATCAATCAACTCAGATTGACGAACTGATGCGTATCCGGGTGTGTAAATTTCTTTTTGGAGAGCGCGGCGCGGCGTCGTTGGAATTCGTGATCCTATTTCCGCTCTTCATCATGATCCTTCTGGCCACCATTGAGGCGTCCATTTTCATGACGCGGCATGTCATGTTGGACCGAGGTGTTGATATTGCGGTGCGGTCGTTGAGGCTTGGGACGGAAAGTCCTCCGACGTTCGAGCAATTCAAGTCGTCGATCTGCGCCAATACAGTGATGGTTCCTGATTGCGAAAACGTTATTCAAGTCGAACTCACACGCGTGGACATGTCGACATGGGCGGGGCTTGATGGCCCGGCGCTCTGTCGCGACCTTGCCTCGGACATCGATCCGTTTGACCAGACTGAATACACCGTCGGCACCAATAACGAACTGATGATGGTGCGCGTTTGTGCGCTTTATCGTCCGTTTCTTCCGTCGACGTATCTTGGCCTCGCGCTTCAAGACATGGCGGGCGACCGCTACGCCATTGTCATCACATCAGCATTTGTAAATGAGCCAGCGTCATGATCAAGCTTTCCTCGCAAATCCGAGCATTCCTAAGACGCGAAGACGGGACCTATTCGGTAGAGACCGTGTTGATCTTTCCTCTGCTCTTTTGGGCATTCGGGGCAATGTTCGTCTTCTGGGACGGGTTCAAGCTCAACAATAATGCCGTCTCAGCGACCTATACCGTGGCGGATCTGGTCTCTCGGCAAACAAGCCCGATTACGACCGGGTTTGTTTCGGGACTGGACGACGTGTTTGAGAAAATTGTGGAAGGTCGAAGCGACAGCGAATTGCGGGTCACCGTTGTTCGCATGGTGCTCGGTCCGGACCCAATTAATGACCCAACCGATATAGAACTCGTCTGGTCACACGGCACGGACGGACTACCGGGCCTGTTGAATGCAGACGGATTGGACACCACGTTGCCCCTAATGGCCGTGGGCGCAAGCATCAT
>CALLWO010000040.1 GCA_938016355.1 uncultured Boseongicola sp. | reverse complement strand
ATGTTAAAGAGGAACGCGCGCATCAGGCCGGGTTCGATCTCGATCCAGATCAGCATCGCGATGGCCGCCAGAGCAAGCTCGACGATGATGCCGGCCGCCCCGACAATGGCGCGCGCCCATTTGGACGGGAACGCCGCCGCGGCAGAGGCGTCAACGTAGGGCACCGGCATGAAGACAAGCATCATCACGCCAAGTTCGTGCACCTCGCCGCCCCAACGTTTCACTGCATAGGCGTGGCCCAGCTCGTGCACCAGTTTGATCAGCGGATAGGCGATCAGAAGCAGTGCAAAGTTCTGGAACGTCAGGATGCGGTCGGACAAGTTGCCAGTGAGATCGTCCCAATGGACCGACGCCTGCAGCGCGCCATAGAAGATCAGGCCGATGATCAGCACGAACCCAAAGACCGAATAAAGCGGGCGCACCAGCGGGAAAGTTGCCGCGATGAAGCGTTCTGGATCGATCAGGGGGACGCGGATGGCCAGCGGGTTTAGCGCCTGCATTATGCGTTTCTTGCGACCCATTTCCTCGGCGCGGTCGACCAGTTCGCCAATGTCGGGCGCGGTGTCGCCGTGCAAGGCACCGGCGCGGTGAAGTTGCGCCAAAAGGCGGACCATATCGCCACGCTCAAAGCCTTCGTTGCCCGGCTCGGCCATGGTTTCGTGCCAGATCGTGTCGATCGACGTGTTTCCGTCCAGCCGTGAAATGATCCGATAGGCAGTTGGGCTGAAACGAAAATACCGCCCGGCGGCACGATCTTCGAGGACGTACCACACCTGATTGCGAAACCCGTGGCGCAACAGATTGATATGCGCGCGGATGCGCGGTTTCAGCGGTGCGACGCGGTGCCAGGTCGGGCTATTGTGGAGCTCATCAGCCATTCCAGAGCTTCCAACGCCAGAGCGTCAGGCGCAGCCAGTCGCGCGCGCCCCGGGTCCAGTTCTGGATTGTCAGGCGGCGCTCAATGGTGGTTTTCCCGACGCCTGCCATGCCGGGGCGAAGCGCGGCATCCGGCACGCTGAGGGCGGCTTCGACGCGAAAGAGATTGCGGCCATCGCCGATGAAATTGACCGGCGTGATGTCAGTGATTTCATAGGGCAGGGGTCTGTCGGGCAGGGCAGCGACCAGGATCTGACCGGTTTGTCCCGGGACAAGTTCAGCCGTGTCGCGTTCGTCCACCGACAAGATCACGCGATAGGCGTCCAAAGGCGCGATGGTGAACAGCGGCTCGCCGCGTGCGACCGAAGCGCCGATTTTCTGGCTGAGGTCACCGGCCACCACAACGCCGTCCAGCGGCGCGGTCAGAACGGTGCGCGCGATTTGCTCGTCGATCAGCGCGACCTGGGCGCGGGCCTGTTCGATCTGAGCCTGAATAACGCTGGCTTCGACGCGATCACCGCCCGAAAGCGCGCGCGAATATTCGGTGTCTTTCTGGCGCACGGTCGTTGTCCAGCGCAAGCGCTCGAGCGACAGATCACGATCATCAAGGCGGGCCAGAACGTCGCCCTTTTTCACGACCGCGCCCGCGCGAACCTCTTCGGCGGCAACATAGCCTTCGAAGGGTGCGGCGACGACGCGCTGGATGCTGCCTTCGATGACGGCATCGGCGGTGACGACGAAATCCTGTTCCCATGTCGCGAAAAGAGCGGTGAGGCCAAGGATGGCGGCCAGCGCAATTTTGCGCCCGATATACCCGCGGCCCAAAAGCCGGGTCAGCGCGCGACCCATGCTTTCGGTGATTTTCGTGCCGATCCAGCGCTCTTCGCGTCGCGCGGCATAAAGGATGGGGCCAAGCACGGCGGCAAGGCAATCGCAAAGCTCCACCGCGCCGATATCAAAGGGCGTCTCGTCGCGCCGTTCGAATGTGAAGGCACCGCGCATCTTGCCCGCGACCTCGAACGGGACGGTCAGGATGTTGGCGGCATGGTGGTTCGTGGCAAGGTCTTTATGGGCGCGGTTTGTGATGAAATCGCTCGTCTCAAGCGCGGGGTGACGGATGAGGCAGGCCTGATCCATCGCTTCGTCCATCGCGCCGCCAAGATCGCGCAAAAGGTTCATGCGTTTGCCAAATTCGGCAGCGTGGCTGAGCGAGGCGACCTTGGTTGACAGGCGCTTTCGAAAGCCAAGGGCCACCATCTCGCAATCAAGTCTGAGAGCAAGATCGGTGACGACCGCTTCGCTCATCCGGCGGAATGACTTTTGAGACAGCGCGACGGCGGTGCTTTCCAGCACCTGTTCCATGCGTCGCCCGTCGGTGTTGAATTCGGCCATTGCGCGGCCGAGAATGAGCGCTTCAACCCATCCCAGACCCCATTGCAACTGGCGAATGATCTGCCGCCGATCCCCGGCGGCCTGCACGCTGATTGCGCCGCGGACCTCGCCGTTGACCATGACAGGGCAGGCGACCGCGACGGGCCCTGTGTCGCCCCCTTCGGCCACCGCGCGCTCACTATCGATGGCGCGTTCTGCGAGTTCCATCAGCGCGCCGGTCACGACCGCGCGCTCGGGCCAAAAGGCAGCGGGCGCGAATGTGCCCGCGTCGTCGCTTAAAACAAGGACGGCCATGGACGCTCCGGGCAGCTGGCGCATTTGCAGCGCCAGCCATCGCTCGGCTTTCTCGGCGGCCGTGTCCGCGTTGAAAAAGCCGCTCCAGAGCGATTCTTCAAGCACCGAGACCTTGGCCCCGGTGCTTTTGTTTGGGTCAGAGACGTGGTCTGTCATGGCCTACCCTTTGGTGCGCATTGCACGTCAATCAGGACGTTTTGTCCTTGGCAGGGATAGGGGCCTGAACCACGTTTAGCGGGCCAAAGCGGCCTTCGTACTGGTTCAGAACCGCGCCGAGGATCGTCCAGAGGCGCTTGGCGGCGTGGGGGTTCAGCACCATGCGGTCGCTGAGGTCGACCTCAAGGTCGCCTTCGCCGGGGTTCCAGCTTTTGTTGACACCAAAGAAGATCGCGACTTCTTCCATCGTCGACACGGCGTTCACCGCGTTGGCATAGGTCGTGCGCATATCTTCGTCGTGCCAGACAACGCGCGGGGCGCGCTTTTCAGGCGTTTCGGCGCTCGTGTCGAGCTTTTCCGCTGCATTTGATTTGGCCATCACTTGGTCCTTTCTCTCCAAAATCAGGCTTCATCATGCGTTAACCTTCGAATCGGGTCTGTGATGTTCATCACCAAGCCGGATTTCACCAATTTGCTGCCCAGTTGACCCCTTTGCCCTTCTTGCCTTTGCCCTTGGCGTTGGAATTGCCGGTCAGGTCGGCGTCGTCATTCGCGCTGACGAAATCATCGACGACATCATTGTAAACAAGGCCAATGCCCGGTTTTGCGGTTGATGTGTCGCCGGTTCCCGACACTAGCCGCAGACCCGTGGCAAGGTTCACAGCCATCAGATCATCGCCGTCGTCAGAATGTTCGAACCCGGCAACGTGGCCGATCTCGTGGGCCAGAACCGTGAGCAAGTCCATCTGACCGGCGGCGTCGCTGCCCGCAATTGCGACCAGATCACCATCGGGGTTTGTTGTGTATTCCTCGTCCGTATCCGGGGTTTCGTCGATGAACCAACCGTGGCCCGCCGCGTCGATGTCGATCACAATCGTGCCGTCCGCGCGGGTTTCGGCCAGCGTGTCGCCGTCAAGATCCGCGATCTCGAGCGTGACACCAGAAAGGTCTGGCGTGATCCCGGTGTGGGTGGCGAACCGCGCGACAGCGGCCTCGAAGAGCGCGAGCGCCTCTTCTTCGCTGACGGTTTCCGCGTCGCCATTGGCCGGGGCAGAGCGCGCGGCTGTCATGGCTTCGGCCAGATCGCCCAGAAGCGTGTCGTCTGGTGCGCCGGTCTGATCCTGCCAATATGCCTGATCCTGTGGTGTGATCAGGCCAAGTTCGCCATAGGGTTCGCCGTTGCGCGCAACGTCGCCGCCGTCAAGGTGGCGGGTCTGATCCGCGCCGTCGCTTTCGGAGATGTCATAGAGAAACTCGAAAATTTCCGGGGCAGGGCTGCGTATGATGCCGTTGCCGTTCAGGATGGATTTCGGTCCTTCAAAGGCGTTGAACTGTCCGACCCAGTCGACCAGGCGGTCGCCGCTGTTGTTGCCGATCAGAATGTCACGACCAGCACCACCAAAGAGAAGATCGGCATAGCTCGCGCCATTATCGGTGCGGGTGTTGTTGCCGTTCTGGGTCGACTTGTCGTCATCGCCATCCAGCAGGTCATTGCCCCAACCGCCGTACATGCGGTCCTGATCCGTGCCGCCAAAGAGCCAGTCATCGCCGGTGTCGCCAAAGATCGCGTCATTGCCGTCCGGCGTCGTGTCCTCGGGGTTGAGGAAGAAGCCGTCAATGCGCTTCAGCGGATCAAAGGTGCCACCGTCAAACGAGAAGTTGCCGCCCGTGTTGGTGAAGTTGCCGTAAACATCGGCGCGCGCTTCAGCGCCCGAAATGGCGTCATTGCCGTGTCCGCCGTGCAGCGCATCGTTGCCAAGGCCACCAAAGATGACGTCATCGCCTTCAACCGGAAGATCAAGTGGCTCACCCGGAACAACCTCGCGCAGCGGATCGAACGGTGTCAGATCGACCGTCTTTTTCAGCTCGCCCGTGACATTCAGCGTTGCCGTCAGTTTGTTGCCGGGGCTAGAGATGCTTTCATCCAGATTGGTTGGCGCGGTGATACCGTAAAGCGCTTCGTCCGTGCCGTTGCGGCTGGTGAAGATGCGCCCGTCATCGCCGAGCACACCATCGTCGCCGGTCCCGCCATAGATCACGTCGTGGCCGCGTCCGCCGATCAGATCGTCGTCCTGACCATCGCCAAAGAGCTCGTCCGAACCGGTCATGCCGTAGATGAAGTCGTCCCCGGCCTCGCCGTGGATGATATCCCCCGCGCCAAGATCGGTTGTGACAAACGTGTCGTCTGCGGCGACGCCACCGGGTGTGTAATCCAGAAGCTCGGCGGCGCGCACAACGATGCGCTCTGCACCACGATCCTCGAAGGCCGACGATTGGTCATAGGCAAATTCTGCCAGCGTGAAGCCGCCCGGACCAGCCGTGCCGATCCGATAGATATTGCCGTTGTCGCCAAGTATCATGTCGCTGTCGCTGGCATGACCGGAGGCAGTTTGGTCGCCCATGTCATTGCGCGCGGTTTTTGTGCCGTCGCCACCAAAGATAACATCGGACCCATCGGCGCGTTCGCTCGCCGTCAGGCCATAAAGCGAAGACGACCCGCCGATCAGATCATCCTGACCAGCCCCACCAAAGATGACGTCACCGCCGCCATTGCCTTCGATGTAGTCATCGCCGTCGTTGCCGGCGAGCGTGTCGTTGCCAAGACCGCCGAAGATCTTGTCGCTGGCAGCGCCACCCATGATGTCGTCGTCGCCATCGGTAGCTACGCTGTGGCGTTGATCAATCGTCCAATCCGACCAGCTCGCGTTGCCTTCGGCATCGATATTTGCGCCTGTGGCGACAAGGGCGTCGCCTTCATCGGCCAGCGAGGTGCCGTAAAGCGTTGTGCCTGAGAGGCTGGCAAAACGGGGGTCGAGATTGTCGTTGATCCCGTCGGTGCGTGATAGATGTGCGCCATCGCCAAAGATCAGATCGCGGTCGTCGCCGCCGTCGATCGTGTCGCCTGCGCCACCGCCAAGAATGACGTCATCGCCCGCAAGGCCGTTGATCACATCCGCCCCGTCGCTTGCGCCGGGCACGTCTTCGATCACATCAAGCGAGGTGAATACACCGTCGCGCGCTTCGGCACTGTAATCCGCAACCGAAGCACCGCCAAGAACGACATCCAGGCCGCCGGCGGGGGCGAGGTAAGTCGCCCGTCCGCCGTCGCCGAAGATCAGATCTTCGACGCTGCTGCCTGTGATATCGTCGGCATCTTCATCCCCGAAGAGCGTGAGAGAGACTGTTGAGGCGCCGCCATTAAGCGTGTCGTCGCCGGCATTGCCGCGAAGCACCAGATGTCCGGCGTTCAGCGATGCGGTCGCCGTGTCGTCGCCGTCGCCGAGGAAGAGCGTGGTCGTGACCTGATCAAATGCCTGACCCGTGCCGCCGGTGGAAACCGATCTCACATCGACATTATCCGCGCCTGTGCCGGTGTAGATGTTCACACCACGACCAAAGAGACCGAGATCAGCCCCAGAGACGAGCGCGCCCTGACCGGAATAATCGCCACCGGTTGCCGTGTAGGCGATGTCGCCGGTCGACAGATCAAAGATGCGGTTCGCAGTGATTACGGCAGTGTCGGCGTCGCTGTCAGCAAAGTCGCTCACGGACAGCGTGTTCGACCCCGCGCCCGCGTCGATATTCAGATCGCCCACAATGCCATCAAGCGTGCCGTGCAGCATTGCCCCATGGAGTGCAGCCAGATCGCCAAGCGGACCGGCATAGCTGTCAAGCTGACCCAGATCCGCGCCCGAGGAGACATAGATCATGTCGCCGCCATGGCCGGTATCAAGGTTTGTCTCTGCGATGGTGCTTTGAACGTTCATACGATCATCGCCTTCGCCAAGATCAACGTTCAGCGTTTCAATCGCGCCGTAGATCACCGAACCCGACATTCCAAGGCCGGTGATTGTTGTGGCGGTGATCGTACCAAGCTCGTCGGCGGTCTCGCCGCGGTCATCAAGGAAGAGCAAGTCGGCTTCGCTGCCGCCATCAACCGTCAGATCTGCGCCAATGCCGTCTACCAAAGAGGGGACCATCTCCAGACCGACGTTGATCACGTCGGTGCCCGCACCGGCCATCACATCGGTATCGCCAGCGATGCTTTCGATGAGGACGACATCTGCACCGCCCGCCGTTGAGAGGTTCGTCTGCCCGGTGTGCGTGGATTTGATCCGGAAGATGTCGTCTTCGTCCCCAAGGTTGATGTTGAGTGTTTCAACGCCGAGGTACTCAATGCTGCCCGTCATGCCGAGGCCAGTAAGAACCGTCGACGTCAGCGTGCCGTTTCCGAAATCAAGCGCGGTTGAGTCAACCGTCAGGACATCGGTCTGGGCGTTGCCCCGGATCGTAAGAAGGTCGTTGATGCGGGTCAGATCGCCACCTGTGTTGCCCAGGCCATCAGCGTTCGAGCCGACATAGATCGTGTCGTTGCCAAGACCGGCGTTCACGGCCATGGCCGTCCCATCGGTCACCGCGCGAATGGCGATGACATCAGGGCCGTTCGAGCCGGTGACAATGGTTCCATCGGCAATGATCGTGCCCCCGATAACGGCCGTGCCGCCCGTCGTCGCATCACTGTCGCCGTCAAAGAGTGTGATCAAAGCGTTGTCGCTCGCGTCCAGTTTGGACGTGTCCGACAGCGCGATAGACCCGTTGGCGTTCAGCGAAATTTGCGCGCCGCTTTGAATCATCGCGTTGCCATTCAGCGCAAGAGCGTCCCCGGCGGTGAGCGTCGCTTCCCCGCCTGCGATAATCTGTGACGCTGCCTGCATCGTGATGTCGTCGCCAGCGTTAAGCGAAACCTCATTGCCCGCGCCAATCACCGTGCCGGCACCATCCAGCGTGATGGACCCGATTGCGTCCAATGCGACATTATCGCCCAATGATCCGATAACCGCACCAAGCGCCATCGAGATGTTGGCGTCACTGTCCAGCGTAATCAGCCCGTTGCTCAAGATCGACGAACCGACGCCCATCGAAATATCGTCAATCGCGTCGAGATCAGCCGCATCGAGGCCGGACAAAGCCGCATTCGACTGCAGTGAAATGGAGTTGCCAGCGTTCACAGTGGCTGTTCCAACGGCTGACGAATTCGACCACTGACTTAGGATAATGTCGTCGCCTGCGTTCATCGTCAGATCAGAACCGGCCGTCACATTGATAAAGGCACCGATGGTGATGTCGTCGTCATCGCCCGGACCTTCGGTCGCGGTCAGCGTGATGTTGTTGCCGGTCATGTTGGTGGCAATGACCAGCGGGGAAAGCGTCGTGATGTCGATGTTCCCACCGGCATTCGCACCCGAAAGGCTGGCGATCTGGTCAATCTGAAGACCACCTGTGTTGGTGATGGTCACATCGCCCGCCGCCTGGAAATCAAGGAGACCAATTTGCGTTTCAAGCGGCCCGACATTGCCCGCCGAGATCAGATACGCGCGCAAAGCCGTCAGATCGCTGGTTGCAGCGATGCCAGTGATGTCTCCTGCCGTCGTGACGAGGCCAACAAGCCCCGCGGTCGAGCTGACTGTATCAAGGGCGAGGTCTCCGGCCACGTCGGTGACATAGATGTCGCCCGTTGTGTCCGCATCAAACGCGCCCGTCGCATCAATTTGAAGGTTGTTGGCAAATGTGCCGACGCTGGCGGCGACAAGTTCGATCCGGTTCGCCGTGATCTCGCGATCGGCGTCGTTGTCGAGATCGCGGATCGTGCCGGTCACGTCGATGCGCGCGGTGCCCGCACTTGCGTTCATCGTGCCAACGTTGCCGGTGTTGATGATCCACTGGTTTACGGTCTGCCAGCCAACGGGCAGGTTCAAAAGGCCAAAGTCGATGTTGGTTTCCGAAACCGGGCTGGCGTTCAGACCTTCGATGGTCACGTCACCCGTGGCCGAGGCGATATCCATCACCGTGTAAGTGCCGTCTGCAAGCCAATCCACACCGTCGATGTCGCGGATATAGCTGCCCGCGATATCAAGGTTGAAATCGCCGGTCGTCTGAGCCGTGAGCGCGATACCGGAGACCGATTGCAGCGGATTATACGCGGCTTGGGTCGTGTTGATACCGGTCAGCCCGATATGCGCGGTTGTTGCATCGACGATCAATTCCGCAGGCATCGTGCCAGCGGTGCCGTCGGGCATGATCTGGCCGCGGATCAGCGTAATATCAAAGGGATCAAGCGCCGTGCCAACGCTGCCGGCCGCGGTAAGCGCGATGTGGCCCACGTCACCAACGGTGATCGTGACATCATCAGTCGCCGTCAGAATATCGCCGCCAGTGTTGGTGATATCCATAAACGCGGTGACGCTTTCAAAGCTCTCGGTAAAGATCACATCGCCCGAACCGGTGTTCTCAATCGTGAACTGCGATTCCCGGATGTCGGGGGTGAAGCCATATTCCTGACCCGGAACTCTTGACGAGAACGAGAGGTCAAATTCTTCGTTTGTCAGCTCGGATTCCGACGTCATCACGACGTCGCCCATGACCAGATCAAGATCGGATGCGTTGCGGATCTCAATCAGCGGAATGGTCCGGTTGACGTTGATCAACGCGTTGCCGGTGATCGTTCCATCCGGTGTCGAGAAGATCATGACCGGGTCAACGTCGCTGATGATGTCATCGACAATGATTTGGTTGCCCACGATCGTCGCGCCGATATTGCTCGAAGGATCAATGCTGCCATCGGCATTGACCGTCAGAATGCGCGGCTGGGTGTTGAAGTTCGAGATCTCGCCATTGAGATGGATCGACCCGTCTTCGCTAAAGCCCGCGCCGTTCTGCGACTGGAAGGTAAAGGCGGATTCAAAGACCTCGACCGTTTTCTTGACCCATTTGGTCACGAAATCCGTCACCGTCTCGCAAACTTTGTCGAGCGGCCAAGGCAGCCACTTACAGACCGTCTTGACGACGGGAACGATGGATTTTTCCCAGACGTCGACCAGTTTGGACAAGCCGCCTTCGGCCACCACATCTGTCGTCCGCAACAGCGTCATCGTGCTGTCGGCGATCACCTGAAGATCGTTGGTCGACAGGCTGAGATTGCCGTCGCTCGTCACCTCGGCATCGACGTTAAGCGTGCCAGTGGCAACTGCGTTTGCCAGACCGATGATGTTGTTGTCGA
Source organism: uncultured Boseongicola sp. (assembly GCA_938016355.1). GTDB lineage: Bacteria > Pseudomonadota > Alphaproteobacteria > Rhodobacterales > Rhodobacteraceae > CALLWO01. The sequence goes on along the minus strand of CALLWO010000040.1, from coordinate 14,171 downwards.
ATTTCGCGAAGCTGTCGGCGATCACGGCCTCGTCGACGCCATCGTTAAATGCAGACAGAACGGCCGCCATATTGGCCGCGATATCGACATCCGCGCCAAGATCGACATCGGCGCGAATGGTGTTGGCGCCGTTCAATGTGGCCGAGCCGTAGCCGAGCGAGGTCGCAAGCCCGACGCCAATGGCGCGCGCTTTGGATGTGGCAAGGATCTCGTTTGTTGCGTCAATGTTCACAAAGTCGGCGGCGATCACTGTGCGATCCCCGACCCGAACAAGCGCGTCCCCGTCGAGCGTCATTTCGGACGTCGCAATCGCCGCACCGACAACATCAAAGTCAGCAAAGTTAAAGCTGCCCTGATCCATGCTCGAATAGAAATCGACGTCGATCATGTTCTGGGCAAGAAGCGCCGCGCTGTTGCCAGCGGTCAGGGTGACGTCTGTGCCAATGATTGTGCGGGCATCGCCATCGACCGAGCCAATGACGATCGCCCCACCGCCAGCAATCAAAGAGGGCAGGCCCACATTCGGATTGGAGAACGTCCCGGTTTCGGAATCGTCGCCAGAACCACCGCGGCCGCCCGTTGCGATAACATCGCCTTCGGTCATGGCGCGCGACGCCACCGTCAGATCGGTGCCGGCTTCCAGAGACGCGCCAATTCCAACGGTCGTCGTGACGTTGTTGTTGATGTCAGCGCGCGCCACTGCCGCCGAAGCGGACAGAACAACGCCCGATGCGCCTGCGCCTGTGTCGTTGTCGACTTCGGCGTGGCTGTGGCCTTCGATAAAGATGTTGTTTGCATCTACATCAGCGCCGTTGCCGACAATCACATCGACGTCAAAGTTGGTGTCCGTGGTAGAGACCGACCCCGCGATCCCGCCGACAATGCCACCGGCTGCCGACACGGCAAGCGCGGTTGCTTTCTTGTCAAGCGCCTCACGCGTTTCCGGATCGACGTTCATGAAGCCACGCACGCTGGCGTTTCCGCCAGCTGTGACGGCCGTATTTTGGTCGAGCGTGGCGTTGATATCGCCGTTGATTACGGCTGTTGCCACAGACGCGCCAATACCCGCGAGGTTAAGGGACGAGGCATCGGTTCTGGCGTTTGCATCCGCTTCACCTGCGGCGCGAATTTCCATATTCCCGGTCAGCTCAACGTTGGAATTGCTGCCAAGAGAGGCCGTAACCGTCGGGTCAGCCGTCGCGATAGAGACCGCGCCGTCGCCCGAGGCAAGGGCCGCAGACATTGCAAGGGAATCTGCCGATGCGCTGGCGTCGCCGCGCGCTTTGATATTCAGATCTTCGGCCTCAATGATCGAGCCCGCGCCGACGATGGCCGACACTTCAGGGCGGGCATTCACGACCGCCACCGAGGCGTTCAGGGCCAGGCCCGCAACCGCGCCGGACGTCAGCTGAACGTTGCCATCGGCGCTTCCGTCCGCTTCGACATCGACTGCGCCCGTGGCGTTGATGTTTGCACTGTCAATCCGCGCGTGGGTTTCGGGGTCAAGGTTGACGCTGGCGACCGTCGCAGTGATCGAGCCGACACCCGCCGCAAGAGCGATGGCGCTCACGTTGCCGGTCGCACCCGACAGCGCCGACACGTTCATGTCGCCAATTGCGTCGCTGGCGCCGATGGACACGCCGTCAAGAACAAGCGCTTCGGTTGTCGCGGTGGAATCAATCGTCGTCACAGCCGCACCGACCGTCAAAAGACCAGCCCCGGTTGACGCCGTCGTTGCATTATAAAGCTGATTGGCCTGCGCTTCGATGGAAAGCGACGACGCGTCATCAATCGATGTTCCTGCGTCCAGAGTGGCTCTGGTCAGGGAATCATCATTGATGGTCGACACAGCCGCCTTACCGTCGACAAGCCCGCCGCCTACAGCCCAGCTTTCGGAATTGAAGACACGCAAGCTGGTCGCGGAGGCGTCCACTGCACCGGCCAGATCAATGTCCGATCCGACGATGCGCGCGGTGGTTTCGCCCGTGTCGCTTAGTGTTGCGACAGACGCGCCAAGGGCGACGATGCCACCCGATGCGTTGCCCGCGAACTGGTTCGTTGTCGTGCCGCCAAAGGCGCTGACATCCAACGAACCGGCCCCGGTAAAGCTGGAGTTCTGAACAAGCGCCGATGTGGTGCTTCTGAGGGTTGCTACGGTGACCGCGCCGCCAACGCCAACAGTGCCTGCGGCGCCATTCAAAGTGGTGGTCGTCAAACCTTCGGTGTTCGCAGCACCCAGCGTTGCAGATACAGCCGCCGAGATTGCCGCGTTCTGAATTGTCGCCGTGACGTCGTTCTCGAAGGTTTGTGTGTCAACCGCGCCGCCGATACCCGCGACAACACCGCCGCTCAGAGAAATCGTCGTTGCTTCAACGGTTTGCGTATTGGACGCCAAGACGTCGATCGTGTCCGCCGTCAGGCTTGCGCCGTCGATCAACGCGCCGGTTTCAACCGACAGAACGTTGGTTGTGACCGAAGCATTGACCGCCGCCGTGCCGCCCAGTGCGACGCCATAGGTCTGAGCATCAAGCGCCAGCGAGGATTGCGCCAGCACGTCGATATCGGTGGCGGTGAGAGCGGCACCAGAGCCGACGCGTGCGTTTGTCGTGCCACTGAAGCTGGTGACATTCGCGCCTGCACCCACGCCTGCCACGCCGCCTGCGGCAGCATTTCCGATGATCGTATTGACGAAGGCCGAATGCTGCGCGGACAGGGTGAGGGCACCGCCTGCGTCGACGTTCGCATTGTTGTCGATCTCGGCCAGCGTTGCGCTGCTGTTGAGGAAGGTTGTGTTCAAAAGCGCGATACCTGCCGAGCCGCCAAACCCGAGCGAGACGCTCAGACCGGAAAGCGTGTCGCTCGTGCTGGCCAGAACATCAACGTTCTGGGCCACGTCGATATCAGCGTTCTGACCGACAATCGCATTGGTGATCTTATCGAAATTCACCACATTCACCGCACCGCCAAGACCGGCCGCGCCACCAGCAGAACCTTGCCCGGCGATAGAGGTCATCAGCGAGCTATTGGTTGCCGATACCGTCAGATTGTTTGCATCCGCATCGACACCGTTGCCGATTTTGGCCTGGGTCGCGGTGTTGACGTTGGTGACGCTGACAGAACCCGCAACGCCAACGACGCCGCCAATGGCACCGGCGACAACGACATTGTCAATTTGCTCGGTCGTGGAGGCCATCACATTGATGTCGCCGTCGATATCAAGGATCGCGTTGTTCCCGATGAGCGCTTGCGCAGAAGACGCCACGTTGACCACGCCGACCGCGCCGCCAAGCCCAACCGTCCCTGCAAAGCCGCCGCCGACGGGCACCACGTTCAGATCAAGCGTGTTGGTCGCCATGACATCAAGACTACCGGCGGTGATCACCGCGCCCGCGCCGATCAGCGCATCGGTGTTGCCAAGCGCGTCCGCGCCCACTGCATCCGTTGCATCCGCAACGCCGAGACTTGCGGTTTCCGCGTCTCCGTCCGCTTTTGAATTGGCCGAGAAGGCGGCGATGTCGGCATTGGACGAACTGCCAAGGCTGTCGCTTGCTTCACCACCAGTTATTGCGCTGTCGACACCATCCGAGGTCGAAGAGCCGTCGTCAGCCATCAGCTCGTCTTGATCAACTTCGTCGCCGATGGCGATGACAGACACCGCGCCAGCAAGGCCAACCGTGCCGCCGCCCGCGCCAGAAATCACATAGGAATCAACGGTTTGATCAGAGGTCGCCGTCACATCGACCGCGCCGGTCGCGCTGACCGTGGCGCCCGCACCGATTTCGGCAAGCACCTGATTGCGCAGGATTTGAACGTCGGTTGCCGCACCGGCACCCACTGTGCCGCCTGCGAACAACCCGCCTGCGACCGACAGCATTTCAACCGTGTCGGTTGCCGTCACACCCACGGTTTGGCCGGGGCCGCTCAATGTCTGGTTAACGTCTGCACCCGCGCCGATGCGCGCGATTGTTTCGCTTTCGCTGGTCTTGACGATCACAGCCGCGCCAAGCCCGGCGGTTCCACCGCCTGCGATGGTTGCAGCGACGGTGTCAAAGAATTCCGAAGACGTCGCATCAACATCTGTTGCGCCGCCCGCATCCGTTGTGGCTGCACCACGGATTTCAGCCTTTGTCGTATTTTCAATCGTGGAAACCGCGACCGATCCGCCAATGCCGACGGTGCCACCGGCGCCAAGCGAGCCTGCGACCTGCAAGAGGTCGGCGGATTGATCCGCGCTCACGCTCAGATCATCGCCCGCGCGCACATTTGCATCGCCGATATAGGCGTTCACGTCAGACTCAAAGATGCCAACCGACACCGACCCAGCAATGCCAGCCGTGCCAGCCCCGCCGCCGCCGGCGACGATATCATCTATGGATTGCGCCGAAGCAGCGGCGACATCGACATCATCCATCGCCCAAAGCGTGCTGGCGCCGTCGATGTAAGCTTCGGTATCCGTGCGCATGATGAGCGTGTTGTTGGCAAGGCCAACGCCCGCCGTGCCACCGCCGCCTGCCGCGCCGCCAATGGCAAGCATGTCAAACGCAGTGCCCGCGCGGATCACCGCGCTTTGATCGCTGTCAGCTTCGGCCGACTGGTTCACCACAGAACCGCCGTTCACTCGCGCGCTGGTTTTGTCCTTGATGGTCGACACATTCCCGCTCAGGGCAACGCCCGCTGTTCCCCCAAAGCTCAGATTGATCGCCGTTGTCGTCAAAAGCCCGGTGCTGATGGCGGTGACCGCCAGACCGGAAAGGTCTTCGTACACGACCGCGCCGTCGCCCGCGCGATCAAGCGTCGCCACCTGCCGCGCGGCGTTAAGCGCCAGCGCATCGACCGTCGAACCTGTGACATAGGCTTCGGTAATGTTGTCGGAAGTGTTCCAGACGATCCCGCCGCCAAGCCCAAAAGTGCTGCCCTGCGCGCCGCCAAAGGCAACTGCAAAGATGTCGTTGGACTGCATCGCGACGACGTCGATATTGCCTTGCGAAAGAACCGAACTGTCGGTGATATGAGCGCGCGCAATGTTGTCCAAGTCATTGATAACAATGGCTCCTGCCACGCCCAACGTGCCGCCGCCGCTGCCTGCAACGGCCACGGTTTCAATGTCGCGATCCGCGCTGGCCGACACCACAATGTCACCATCTGAACGAATGTCGGACCCGGTGATCCCTGCTTCGACCGTGCTTGCCATCTTGTTGTAGGTCGCCGATGCGCCAAAGCCGATTGCTCCGCCGCTGCTGACGCCAACGCCGCCCGCGCCTGTGCGGATTTTCGAGGCATCCACGGCCACGACGTTCACGCCGTTCAACGCAGGCGCAATCATTCCAAGCTGGCTGCCGATGATCATCGCCGAAGTGACGTTTTCGATCGTGTTGAATGTGACCGCGCCCGCCGCTGCGTTCGACGCCCCAAGGGCCGCCGCAACCGCGTAGCTTTCGATCTGATTGTCGGTCACCGCAAGGACCGAGAACGAGTTCAGCTCACCGATCACGAGATCTTGGGCATAGGCCTTGGTTTCATTGTCGATTTCATTGAACGCAACACCGGCACCAATGCCGAGCTTACCACCAAATGTCACCGCGCCCGCAATCGAGAAAATGCCACGCCCGTCGTTGTCATCAAGCGACTGTTGCATCGACGATGTGTCGTCCAGATCAAAGCCGTCGCTGGCTTCAATTCTGACGGTCGCTTTGTCCTTTTCGAGCCCGGAAATATAGGCCTCGGTCAAACCATCAAGCGTGTTGTTGGACACCGATCCGGCAACACCGATTTTGCCCGCGCCAGTGCCACCGGCAGAGATGGCGAAAATGCCGCCCTGGGTTTCGGCGCTGACGTCGATCAGACCGAAATTCCCGCTGTCTCCGATGACTGCGTTGTCGATGAATGCGCGCACCGCCGTGGAAATCGTGTTTTGGCTGTAAGAGCCTGCAATTCCAGAAGAACTTTGGCCGCCAGCATAGACCGCAGAGCCGGAGATTGCGCGGATGAAACTGTCGGAGAAGGCAGAGACTTTGACCGAAAGTCCGGGCAACAGAACGGCCGAGGAATCAATGAACGCCGACGTGTCACCGTCGATGGTATTAAACGCCACGTCGCCCGAGATATTCAGCCCGAATTTGCCGCTTCCGCTGTCTTTGCCGCCTTCTGCATCACCGCCGCTGCCGGAATTGGTCGCGCCCGCGATGGAATAGGCGGAAATCTCGTTTGGATTGTCCGTCGGAACGCCGCCGGTCAGCTCGGTTGGCGCGCCGGATGTGGCGGACAAGTTGATGCTGCGATCACTGCTGACGGAGCCGGGTGCGGCCACCGCTGCGGTGCCGCCTGCATCAATCTCATCGTAGAGTTCCGCGTCGCCAATGAACGCGCGCGTGATGCCCATGATATCGGTCAGCGCGACCGAAAGCCCGACGCCGACATTGGCGCCTTTGGTCACGCCACCGGTCAGAATGAGCGCCTTGATATGATCTTCGGCGGAAATGTTGATGTCTTCGACGGCGCTCACATTGGCCATGTCATCGATAAACGCGGCGACAACCGTGTCGCGGTTAAAGATCGACGCACCGCCGTTCAAAGAGAAGCTGTCACCTTCGCCACCGCTTTCGGTGAGCATGAAGATATTCTCGGTCGAGGCCGCCCGAATGTCGAGTTTCTCGCGCGCTTCAACGTCGGCGCCATCGTCGATAAACGACTGAACATTCACATTATAATCCATGAACGACAGCGAGGCGCCCGAGGTGACCGCGCCCGAGGTGCCGCCGGTTGGATTGGGAACAATGACGAATTCAAAATCCGTCACGCCGGTCATGTTCACGCTGTCGATATGCGACGTCGCATCAAGCAGGATGTTGTCAGCCGTAACAGTCGCATCCGCGCCGATATAGGCCATGACATCCGTGTTGATGATGAAATCCACCGCAGAGGCCGTGATGCCAACACCGCCTTCGCCGTCATCGGACGAGGCATCGACGGCAGAGCGCGCATAGGTGGTAAAGAAGAGACCCGAGATAAAGGTTTCAAGATCGTTCGCGATCACCGGCAGCTTAAAGAGCGCTTCAATCAGCGTATCGCCTTCGAACTGCGTGAAGATCTTGGAAAAGCCTTCCTGTTTCGGCGCCGAGGCATGGGCCTCGACCGTGAGGTCATTGCCTGCCGAGACAACCGCCGTGTCACCGACGTAAGCCATTGATTCAATGGTTACATCACCAAAAACAAGGGCGGCGTTAAGGCCAAAGCTCGCGTCTTCCACTTCGCTGGTTGCGGTGTATTGCACCAACGATTTCGCGTCCGCTTTGACGTCGATATTTCCGCCTGCCGTCACTTCAGAATTGTCGCCCAGACGCGCTTCGGCCCGGGTGTTGTTTTCGACCATTGTCAGCGCCGCTGACACATCGACCGGCATGCGGTCGGATTGCTTTGACGACTTGCTCTGTTCGCTGGTCAGACTGCTGATTTCGCTGGCAAGGTTGGCCGGATCAGACGCCGCACCCACGGTATCGGTGGTGTCGGATATTGCTTCGACGCGAATGTTGCCGCCTGCATCGGCCATCCCGTCGATGGCCGCGATCGCTTCGGAAACCAGCTTGGAATACGCCCAGTCCGCCCCGCGTGCATCGTTTGTGAGTTCGAACGGTTTGGCCGTCGTCGACAGAGCATTGGTGATATTTGCCAGCACATCAATCGACGCCCCGGCCATGACAATCGCGCCGCTTTCAACGATAGCCGCCGCACGGGCATCGACATCAACAAAGGCGATCTCAAGCGCAAAGCCGTTTTCGGTGTTGCCGGTTGCCAGCGTTGTAATCTCGTTGGACAAATCCGCTTCCAGCTTGACGCTTCCAGCAGCGTCAATCGACGCACCGTCCCGCACCGTGACATCGGCGTCAGAATCAATGCTGTTGAAAATCGCGCTGAGAGTGAACGGGAATGGCCCAAGCATCAGCGTCGTGATGTTGGATACCACGTCGGTGTCGGCCGTGATCTCCACATTGCCGCCGGCGTTGATGTTACTGCCCGATTGCACATCGACCGAGGATTCAATCTCGCTCACGCTATAGACAAGGGGGCTGTCAAATTGCGAAATGGGAAGTACGTCAAATATTTTCGCACTAAGTTCCTCTAGCGCGTTTTGATCATCCCCCAGAAGGGACGTCGCCATCGCCTTAAGCGTGACGTTCTCTGCCGAAATTTCTGCGCCCGTCAGAACGATGCTCGCATCTGCGCTGATTTTCTCGAACGCGAGCAGATCAAGCGCGTCGCCTTCGGCTGTGGCCGTGATCGTCACATCGCCGCCGTCAAACCCGTTAATCCCCACCGCATTCAGGCTGGACCCCGTCAACATTTCAATCGTCGTGCCGTTGAATTCGATATCACCCGCATTGCCGGTGGCACTGTTCGTCGAAATATTGACGCCCGCCGCAACGATGATGTTTTCGGCATCAACAGTCAGCGCGCGCCCGTCGAGCTGGAAATCTTCCTGGAACGTCACCGTGTCTGTGCCGCCAAAATCAATTCCCAGGAGCGGATCGATTGGGGTCAGCGCATCGGGATCACCATTGATGATCAGCGCGCCGTCGAAATCCCCCAGATCTCCGATAATCAGAGAATCGCTTCCGATCCCCATGTTGATCGTGATGCTTGTGACATCGGTGCTGAAGAACGAGGTCTCAAAGAAGGTCGTCGCCCCATTGGGCCCGAACATCAGCTGAGTGCTGTCAGCTGGGTTCACCTGCAGAATCATATCATCGGTGGTCGGATTCAAAAGATCAAAAGCCGACGTGCCGTCCAGCATGATCGGGCCGTTACCGATAAGTAGGACTGGTTCAAGCCCGGCATATTCCGTTGTCACGCCATCGACGCCGACGGTTCCGGATTGCGCGCCTGTGGCCGAAGACCGAAGCGTCTGACCATCAAGGCTTTGCACCTCGATCACGTCGTACCCGCCATCTCCGCCATCTGCGACACCGCTGAGGGATCCGCCGGGGGCAAGGATAAAGGTGTCGTTGTTGTCAGCCGCACCGCGAAGCGTTTCAACATCGGAAAAGGTCAGGCCTGCAACATTGCCCGCATCTTCGCCAGTGACATTCCAGGTCGTGTCGCCGCCTGGGCCGGCCAGCACGTCATTGCCCGCGCCACCATCAAAGTGAATCGCGTTGTCAAAATCGAACGGCATGATCATGTCGACCCGCAAGGTCGTGTCTGCGTCGCCCCCTTGAAGCGTGATGTCGCCCACCTCAGCGGGATCAATCGTGGCCACGATGGCCATATCGTTTTCGGCATCCAGAATGTTCAGAACAGCCGGATCAATTCCATCGCCGAGGTCGTACTGCAGAACAAGGTCCGAACCGAGCGGATCAAGATCAACGCTGATGGGCAGCAGATCCGCCGACAGCAAAAAGCGAGGCTCTAAAGCCTCGACATCCAGACGGGCAGGGCCGGTCTGGTGCTCATTCACCGCGCTGGAGGTGGTTCGTCGGGACGTCCCCGAAAGGTGTCTTTGCCCAAATGCCGTTCCCGACCAATGGACACGCGCTTTGTCTTCGCGCTTCGCTCTAAATTCGTTCGACGTTGGTTTGCGACCAAAAGGAAATGCCAAACCGAACCCTCCTCACAAGGAACCATCCCATCGGCCGCGCATGCGCGACAGATGTGGAAAACCACAGATTTTGGTGTTGTCTCGATCCTGTAGGCACGTATGAAAAACGTGATTTAAAAAAGCAGGCGAGCCATCAAATGTATTCTCGTTCCAATATGTCTTAAATTTGTAAGGACGACTGTGACCTATGTCACCGTCTAATTTACCCTTACGTCAACTTCCCCAAGCCGCGAGTCCGCTCATTCTTGACGCTAGGTTAACTTGAGGCTTGGAAAACAGGGGGCCGTGCGCACCAGGGTGCGATTGTTTCCAATAAATAAACTTCAAAAAAATTCTGCGCACACGCGCGAAACCCCTGAAATCGGGGCTTATTTCGTGAGTTTACAGGGGAATCACCGCCCCCGCCGAATAAGGTCTGAGAATGGGTGTATATATATAGTGTCGGAATTTCGGGCTCGTTTTGGCGATTACACCAATGAATAAGGGCCTAAACGTAAGAAATGGCGCTGCCGGGACGGACAGCGCCATTTCTTTTTTGATTCGTTTGCCAGAGCCAACCACGACCACTAAACGGCGAACTGCGATACATCGCTTACTAGTAAACCCAGATCAAACACACGATCCGGCAAAAAACTTCTCTAAGTTTGCGTTTTTTTCAGACCTGCCAGCGTCGAGCACCAACGCTTGCTTTTCTGTCAAAACCCTCTCTCAGAACACTCGTTAAACTGACGACCCCCCAGCCGTCGAACACTCATATAAATTAGCACAACTTATTTAGCATTAGCAATACTTAGAGCCCGGTTTTTTGAGCCCCTGCGCGAACCGATCCGGCACACAGGCGACGACGACGCTTTACCTTTACGTGCGCGTCACTTTACTGTTTTTATTGGATAATTTCGGCCTCGACCGGCGGAAAAGGGCTCATGAAAATCGCATCGTTCTCAATCTCGAAACGCACTTTAACGCCTCAGGAAACAGCCAGAATCGAGGATTTCGAAGGGATCAGCGCAGTTTTAGGCATTTTGCAGGGTAGGGAAGGGAGTGGTGATTCCACCAGCCCGCGTGCTGCGCGTTGACCCGTTTGCCTCGATCACCCGAAATGACCATGCCGCCTCGCAATCAGAACGGATTCAACCAGAGGTTCTGGCGAACACAATTCTGCCACAAAGTAGCCTACCGATCGTCACGGGTGTAAAATATTACTGTTCTTGCAAGTGTTGCACCGACTGATGGCCGATTGGGACCTCTGCCACCAAGACACCGATCTCTTGCACGAACTCACGAACTCATCTTTTTAGAAATGGCGCCGCCCCACCCGGACGGCGCCATTCCCTTTTGAATATCTTTGCCCAGAGCCAACCACGACCTCAAGAACGGCAAACAGATACACGTCTCACTCACAACACCGCGCAAACACACGCGCAGTTTCGGCTCTTAAACATCCTGGCTCATGAAAATCAGTGCCGAGCACCAGCACCGTTGATTTTCAATTTCCAGTCTTCAGAACCTTGGCACTCGCAACAAACAACCACCCAACCTTCGAACACAGATACAAATTAGCACAACTTATCCCGCATTAGCAATACTAAGGTAAAGTAAATTTCACTTTGTCTAACTTGCTCCGAATGAGCGCCTTAAGATGGTCAAGCGCCACTTAACTTTTTGATTTTATGCAATTTATTTCAGTTACGGGAAGCATATCTGCCGACGATCCCGCAGGTGCGAAACAAATTGGCCTATCGACCGAAACAATTAGATCACACCAATTCACGTCAACTTTTAGGAATCACACCGTCGCGTTTTCAAAGGCGATTGACCAGGATTCGGGGGACGGAAGCGCTTTCAAAAATGTCGCAACTTTCGGCAAAGTTGCGCGCGCCGAACACTTTTCCACCGGGACGCTTGACTTGATTCAGGAATTTTATAACAAAAATCAAATAATTGGCTCAAATCGTGAAGTCGTCCACCAGTCGTTCATAAAACCGCCTTACTTGGTTGCGACGACAGGGACGCTGGATCGGTTAAGGGTCTGGCACTAATCGAGCACACACTGAACTAGTACATGATATACCAAGACGCTTTAGCCGGGTTCGCCCTCGGTCTTAGCCTTATCGTCGCCATCGGCGCGCAGAACGTCTTTGTCCTTCAACAAGGACTCTTGCGCTCGCATGTGTTGGCTGTGGTTTTGACCTGCGCCATCTCAGATGCGATCCTGATTTCCATCGGGGTCGGTGGGTTTCATTTGATTGCGGAATCGGCCGCTTGGGTCGAACCCTTCCTCACCACCGGCGGCGCGATCTTCCTTTTGATCTATGGCGCGCTCAGCATGCGCCGTGCGCTCTGGCCGGCCCACGCGATGAAGGTCGGCAAAGGCACGGAGCAATCGCTGACAGCTGTGATGCTCACCTGCCTCGCCTTCACATGGCTTAACCCGCACGTCTATCTTGATACGGTCGTCTTGATGGGCACGGTATCCACGCAATATGACTCGCGCCTGGCCTTTGGCACCGGTGCAGTTCTGTCGAGCTTTGCGTTCTTCTTTGCACTTGGCTACGGCGCACGCCGCCTGGCTCATGTGTTTGAGAACCAGACAGCGTGGCGAGTTTTGGATTTCTGCGTCGCCCTGTTTATGTGGGCCATCGCACTGAAGCTAATGCTTGGCTGATCACTCGGCCGGGAAGGTTGCCCCACCGGACACCGGTTCACGATCCCCACCACCGCGCACCGCATTGGGGCGCGAGCGATAGACCTCTTCCTCGGCCAGCGTGTAGTGCGACGTTTCCAAGTGGCGCGCCGGAATATGCGGGAAGAGATGATGCACCAGATGGAAGCAATCGTTGCGCGGAAAGAACAGCCAACGCACCAACTTGGGCGCATTGATGTTGCGGGACGCTTCCAGTTCTTCGTCCGAAGCCACGATACCTGCGTGATCCAGACAATCGGCCCAGTAGTTCAGCGCCGAATAGAAGAACATGAATGGCACGATCACGAACAACAGGCCCGTCATCGGAAAGGCGAAGGTAAACGCCACAGCCGCCGCCAACAGACCATACTTCATCGCCTGAAACCCAAAGCCGTCACGCGACGACATGTTCATGCCGAGGTAGTAGGGCAGGTGACGCCCGAGGATCGGCACAGCAATGTGGCGTAGCACAACCGAAGGGGTCAGCGGATCATGGATCGAGAGGTTCTGAATCCCCTGCAAATCCATATCGTGTTCATAGTCGCCAAGGTGCTTGTGGTGCGACAAGTGCTCGTCGCGATAATCTTCAAACGAGTTTAGCGTAAATGAGGCACAAATTTTACCGATCAGCGCGTTGTCACCGCGATGGCTGCTGAATGTGGCATGCGAGCATTCGTGCACGATGTTGTTGAGACCGCGAAGGCGCGTGCCGATGAACAGCATCAGCAAGACGCCGATGGTCATCGTCAAACCCGTCACCGGAATGCTCAGAAGATAGGCCCCAAGACCAACCGACGCAGCGATCTGAATGAAGTACCCGATGACAATTGCCCACGCGGTTGCGCGTGCATGTTTGTCCAAACCAACAAACGAACGTGTGTATTTCTGGCGTAGTGCCCTAGCAGACATAGACCCAGCCCCCCGACCAAGTGGAGACACAAAGAAGCCATATTTGCGCCACAATTTCAACGGTCTGGAGTGTGTCAATCTGGTCACCATTATAGACACTTATAGAAAAAACCGTCGGATCTTCCCGACCAGCGGTAGGGATTCTATTGAATTAAGGGCATTTCGCTGATCTAACATTAGGGAAGCTTATGTAGGTTGAGTCTGCCGACTATGATTTTTGATTATGATTCACTTAATGTTCTCGCCGCTGTGGTGCGAACAGGCAGCTTTGAAGCCGCTGCGAAGTCACTTGATGTGACCCAATCGGCCGTGTCTCAGCGAATCAAACAGCTCGAAGAGAAGGTCGGCGCGGTTCTGATTCTGCGCGGGCGGCCATGCGTGGCCACCGAAGACGGTCTGCTCTTGTGCCAGCATGTTGAGCAGGTCACGCTTTTGCGCCACGAATTGACCGAACAGCTCGCGTCAAAAGGCGAGGGCGGTGAAAACGTCGCTGTGTCGATCCGCATTGCGGTGAACAGCGACAGCCTTGCGACATGGTTCCCTACGGTTGTGTCGCGCGCGGCGGACGAATTGAACCTGCGCCTTGAAGTGATCCCGGACGATCAGGAATTTACCGAAGAGCGTTTACGCTCGGGCGACGCGCTTGCCATCGTGACATCATCAGAAAAATCCATTCCCGGCTGCCGCATCTTCCCGCTTGGCGCGATGGAATATATGGCCGTCGCGTCTGCGGAATATGCCGAACGCTACCTTTCAGGTGGCTCAAGCATGTCCTCGGTGTCGATCTCGCCGTCCATCCGCTTTGACCGCAAAGACACGCTGCCCCAGCAATGGATGGTTCTTGCCTTCGGCGACAGCGCGCGTTTGTCGTCACACTATATACCGTCTTACGAGGGCCATCTCTTGTGCTGCCGCAAGGGGATCGGCTGGGCAATGATGCCGACCGTGACGGTTGGGCCGCTGGTCGAAAGCGGCGAACTGGTTGAG
>CALLWO010000039.1 GCA_938016355.1 uncultured Boseongicola sp. | reverse complement strand
GGCTGGTGCGTTGACGTCATTCGTCATGTTCATGGGTGTGGTCGCGACGTTCACATCTGGCGCATTCATCATGACAGCGGTTTTGACGGCAATCTGGATATTGGCCATTCGATTGCAATCTATGGGCGGCCCTGAAGCTGAGGCCGCCTGATCCATGAACGCGAAGCGAAAAACAGCGCTAGTCACCGGAGCCGCGCGCGGCATTGGGCTTGCCACTGCGAGGCTCTTTATCGAGCGCGGCTGGCAAGTCGCGATGGTGGATCGTGACGAGGGCGCCTTGTTGGAAGCAGCCGCATCGCTCGACCACGGCTTCGCAATCGTGTGCGACGTTTCCGATCCAAAGGCTGTGCCAAGCATGGTTGAAGCCTGTATCGAGCAATTTGGCGGCGTAAACGCGTTGATCAACAACGCAGGTGTCGCAGATTTCGGTCCGATTGAGGATACGACGTACGAGCGATGGCGGCAGGTGATGGAGACCAATCTGGACGGACCGTTCCTTGTCACGCAGGCCGCAACACCCGCGCTGAAAGATGCCAAAGGGTGCATCGTCAATATCGCTTCGATTTCAGGTTTGCGTGCTTCGACGCTCCGCGTGGCTTATGGCACTTCCAAGGCTGGTGTGATCGCGCTCACGGAACAACAGGCCGTTGAACTCGGTGAATTCGGTGTGCGCGCCAATTGCATCTGTCCGGGTCCAGTGCGCACAAAACTGGCAATGGCGGTTCATACTCAGGATATCATTGACGCCTATCACGATGCCCTGCCGCTCAACCGCTATGGAACAGAACGCGAGATCGCTGAGGCGATAGTATTTTTGGCATCCGACGCTGCGAGTTTTATCACCGGACAGTGTTTAGCTGTTGATGGCGGATTTGAAGCAACGGGGATCGGGCTTCCAAACCTCAGGCGATGATCGGCCAGATCTGGCTGGTTTTCGTGCCGTGCAGGGATGTCGCAGCGCCATCTCTTTATTGAAGGCTATGTTTTCGTTATAACCTATGCTTGCCCGGCGTTACTGCGCGGGTCATGGGGGAACGTTATGAGTGAGGGTCGCAATCCGTCGCGATCGCCAATTCGCGCCAGTGGTTCGAAAGGCAAAGCGCGTCAGATGACGGTCTATGACCGGCTTGAAGACGCGCGCGAGCGGCGTAAGGCTGTTCTGGCCGCGAAGGAAGCCGGAAATGCGGCGCCGAAGGCCGCCTCCTTGACGCCTGCACCGAAGGTTGCCGAGGCCCCTGAAATTCCCCAAAGGCGCGTCGAAACCGCTAAGCCAAAGACGGCGCCAGTTGTAATGCCAAAAGCGATCGACACGGCGCCGACGTCTAAATCTGACCTTGACCAGTCCCGGAAAGCAGCTGAAGCGTCGCTTGTTGCGCCTGCGCCGAATGTAAGCGCGCCGCGCGCCGCGCCAAAACCACTTCCAACCCCCCCCGTGCGGCAGAAGGGGCGCTGGCTGCTATGGCTCGCTGCCCCGCTGGTGGGCGCGTTTGCAGCGGCCGCTTTTGGTCTACTCGACGCACCCGACCCCGTTGCTGAAACACCTGCGGCACCAGAGAAAGACGCCGCGCCTGTCACGACCAGCGCAATTACGCCAAGGCCCTCCGAACCGGCTGCGCCGAAGGAAGAACTAATCATAGCTAAGGTTGCAGAGGAATTTGCCCAGCCCACAGCGCCGTGGGCAGGTCCCGATACGGCCGTGATCAACGCGCCGAAACTTTTGCGCGCTCCGATTGCGCCTGAGATCATCGCCACAGAAAAGTTCGCGACGGCCGCCCCTGATTTACTTCACAACGCGGCATTTTCGTTCGCACTTCCCTCATATGATGGAAACGCACCCGAAGTTCAGATCGCGCCTGCCGTGGTTCCTCCAGTGGTATTGACTGCAACACCGCCCGCCCGACCAGTGACCGACGCCGCAGTTTCACCAGAGATCACGGAAGAAGCCCCGAATTTGGACGTTGTCTTAGTGGAAACCCAAGTCGACATTCCGTTGGATAATATCGAAGCTGTGGTTGCGCCTTCAACGCCCCCATTGGTTCTCGACGCTGGGCTTGAGATCGTACTTCATTATCCAAACCGGGTTGCGCTTGCGTCGGCAGAGGCTTTGACCGGCACAGCCGCGAACGCAGGCTTCACCGTCGACAAGCTGCGCCCTTCGGGCTTTTCAATCAGCAAGACAAATATCCGGTATTTCCACGAAGAAGACGCTGCCGCAGCTGAGGTTCTCGCTGATGCAATAGGAGGGGATGTGCGCGATTTCACAAGTTTTCGCCCGTCCCCCAGCAAAGGTATCGTAGAGATCTGGATGGCCGGGCGCGGACAGGGCGCGGCGCAGGCCGATGAACGCCCCGGCCTACGTGAAAGCATTCAGCGCGAGTTGAACCGGCTGCAGCAAGAACTTCGCGCCGCTCTGGGCGGCTAGGCGGCGATCAGACCCATTTGGCCATCGGCGGGAGACTCATCAAAACCGCGTTTGCATCGTGCCCGGTTTCAAGACCGAATTTGGTGCCGCGGTCGTAGACGAGGTTGTATTCCGCGTAAAGGCCGCGATGCACAAGCTGGGTGTCCTTATCGGCATCGTTCCACGGTGTATCGCGACGACGTTCGACCAAGGGAACGTAAGCGGCGAGAAACGCACGGCCGACATCCTGGGTGAACGCGAAGTCCTTTTCCCAATCACCCGTGTTGCGGTCGTCATAAAATATGCCGCCGACCCCGCGAGCGCGGCCACGGTGCGGAACAAAGAAGTACTCGTCCGCCCACTCTTTGTATTTCGGATAGATGTCTTCGCCATGCGGATCGCAATGCGCCTTTTGGGTGGCGTGAAAATCTGCTGTGTCGTCGTCGTATTCGATGCAGGGGTTCAAATCCGACCCGCCACCAAACCACCATGCATGCGGCGTCCAGAACATCCGAGTGTTCATGTGAACCGCAGGCGCATGAGGGTTTTGCATGTGCGCGACGAGGGAAATGCCGCTGGCCCAAAATCGCGGATCATCTGCCATACCGGGAATTCCCTTGCGCGCGGCCATCGCTGCCTGTGCACGCGCGCCCAATTCGCCATAAACGGTGGATATATTAACACCCACTTTTTCGAAGACGCGTCCACCGCGCATAACGCTCATCAGACCGCCACCCGCGTCGCTGCCGTCCTCAGAAGACCGCTTTGTTTCACTGACCTCAAACGTCCCCTTCGGGGCATCTGAGAACGGACCAGTGGTTTGGGTTTCTTCAAGGCTTTCGAATTCGCCAACAATTTCGTCGCGCAAGCTGCGGAACCAAGCGCTCGCGCGGTTTTTGCGTTCTTCAAAGTCGTCTGACATCACCACCTCGCTTCGTGTCAGGCAAACTTTACACAATCACGAACTAAGGAAAACGCTCGTTCGTGTCCATTAGGCGAAAAAAATCGTGAGTTGGTAATTACCTCTGGCCGTCGAAAGTAGCCGCGCAAATTCAATGCGCGGGAGCGTCGGCTGCATCAACAAGCGTGCGACCGCCGTCAACGGTCAAAATCTGACCGGTCATAAAGCCGGAGCCATCGGAGGCCAGAAACTGCGCGACGTCTGCAAGCTCCGTCGGGCTTGCTATCCGGGAGAGGGGCGTGGAGCCGACAATCTCTTCCCGAAACTCTTCGTTTTCGGCAAGCGCGCCTTTCAGCGAGGCCGACATCACCGAACCAAGCGCGATGGCGTTCACGCGAATGCGGTGCGGAGCCAGCGCCACTGCCATCGATCGCGTCATTTGATCAACCGCCGCAGAGGACACCGAGTAGGCCAACAAATCCGGCTGTGTCCGGCGTGCGGCAATGGATGAAAGGTTGATGATGGACCCTGCCGGCGTTTCTTCTTCTTGTTTTGCGGCCTGTTTTATCATTCGTTTGGCGAAGACCTGAGTCAGGCGCAGTGACGTGATTAGGTTTTGGTTCAGAAGAGTTGTCACCGCGTCGTCGTCAGCATTCAAAGGATCGGCCGCCATCATCTGACGGGACGCATTGACCAGAATATCGACGCGATCGAACCGGTCAATCGTTGCCGATAACAGGTTCGCGACGGTCAGTTTTTCTCGCAGATCGCCATGGAAATAGCCGGTTGTGCCTTCGTCATCATCGCCCACTTCGCCCAGTTCTTTGACCAGCTTTTCTTCGTCCATATCCGCGAACATGACGTTCGCACCGCGCGCTACAAAATGGCGCGCCACGGCCAACCCGACGCCGTTTGCCGCGCCAGTGACAACCGCAGTCTTGCCAGTAATAGAAAACGACATGGACTTATCCTTTCGGGCGACGATGGGGAGAGGCGGCGTGAAAGACCTTAAATCCTTGGGTCTGAACGAGCACAGTTACGGTGCGAAACACGTCTTCAAGGGTCTTTTCGTAAGGCAAATGCCGGTTTGCCACAAGCCAGAGCGCGCCTTTTGGCGCCAGCATGGCCGCTGCCGCGCGGATAAACGCCTGTCCAAGTTCAGGTTCTGCACGTCTGCCTTGGTGAAATGGCGGATTTGAAACCACGTGGTCCACTAGCATTCCAGGTCGAAATGTCCGCGCATCTGCCCAGTGAAACGACGCGCGAGGGTCTTTGATATTTCGTTTAGCCGCCTCCAATGCGACGTGATCTGCCTCGACAAGAGCCACCTCGCTCACGCCATCGCGCGCCAGGATTGCCTCGCTGAGATAACCCCAGCCCGCCCCCAGATCGATAACCCGGCCCTTGAGTTTTTGGGGCAGTGCTTCGGCCAGCGCAAATGAACCTGGATCAATCCCATCTGCGGAAAAGACACCGGGACGTGTTTCGAACCTGCCGTCTATCTGGATTGGCCCGTCCGCGACCCAGCCTGAGAAATCCGCGTTTCGCAGAACAAAGAGCTTCCCGTGCGCTTTTGAGATCACCTCGCCCAATACGCCCATTGCGCGCGCGGCCTTGAGCATCGAATCCACGCCGTCGGTTTTCTGTCCGTCTATCACAATCGGGCCACTCGTGACTTTGGCGACGGAAGCAAGTGTCAAACGCGCTTCCGCTTTGGCGCGGGGCAATGCAACAATTGCCAGTACGTATGGTCCGTTCAGTTTGGGCGCGACGTTGAAGCCTTGCCCCTGAAACGCCGTATGGTCCGGAAAATGGCGCGCGATGATTTCCACCCGGTCGTTCGGGAGGCCGGAAAGATCGGTGCCGCCTGACGCGCCGACGACCGCAATCTGACCAGTGTCAGGCAACTCAATTGCGCCGCTTTCCAGCGCGAGATCAAGACGTTGGGATAACATAAATGGTCAAACGGGGCGCGCGCGCCCTATTCCTTTTCCATGGTGCATTGCAATGGATGCTGGTGCCTGCGGGCAAAATCCATCACTTGCGCAACTTTGGTTTCGGCCACTTCGAACGAGAACACGCCGACGACTGCCAGCCCTTTCTTGTGCACCGTCAGCATCAATTCAAATGACTGGGCATGAGACATGCCAAAGAACCGCTCAAGCACATGCACGACAAATTCCATTGGTGTGTAATCATCGTTGAGCAACATGACTTTATAAAGCGGCGGACGGTCCGTCTTTGGCTTGGTTTCGGTCAATACACCTGTATCGCCATCACCGTCGCCCGGCTTGTCGTCATCGGCCATCATGTGCAATGGGTCACGTATCACGCTTTTTACGTCTCGGTTCTTGTCGCTGGAACGCACAATATAAGTGATAAATGGCTTTAGAAAAGAGCCGATTAACAAACTAGGCTTTGGTTCATGCTGACAACCCTGTGTTTTGATGCCGATGACACGCTTTGGCATAACGAACGCTTCTTTCGCATGACCCAGGCGCATTTCATCGATCTCTTGAAGGAATATGCAGACGAAGATCATCTAGCAGAGCGATTGCTGGCGGCGGAGCGGCGCAATCTGGGTCACTATGGATTTGGTATCAAAGGCTTCGTGCTGTCGATGATTGAGACCGCGCTTGAGGTGACTGAAAATCGCGTGCCCGGAGACATTATTCGCCAAGTGATTGATACGGGGCAAGAAATGTTGGCCCATCCAATCGAATTACTGCCTGGCGTCGAGGAGACGATCAACGCACTGGCGTCAGATTTTCAGATGATCTTGATCACTAAAGGCGACCTTTTGGATCAGGAACGCAAGATTGCGCAGTCGGGTTTGGGCGAGATGTTTGACGGCGTAGAGATTGTTTCTGACAAAACAGCGCCTGTTTACATCGAGATTTTCTCGCGCTTCAGAACCAAGCCGAATCGCGCGTTGATGGCCGGGAATTCCTTGAAATCAGACATCAATCCGGTGATCGAAGCAGGTGGTTGGGCGGTGTATGTTCCGCACGGTCTGACGTGGGAAATCGAAGCGGCTCCGGCCCCGGCATCCCATCCGCGTTACCGGGAAGCCGCAACTTTTGCAGCACTTCCGAAGATTGTGTCGGACATCTGCCACAAGACCTAGCGGTAGGTGGGCAAGAAACCGCCCGATACTGATTTTGCACGAGTCTGACTAAAAGATACCGAAAATTCATCATTTTCGGATTAGATAACTCATGTTACAGTTTTGAAAAATAAAGGCATCCGGCGACTAAAGATCGGAGTCTGAGGCAGATAAAGGGCAGTGTCGTGATTTTTCCGATACTTTTGCGTTTCGCAATGCGAGCGCTTTTGATGATTTGTTGTGCGCTTATTCTGATAAGTGCAGCCAGTGCAGCGCCGTATGCGGCGATGGTCATGGACGCACGATCGGGCAAGGTTTTGCATTCGCGAAATGCCGACACCAAATTGCACCCAGCGTCGCTGACCAAAATGATGACGCTTTATGTTGTCTTCGATGCCATTCAAAAGGGCGAGATCACGACGGAAACCAAAGTTCTGATCTCGCGCAAAGCTGCCGCTGAGCCTCCGTCAAAGCTGGGGCTTAAAGCCGGGCATAGCATACAGTTGAAATACCTCATTCGGGCCGCAGCGGTGAAATCGGCCAACGACGCCGCGACCGCGTTAGGCGAAGCCATTTCTGGCAGCGAAGCGGCGTTCGCGCGGCGTATGACCCGGATGGCGAAAGCGATGGGAATGAGCCAGACGACTTTCAAAAACGCCCATGGCCTTACCGAAAGCGGTCATCTGTCGACGGCGCGGGATATGACGCTCTTGGGGCGTCATCTGTTTTATGATTTCCCGGAATACTACAACCTTTTCTCGCGAAAATCGACGAGCGCTGGCACGAAGATGGTGAACAACACGAACCGTCGCCTGTTGAACGCCTACCGCGGTGCCGACGGGATCAAAACGGGATACACGCGCGCGGCGGGTTACAACCTTGTTGCATCAGCAGAACGCGGAAACGAGCGCGTCATTGCGACTGTCTTTGGTGGCCGTTCGACGGCGTGGCGCACAAACCGTATCGCGGAATTGCTTGATATGGGGTTTGATCGTTCCCCAACACGTGTCGCGGTTCGCAAACCCAAACGTCCTATCCTGATGGCAGAAAACGGATCGCAGTCTGGTGCCGGGAAGACCATTCGCACCTCTGGATTGATAACGCGGTCGATCCGGCCACGCGGTCGCCCGGTCGTAGCTCCGGCCGAAGACGTGCTGATCGCAATGAAAGACGGCATTTCCGATGCGTTGGCCGAAGTTGTGGTTGCGCAAGCGGCCTCAACTGCGACGCCACCAAAGGAATCGGCCGAAGTTGCGCCAAAAGCCGTTTTGACCGCGTCATTGGCAGGCGCGCTGTTGTCGCCACCACCAAGACCGGCCAAGCGAAATGTGCCAACTCCTAACGCGCCGGAAGCGCGAGATGACCAAGTCGTCGTCACCAGGATGTCAACGTCGGGCGGACGTCATTGGGCAATTAACGTCGGGCGCTTTTCTTCGCGCCACGAAGCCGAAAAGATGCTGCTTCAGACCGCGCTCGTGGAGCTTGGAACACTGGACGAGGCGTTGCGCAAAGTTGTGCGGTCCACCAAGGGGTTCGAGGCAAATTTCGTTGGTCTGTCAGAGGCAAAAGCTGAACTTGCCTGTCGTCGGCTGCTCGCTCAGAATGTCGATTGCTTGCCCCTTGGTCCGGGCTAAGCGCGCCCTGCGTCGGCCGATAGCATCAACGCATCAACACCAAGCGTTGCCAATGCGGCCGACCACTTGCCGTCATCATCCTTGTTAAAAACGAGCGCTTGGTCGGCGTCTGCCGTAAGCCAGCCATTTTGCAGGATTTCATCTTGTAGCTGTCCCGGGCCCCACCCCGCATAGCCAAGCGCCAGCAAAGCGTCCGCTGGTCCGTCCCCATTTGCAATGTCTTCGAGCACATCCAGCGTGGCCGTCATGCCAAAGACATCGTTCACCTGCAGCGTTGACGTGTTTGACGCATAGTCCGCGGAATGCAGAACGAATCCACGTCCGTTCTCTACTGGTCCGCCGAAATGCACATCGATATCTGCCTTTGGGGATTGAACATTGAGATCAAGTTGTTCGAGCAGTCGCGCAAATTTCAAGTCGGGCGTCGGCTTGTTCACAATCAGCCCCAACGTTCCGTCGTCGCCATGGGCGCAAATGAATATTACTGCTTTATCGAACCGCGGATCGCCCATTCCGGGCATCGCAATCAACAACTTGCCTTCAAGGTTCATGGCATCACTGGTCATGGGTCCAGCATGCGGGGATTCGCCACTAACGTACAAGGGCGCGACAGCCACACTCACGATCCATTACCTGATTGTGATTTCCCAAGGGCAAATCTGGCGCTTAACTGATCTTTGAGATGCGTAAGAATGTGATTTTTGCCGCCCTTGGGGCGATGATGCTGACCGCCCCTGCTGCTTGGGCCGATCTGCATGACCAAATTGCTGTACCTGAATTGATGTCCGGTTGGCGCGGAGAAGACGGCCTACACCATGCAGCGCTGGCCATTGATCTTGCGCCGGGTTGGAAAACATATTGGCGACGCCCTGGCGAAGGCGGCATCCCCCCGGTTTTTGATTGGTCTGCTTCCAAGAACCTGCAAAGCGTTACGGTCGGGTTTCCGGTGCCTAATGTTTACGAACTGAACGGCATGCGATCGATTGGTTACACGGATCGCGTTGTCTTTCCGCTTTCGGTCCGGCCGGAAGCTGGCGATCAAGATATTACATTGAACGGCGATCTTTTGATCGGTGTTTGCGAAGAGATTTGCATCCCGATGGAGCTTCGCATTCACGCCACACTTTCCGCTGACGCGCGGACACCCTCCTCTGCGGTACAGGTTGCGATGGAAGACCACCCGATGAATGCAGCCGAGGCGGGCGTCAGTGCTGTGGACTGCGAAATCGTTCCGATCAGTGACGGATTGCGATTGACGGCCAATATCAACGTCGCAGCAATGGCTCGCAATGAGGTTGCTGTTGTCGAATTGCCGGATCACAGCATTTGGATCACCGATCCGATTGTAACCCGCAGCGGTCAAACCCTGTCGGCCGAAGTTGATATGGTGCCTGGCACTGCTCAACCGTTCGCGCTTTCGAGGCAGGACGTGCGGATCACGCTGTTTGGCGGCGGTCGGGCGATTGATATCCAGGGCTGCGGTTAGGCATTCACAACGCGCGCGACCGTCTGCCAAGGCGAGCCGCCGAGATCATCCAGACAACCAGCGTCAGAACGGCCGCCCCGGCGACAAACATCACAAAGGCCAATGACATGGACGTGCCCGCGCCTAAGATTGCGGGTAATGCTCCATTGAACGCAACAGCGCCCATCGTGGCCGTAAACCAACCAAGCATCGCGACACTCAATGCGCCAATCGCGCCCAGCATGCCCGCGGCACGGCCTTGCGCGGCGCGGCGCGCGGCGCGAATGTTACGACCAAGGTCATGCCCAATTGCCAGAAGCGCGGGAACGACAAGCAGAACAAGCACAAGGCCGAACCCAAGCCCATAGACAAGCGTGATCACAGTCGGTTTCAGGAACTGGGCCTGTTGCGATGTCTCATAGAGTAACGGCGTCAGACCAAGAACCGTGGTCAGCGTGGTCAACATGACCGGGCGCAATCGGTCGGTGGCACCATCAATGATCGCGGGGAACAACCCGCGATCTTCGGCATATTCGTCCACCGTCGTCACGAGAACAATGGAATCGTTGATGATGATCCCGACCATCCCGATCAAACCCACGACCGAGAACATCGAAAGCGGGACGTCCCAGACATAATGACCCCAGATTGTGCCAACGAGTCCGAAGGGAATGATCGCCATGACAACCATTGGACGCGACCAGCTTGCAAAGACCCACGACAACGTCAGATAGATACCCGCAAGGCAAAGGATCAGACCCGTCAATGCATCCGAAAGAAAGTTGCGCTCGTCTTCGGCCAAACCCGACATGTGGGTTGAAATGCCAAAGTCCTCTTCAAGTTTTGGCAAAATCACTTCACCGATTTCGCCGGAAATTTCTTCGGCGCGTGCGGGATCATCTTCGCTTAGGTCACCCGTGACGGACACAACCCGTAGGCCGTTCTCACGACGAACAGTCGAAAACCCAGTGCGGCGTTCGACCGTCACGATATCAGCCAGCGGTACATAGACGCCTTCACCGGGCTGACCCGCACCGGTCCGTATAAGCATTCTGTCAAGAAAATCCGCTGTCAGTTCGCCACTTGGAAGTTCAACGCGAATGCGCGCCGTTCGCGGGCCATCGGGATAAGTCGCCGCTTCGATCCCCCCAAGTCGCGCGCGCAATGTTGCGCCCAGCGCATCAATGGTCAGCCCAAGCGCCTGCCCTTGTGGTGTTAGCTGAAGGATCAGCTCTTCCTTGTCATAGGCCAGATTGTCCTCCAGCGCGGACACTTCGCCGTATTGGGCTAATCGCGTCTTGAGCGCCTCAGCGGCCTCTTTCAAGGTATCGGAATTCGCGCCTGACAACTCGACATCGATGGCATCTCCACCGGGTCCGGAGCGCCATCCACGAAAGCTGATGGTTTCCAACATCGGATGGCGCGGAACTGCGTCCTGAAGGGCGGCCACGAAGGCAAAGCTTGAATACGGGCGTAGGTCGGCATCAATAAGCTCGATTGCAATCGAACCGAGTTGCTCGGGCTCTTTGGTGTCTTGCCCCGCAAGCCCGCGCCCGGATGTCCCGCCGATTTCGGCCAATGCGAATTGAATCGGGTTGCGGCCGTGTTCTTCTTCGTACTCCGCGCCCAGCGTTTCGACAGTGCGCTGCAACGTGCGCATGAAATCGAACGTGTCTTCGCGCGAGGCACCCGGCACCATCGCAAAATTGCCGGTCACCGATCCGCGCTCGGGCGCATTGAAGAACCTCCATTGCACGTCGCCTTTGATGAACAACGCGGCCTGCGAGGACAGGATCAAGACAACACAAGCAATCACCGGATAACGCGCCCAGATGACCCCTGCCATAAGCGGGCGGAAGAGCGTTTCACGTACCCACCGAAAACCTTTGTTTACCTGACGAGAGGGCCAGTCGTACCAATGCTCTTTCGCGGTGTGCGCGAGCGCATGTTTCATATGGTTTGGAAGGATCAAGAAGCACTCGATCAAGGAAGCGATCAACACCACAATCACCGTAAACGGAATATCTGCGATCAAATCGCCAAACCGCCCGCCGATCGCCACCAGCCCAAAGAAGGCGATAATCGTCGTAACGGTTGCCGCAAAGACCGGTGTAAACATCCGATTGGCTGCATTTGCGGCAGCTGTCGTGGGATCTTCGCCAAGCCGGCGCGCGCGAAAATCGGCGTGCTCCCCAACCACAATCGCGTCGTCCACAACAATTCCAAGTGTGATGATTAGTGCAAAAAGCGAGATCATATTGATCGTCAGCCCCGCTATGTACATCATTGCAATCGCCGCCGTCATCGCAACGGGAATGCCCGCTGCCACCCAAAATGCCGTTCGCGCATTCAGGAACAAAAAGAGCAGCGCAACCACTAAACCGAGCCCCATCAGCCCATTGTCCAAGAGGATATTAAGACGCGCGGTGATCGACTCTGCCAAAGTGCGGATCAGGTCAATGCGAACGCCTTCCGGCAGGCTCAATTGCATGTCAGAGGCAACTTTTTCGACCTGTTGCTGCATTCGGATTGCGTCGCCGCTAGCCGAACGGTCCACGCGGATCGAGATTGCGGGATCGGGACCCACGAAATACGCGCGTTCCCGGTCGACACCTTCGACTTTGACGGTTGCCACATCGCCAATCGTTAACTGCGTTCCATCGTCATCCGAGCGCAGAACGATTCCGGCAATCTGATCCGCGGACCGTTTTGCCACGCCTGTGCGCACGCGTGAGGACCCACTGACGTCACCCGCAGGATTGGCGTCTGCCTCGGCCGCGATCGCATTCGATATGTCACGCATCGAAATGTCATGGCGGATCAAATCGAGCGATGTAACCTCGACGATTGTCTCGGGTGCGGCCAATCCCCGGATCGTGGTGCGTGTAACGCCTTCAGCAAAGAGACGAGCAACAAACTCGTCCGAGAAATTGGCAAGTTGATCGACTCCTACGGGTCCACGGATCACAACATCTGTGACCCGGTCCGACCAACGCGAGCGTCGGATGCTTGGATCATCCGCGTCCTCGGGCAAATTCGAAATGCTGTCGAGCGCGGTGTTAACGTCGTCTTCTGCGACCGTCATGTCCCAGTCTGGCTCGAATTCCAGCGTCAAACTGGCGTTGCCTTCGGTGGAAAATGAGCTGGTCTCAACGACGCCTTCGACTGCGCGCAGGGTTGGATCGAGAATTTGGACAATGGCGGAGTCGACATCTTCCGCGCCCGCGCCGTTCCATCCAACTTGCACCGTTATTCGGTCGACAATCGTATCCGGAAAAAACTGCGCCCGCATGTTGGGAATGGCATAAACGCCGGCCAATATGAGAACCGCTAAAAGCAAGTTGGCGGCTGTTTTGTGGCGTGTGAAATACGAGAGGATTCCGCCGGTTGCTTTGGTGAGATCGCGCGCCATCCGCCTTATCCACCCATCCGAGATTCAATGCGTTCGACGACGCGGGCCGGGACTTGTTCCTCCTGAAGCTGAGTGAGAACGCGCGATTTCACATCCGCAGGCATGAACTGGTTGCCCTCAACGAATGCCACCAACTTGGCGCGCCGCTCTGGGTCAAGCGCCAACATTTCGGGGCCTGTTGGTGCGCTTGCTGTCTCTTCACCACTTGATGGTCGGATAGGGCGAATGCGAATGCCCGCGCCAAGGAGTGGAGTGCGTTCCGACACGACTTCGCGATCGCGCAAACCACGCGCGCGGACGATGACACCATCCCCTTCGCGTCGCAAAACTTCGACCTCAGCGGTTTCCAGGCGATCTTCTTCGCCCAAGATCAATACGGTTCCAGAGGCATCAACCGCGGATGCGGGGAGACGAACGACCCGCTCCAAGGGTGGTTCCTTGATCCGAATACTCACGAAATCACCGGGGCGAAATCCGGGCGCTGCTTCGAGACGCGCGAAAAGCAGCCGCCCGGTTTGACCGGTGCCCACGGCGGCGCTTTCGCGACTGATCACGCCGTTGGCTTTCAGATCGACTCCAAGGATATCAATTGCCGCTGTGACATCTGCGCCCACTAACTGACCGGAGTCGGTCAGAAGCCTAGAATATTGTGGTGTGGACACGCGAAACGACACTTCAAGCTCGGACGGATCAATCAACTCGGCGAGGCGTTCATTGGTCGTCACTAAACCACCGACAACCGCACTGACATCGCTCAAGACGCCCGAGAATTCGGCGTGGATTTCTGTTTCCGCCAGACGCCGCTCGGCTTCGGCCAAAGAGATCTTTCGGCGTTCCAATGCAGTTGTCGCTTGATCCACCCGCGTTTCTGCATTCGCGCGCGCCTGCTTTCGCGACAAAACGGCTTGGTTAGCCGATGACACCGCAAGCTCCGCGGTTTCCACTGCGGCTGCAGAACCAACGCCGCGCTCGAACAAGTCCTGCTGTCTGGCCAGTGCATTCGCTCTGAGGCGGGCCTGGTTTTCCGCGGCGACGATATCTTCGGCGGCGAGCCCCAATGCCCTTTCCGCATCGCGCAGATCGGCTCCGGCTTCTGCCAAATCAGCTCGCGCGGTTTCCAAGCTCGATTGCGCGACGGCGGGATCGATGCGCGCCAAAAGCGCACTTGCTTCGACCAATCCACCGTCTTCGAAAGCGTCAGAGAGCCATACAACCTCGCCGGATGTGGCTGCGCGCAGTTCCAATGTCCTTCTTGCCCGCACCTCGCCAAATGTCGACAAAACGGGCCGAATAGTTTCGGGAACAATTGGTATGACATTTGCCGCAAACACACGTTCGCGGGCCGGGCGTTGTCGCGGCTCATCCGCCCAACGGGTTTCCAGCGCCCCATAAACTGTCATGCCCGCCCACGCGAACAGGCCAGCGGTTACGGCCAGCAAAAACACCCCAATCAGGGATCGGCGCAGAAATCGCATAGCAGGCTTCTCCGTTCAGCGATGCAGCACGATATTATGTAGCCCGAACCGCAAATTAGCAAAGTCTCAGCACTTGAACGTGACACGTCGCTATTTCCGTCGCAAATGTTCCTCAAGCCGAGGCATTATTTCGACAAAGTTGCAGGGCGCGTGCCGATAATCCAGTTGGAGGGACAATATTTCGTCCCATGCATCCTTGCAGGCCCCCGGCGACCCAGGCAAAGCAAAGAGGTATGTTCCTTGCGCCACGCCCCCACAGGCGCGGCTTTGCACGGCGCTGGTGCCTATTTTCGCCATAGAAACATGGGTGAATACCGTGCCGAATGCTTCAATTTCTTTTTCGTAAACGTCACGATGCGCCTCGACTGTGACATCCCTTCCGGTCAATCCGGTACCACCGGTCGACAAAATAACATCGATCCCATCATCCGCGCACCACGCACGGAGCTTAGCGCCAATTGCGGTGCGGTCGTCTTTTACGATTTCGCGCTGCGTGAGGACATGACCGGCTGCCTCAATGCGGGATGCCAGAACATCGCCCGAGCGGTCATCGGCATGCGTGCGTGTATCGCTTACCGTCAGAACAGCAATGCGCACTGGAATGAATGCCCGAGCGTTCCCGACGTCGCTCATATCGTTCGCAACTTTGCCTGAAGGGTTAGTAAGTCTGCCCAAGCTTCCCGCTTTGCAACTGGCGTACGCAATAAATACGCGGGATGGAACATCGGCAGAACCGGCACGCCAAACGCCTCCACCCAGCTGCCACGCAAGCGCGTAATCCCACGCCGTCCGATGAGCGCCTGACATGAATGATTGCCCATTGCGACAATCAGCTCCGGTTTCGCCAACTCGATATGTCGCGCAAGGAATGGCAACATCATGGCAATTTCTTCGGGCGCTGGGTCCCGATTTTGAGGCGGACGCCAGGGCAGAACGTTTGTGATATAAAGCGCAGTGTCGGCATCGGACGCATCGCGCGAAAGCCCGATATTGCTGAACATCAGATCCAAAAGACGCCCAGCGCGTCCGACAAAAGGCTTGCCTTGCAGATCCTCGTCGCGTCCCGGTGCTTCTCCTACGATCATGACGCGCGCGTTGGGCTTCCCATCCGCAAAAACCAACTGGCGCGCGCCCCGCTTCAACTCGCAATGGGAGAAAGCCTCCATCGCTGCCCGCAAGGCGTCGAGGTCGCCTGCAGCGGTCGCGGAGGTTTTGGCCGCCGCAACCGCATCCACTTTGATCGGCTCAACGACTCCGGTAGCTTGAACTGGCATTGCTTTCGGAGCAGGCGCCTCAAGCACATAACGATCAATCGGCGCGTCGGCGATTGCCTCGTCCACGCCCATGGCCACTTGCCAATCCAGCGCCGCTTTCATTTCCCAGAATCCCATGCCGTCAGGCTACGACCGTACCCAAGCGAGGGAAAGCCCCTTCGCTTTGTCTATTCTTCAAAAAACTCTCGAAAAAGCGAAATGATCTGCCGAACACGCGGTGCAATTATTGCGTTGCACCAAACTGAGTCCATTTGACAAAACCCGCCAAGCCCGTTTCAACGCGGCCAAAGCCGGGTTATACTTGGCCAGTCACAGACCTGAGGTTAAAAATGCCGTTCCGCGCCCGCCACCTTTTGGGGATCGAACAGCTCGCCCCGGACGAGATCAACACGCTTTTGGATCAGGCCGACACGTATGTTGATCTGAACAGGCAGGACGTCAAGCACGACACGGCGCTGACCGGGCTCACACAGATCAACATGTTCTTTGAGAACTCCACTCGCACGCAGGCAAGTTTTGAGTTGGCAGGCAAGCGTCTGGGTGCGGATGTGATGAATATGGCCGTCAGTTCCTCCAGCGTCAAAAAGGGCGAAACTCTGATTGACACGGCCTTGACGCTAAATGCGATGCATCCCGATCTTTTGGTCGTGCGCCATCCGGATAGCGGTGCAGTTAACCTATTGGCGCAAAAAGTGAATTGCGCCGTTTTGAATGCCGGCGACGGACGTCATGAGCACCCAACGCAAGCCTTGCTCGATGCTCTAACGATCCGGCGCAACAAAGGGCGTCTTCATCGGTTAACTGTCGCAATTTGCGGAGACATTGCCCATTCGCGGGTCGCGCGATCTAACATCTGGCTATTGTCCAAAATGGAAAGCCGCGTGCGGCTTATCGGACCGCCGACTTTGATGCCTGCTGGCGCAGCGGAATGGGGAGTCGAGGTTTATGACGACATGTCCGAAGGTCTCAAAGACGCCGATGTCGTAATGATGCTAAGGCTTCAGAAAGAACGGATGGATGGCGCATTCATTCCGTCAGAGCGCGAATATTTCCATCGGTTTGGCCTTGATGCGGCCAAACTTGAAGCCGCGAAACCCGACGCCATAGTCATGCATCCCGGACCGATGAACCGGGGTGTTGAGATTGATGGTACAATCGCCGACGACATCAATCGCTCGGTTATTCAGGATCAGGTTGAGATGGGCGTTGCCGTGCGTATGTCCGCCATGAAACTTTTGGCTGAGAACTTGCGTGCGGAGCGCGTGGGCCAAAAAACTGTGATGGCTTGAGATGGCCGAACGCTGGGAAGATTGGTTTCAACCTGGTGAGAAGCTTTTGTGGCAGGGAGCGCCTGCTCCGGGTCAATGGAATATATTGCGTAACCTTTTCCTGACCGCCTTTGGAATACCGTTTCTGTCTGCTGGGCTGTTCGTGTCGTCTATGGGCCTAGGATATTTCTTTTCACCGGACCGCTCTATCGAATTTCTGTTGGGTGTTGTGCTTTTTGCGTTTGGTATTCCATTCATCGCGGTTGGTGGCGGAATGGTGTTTGGCACATGGATATCCGACTGGATGACTCCAACGCACACTCGATATGCGCTGACGACCCGCGCAGGTTATATTGCCAAACGATTATGGAAGCGAAATCTAGAAGTGCTTCCGATCCAACAGGATATGTTGATCGAATTCGAGGAAGGACGACGCGGCACGGGGTCGGTTTACTTCCACTTTGAGACGGATATCGACAGCGACGGCGACAAATCGTCGACGCGCAAGGGTTTTGAAGGTATCAACGATGCGCAGGCCGTGTATAGGCTCTTGCGCGAATTGAAATCAGGCAACGTGCCTGACCCGTTGTGAGTA
>CALLWO010000038.1 GCA_938016355.1 uncultured Boseongicola sp. | reverse complement strand
TGCGTGGTCGGCGAGATCCGCGAAGCGCCCACCGCCGGGCGGGTTCTGGCCGAAGACGTGCGCGCGCGTCGCGCAAACCCACCGGCGGCCAATTCGGCCGTGGACGGATTTGGATTTGCCCATGCCGCAACCGGCAGTGGTGACCAGCTTTTGCCTCTTGCCGACGGGCGCGCGGCTGCGGGTACACCGTTTGAAGGGCGCGTGGAGCATGGCCACGCTTTGCGCATTCTGACCGGCGCGCTTTTGCCAGCGGGCGTCGATACGGTCGTGCTCGAAGAGGACGTCACGCAAAACGACACCCACATCGCCTTTGAAGGCCCGATCAGGAAAGGCGTGAACGCGCGCGCAGCAGGCGAGGATGTGGCCGAAGGCGCGATCATTCTGACCAAAGGCACGCGGCTGGGTGCGCCCGAATGCGCGCTTCTTGCCGCGACCGGGGTGACGGAGGTTGCGCACTATGAACGGTTGCGGGTCGGCGTGCTGTCAACGGGTGACGAACTGACAGTACCCGGCACCACAGCGGATCCGGCGCGCACGTACGACGCCAACCGCCCGATGTTGCTCACCCTGATCGAAAACATGGGGTTTGAAGCGGTCGACCTTGGCCACGCGAGGGATATGCGACGCGACATCGAAGCCAGACTGAACGACGGTGCCGCGACAACGGATGCGATCCTCACCTCGGGCGGGGCCTCAGCGGGGGACGAAGATCACGTCTCTGCACTTTTGAAAGAAAAAGGCGCGTTGGCCGACTGGCGCATTGCCTTGAAGCCGGGCCGCCCGCTTGCGCTGGCGGTCTGGAACGGCGTGCCGGTCTTTGGGTTGCCGGGAAATCCAGTGGCAGCCTTGGTCTGCACGCTCATTTTCGCTCGCCCCGCGCTTGGCAAACTCGCCGGTCAGGGCTGGCACGCACCACAAGGCTTCACGGTGCCCGCCGCCTTCACCAAAAACAAAAAGCCGGGGCGGCGCGAATATCTGCGCGCGCGCATGAACGGCGATGGCGCGGTAGACGTCTTTGCCTCCGAAGGCTCGGGGCGTATCTCAGGGCTGGCATGGGCGGACGGTCTTGTGGAACTCAGCGATGACGCGCAAACCATCACACCGGGCACGCCCGTGCGATACCTGCCTTACACCAGCTTCCGCTGACACCTTCACTTTTTAAGAAATACTCGCGGGGGAGCGCGAGGGGGCAGAAAGCCCCCTCGCATTGATCGACGCCCCAAAGGGGCGGCGAAACTCAGGATTCCACGGGGCCGCCCGCGTCTTTCCAGGCAGAAAACCCGCCCACATTCGAGACGTTCTGATATCCCATGTCTTTCAGCGTCTTGCCGGTCAGGGCGGCCTGTCCGCCTGCGCCGCATACAAGCACGATGTCAGCGTCAAAAGTCAGCGCCTCATGGTGGAGCGGATGGCCGATGTCGGCGCGAAACTCGATCATGCCGCGCGAAATGCGCTCGGCGCCCGCGATTGTGCCAGAATTGGCAATCTCACCACTGTCGCGCACGTCGACAAAGACGCTTTTGCCGCTTTTGTGCTTTTCGATGCCCTCTTCAACAGAAATCTTCGGGACAACGGCATTGGCTTCATTCAGAAAATCGGCTGCTTTTTTCATCTGTAAGTCTCCAGGAGGGGGATTTGAGAAATAAACACGCCCGGAACAGGGTCCGGGCGTGCGGTTTTGATATCGGACGTATCAGGCCAGATCGAAACGATCCAGTTCCATGACCTTGGTCCAGGCAGCCACGAAATCGGCCACAAAGCGCGCTTCGTTTCCAGCTGACGCATAGACCTCGGCCAGAGCCCGCAACTGTGCGTTCGATCCAAAGACCAGATCGGCCCGTGTGCCGGTCCATTTGACGGCGCCGCTTGCGCGATCCTTGCCTTCAAACGTCTGCTGGCTGTCGTCGGTTGCGGACCAAGCCACGCCCATGTCGAGAAGGTTGGTGAAGAAGTCGGTCGAGAGCGTGCCGACGCGATCTGTCAGAACCCCATCTGTGGACCCGCCTGTGTTGGCGCCAAGCACGCGAAGCCCGCCGACAAGAACGGTCATTTCCGGTGCGCTTAAGGTCAGAAGCTGCGCGCGATCGACCAGAAGATGCTCTGCTGGCACTGTATATGCGCCCTTCATGTAATTGCGGAAACCATCGGCTGCGGGTTCCATCACATCAAAGCTTTCCACGTCGGTTTGGTCTGCAGAGGCATCCATGCGGCCCGGAGTGAACGGGGCTGAGACATCGTGACCAGCAGCCTTAGCGGCGGCTTCAACCGCGGCGGTGCCGGCCAGCACGATCAGATCGGCGAGCGAGATATTCTTGCCACCGGACGCGGATGCGTTGAAGTCGGATTGAATGCCTTCCAAAACGCCAAGCACACGCGAAAGCTGTGCCGGATCGTTCGCTTCCCAGTCTTTTTGCGGTGCCAGACGAATGCGCGCGCCGTTGGCGCCACCGCGTTTGTCCGAGCCGCGGAAGCTGGAGGCCGAGGCCCACGCTGTGGCGACAAGTTCGCCTGTCGACAGTCCGGAGGCAAGAATTTTACCTTTAAGGTCCGCGATATCCGCCGCATCGACCAGTGGATGATCCACAGCCGGGATCGGGTCCTGCCAGATCAGCTCTTCCGACGGCACTTCAGTCCCGAGATAGAGCGTCGTTGGTCCCATGTCGCGGTGGGTCAGTTTGAACCACGCCCGCGCAAAGGCATCGGCAAACTGGTCGGGGTTTTCGTGGAACCGGCGCGAGATGGCTTCATAAGCCGGGTCCATGCGCATCGCCATATCGGCGGTGGTCATCATCAGTTTCACAGTGCCGTTGCCGTCGACCTGGGGTGCTTCGGGCGCCCCGGTGCCGGGTTTCGGGGTCCACTGGTTGGCCCCTGCCGGGCTTTTCTCAAGTTCCCACTCATAGCCAAAGAGCACGTCGAAATAGCTGTTGTCCCAGGTTGTCGGGGTCGGGGTCCATGGGCCTTCGATGCCGCTGGTGATGGTGTCGACGCCTTTGCCGCTGGCGTGGCTTGAAAGCCAGCCAAAGCCCTGCGCGGCAAGATCGCCGCCTTCGGGTTCGACGCCGACATGGGCCGCATCGCCGTTGCCGTGGGCCTTGCCGAAGGTGTGACCGCCCGCAACAAGCGCCACGGTCTCTTCGTCGTTCATCGCCATGCGCGCAAACGTTTCGCGAATGTCGCGACCCGACGCCACGGGATCGGGGTTTCCGTCGGGGCCTTCGGGGTTCACATAGATGAGGCCCATCTGCACGGCGGCCAACGGGTTGGCCAGATCGCGATCCCCTGAATAGCGGCTGTTGGGTTTGTCGCTTGTGGCGAGCCATTCTTCTTCGGCGCCCCAATAGATGTCTTCTTCGGGTTCCCAGATATCGACGCGGCCACCGGCGAAGCCAAAGGTTTTGCCGCCCATGGATTCAATCGCCGCATTCCCGGCCAGAATATACAGATCGGCCCACGAAATCGCGTCGCCGTATTTCTGTTTGATCGGCCACAAATGGCGGCGTGCCTTGTCGAGGTTGACGTTGTCGGGCCAGCTGTTCAGCGGCGCGAAACGCTGCGAGCCAGAACCACCGCCACCACGCCCGTCGGCGGTGCGATAGGTGCCAGCCGAATGCCACGCCATGCGGATGAAGAACGGGCCGTAATGTCCGTAATCCGCGGGCCACCAGTCCTGACTGTCGGTCATCAACGCATAAAGGTCAGCTTTCAGCGCTTCGAGATCGAGCGATTTGAACGCCTCGGCATAATCAAATGCCTCGCCCATGGGATTGGAGGCCGGACCGTGTTGATGCAAAACCCGAAGGTTCAGCTGGTTTGGCCACCAGTCGCGGTTCGAGCGTGCGCCCGAAGTCACGTGCATCACAGGGCATTTGCCCACATTTGCGTTGTCGTTTCCGTCCATAGGGTCACTCCGATTCTGGCATTAAAGGGATATCTTTCGCAGCCGATATACCGGCTTTTTAGAATTAGTTTAAGTTGAATAATCTGATTGATCTGATAAGAATTTCTGATGGCTAATATCACCCTGAAACAACTCAGATATTTCGAAGCGCTGGCCCAGCACGGCCATTTCGGGCGCGCGGCGGACGTTTGTGCCATTTCGCAGCCCGCTCTTTCGATGCAGATCAAAGAGCTTGAGCACGAGCTTGGCACCATCCTTTTTGAACGCGCGCATCGGCAGGTGCGGCTGACCGCCTTCGGAGAGGAGTTTTCGGATCGCGCCCGCGATATTTTGCGGTCGGTGGATGAGCTGTCGGATATGGCGCGCGCTTCGGGTGACAAGCTGGCGGGACGCTTGCGCATTGGGGTTATCCCGACGATTGCGCCTTATCTTTTGCCCACGATCATCGCGGATCTGACCCGCGTTCATGCTGATATCGACATTCACATTCGCGAAACCCTGACGCCCCGACTGATCGAGGAACTGGCTCAAGGCAAGATCGACACGGCGATCCTTGCGCTTCCGGTAAATGAACCGTCGCTGAGCGAGGTTGATCTTTTTGACGAGGATTTCGTGCTGGTGCGCCATGCTGAAGATGCAGGCCAGCCGGTGCCCGATGGCACGGCGTTGCAGCGGATGCGGCTTTTGTTGCTGGAAGAGGGCCATTGCTTTCGCGATCAGGCGCTGTCGTTTTGCAATGTGCCAACGGCCACGCCACGCGAGGGTTTGGACGGATCGTCGTTGTCGACCCTTGTGCAGATGGTCGGGGCCGGGATCGGGGTGACGCTTTTGCCGGAAATGGCCGTGGCAGTAGAGGCGCGTTCGGCACCGGTATCGGTGGCGCGGTTCGGCGCGCCAAAACCGTCGCGACGGGTCGGCATGGTCTGGCGCAAGACAAGCCCGCTGGCCGCGCAACTGGAAGAGATTGCAGAGGTCGTGCGCGCTTCGGCGGCGGAATTAAGGGGAACGCGCGCGCGCGAGATGTAACGCGCGCCGTTCAGGTCGGCCGGGCGCGCGCGCCGAAAATCCGGTTGGGACCAAGAAAACACTTCACAAGCCACATGAATCGCACTAGAGAGCGGCGGTCGAGGGCGCGCGCGTCGCGTGGGCCTTTGATATTCGTCCGAGACGGTGGGTGAGCCGCGCCGAAAGCAACGCTCATAAGTCCTGCCTGAGACGGGAACAGAGAATTACGTATTTCAGGTCTCCTGAAGACGCGATTGCGACGGACCCGTAAGGACCCGATGTGTCGGGCACCTTTGCCCGGCATGTGTTGAGCCGGAGGGTCAAACCTCCAAACTTGGAGTAAAACTGTGGATAGAGCCCAGAAAGAGAAAGTGGTCGAGGAACTCGGCCAGATCTTTGAAAGCTCTGGCGTTGTAGTGGTAGCCCACTATGCGGGTCTCACGGTTGCGGAAATGCAGGATCTGCGCGGCCAAATGCGTGCCGAAGGTGGATCCGTTCGTGTTGCCAAGAACAAGCTCGCCAAAATCGCCCTTCAGGGACAGCCAAGCGAAAGCATCGGCGACCTTTTGACGGGAATGACCGTACTTGCCTATTCAGAAGACCCAACGGCTGCGGCCCGGGTCATGCAAAAGTACGCCAAGGACAACAAGAAGTTGGAAATCCTTGGTGGTGCTATGGGCGAG
Source organism: uncultured Boseongicola sp. (assembly GCA_938016355.1). Taxonomy (GTDB): domain Bacteria; phylum Pseudomonadota; class Alphaproteobacteria; order Rhodobacterales; family Rhodobacteraceae; genus CALLWO01. The sequence goes on along the minus strand of CALLWO010000038.1, from coordinate 741 downwards.
ACGGCTCTTGATGTCGCTGGCGTCAAGGCAGTTGCAGACATGCCATCGCGTGAGGAGCTTATTGCTTCGATCGTTGGTTGCATCGGCGCACCTGCTTCGAACATCGCTGGCGCAATTGGCGCACCTGCTTCGAACATCGCGAGCATTCTTTCAACTGTAGAGGAGCGCGCCGAAGCGGCGTGAGCCTTGGGACCGGCGTAGGGATAACACCTTGACGTTGGAACACATCTTAGGAAACGGAAAGCACATCAAATGGCTGATCTGAAAAAACTTGCTGAAGAGATCGTGGGTCTGACCCTTCTCGAAGCACAAGAACTGAAGACTATTCTTAAGGACGAATACGGCATCGAGCCCGCTGCTGGCGGCGCTGTCATGATGGCGGGTCCTGCTGGTGGCGACGCTGCTGGTGCTGGTGAGGAACAGACGGAATTCGACGTCATCCTCAAAGCAGCCGGCGCTTCGAAGATCAACGTGATCAAAGAAGTCCGCGCAATCACAGGCCTTGGTCTGAAAGAAGCAAAAGACTTGGTCGAAGCTGGCGGCAAAGCTGTCAAAGAAGGCGTCGACAAAGCAGAAGCAGACGAGATCAAAGGCAAGCTGGAAGCAGCTGGCGCCGAGGTCGAAGTCAAGTAATCGACTTTACTGTCGTGCGAAGGGCCGGGCGGAAACGTCCGGCCTTTTTGCGTGTTTGGGGGCGAAGTATTCGGGTTTTGCGGTGCGGGCGCGTTGCGTAATCGCGGA
>CALLWO010000037.1 GCA_938016355.1 uncultured Boseongicola sp. | reverse complement strand
TTGGTCTCCCAAGAATTACACAAATGACTTCAAGGGCCGTGTCACTCTGACCGAAGCCTTGATGCATTCGCTTAACATTCCGGCGGTCAAAGTGTCGGAAAGCGTAGGCCGTGGTCTGGTGCGGCAAGTGGCCAGCCAATTCGGGATCGAAAGCGATCTGGCGGCTGGGCCAGCGCTGGCGCTTGGTGCGTCGGAAAGCAATCTGCTGGAGATGACAGGGGCCTATGCGGGCATTCTGAATGGCGGTTCATCCGTTACTCCCTACGGACTGGTGAATTTGCGCCTCAAAGGCGACACGGAGCCTTTGATGGGCACGGGTGGAGGAATCGGAGAGCGCGTCATTCAGGAAAACGCTGCAGGGCAATTGATCTGGATGATGGAAAAAGTTGTATCCGAAGGCACGGGCGGGCGTGCGCGCCTCGAAGGGCGGCAGGCCGCTGGCAAGACAGGCACCACGCAGGCTGCGCGGGATGCGTGGTTTATCGGGTTCACAGCCGACTACGTCGCAGGCGTCTGGATGGGCTATGACGACAATACGCCGCTTTCGGGCGTAACCGGCGGCGGTCTACCTGCTGAGATTTGGAAAGAAACCATGCTGCGCGTTCACGCAGACGTCCCGCCGAAGCAACTACCGATGCTGGTCCCCGCCCAAAGATCCCGCGAAGTCGCCACAGGCCGCAGCCAACGCACCAAACGCAAAACGAACGGCGGCAACACGGTTGAGCGGGTCATCCTCGATGTTCTAGGTGAGATTTTCGGCAACCGCTAGCGTGGGCCCAGATCAAAGCGTCTTTTTGAAACCCTCGTGAGTGCCGACATACCCCTCGCGGGCGTAAAATTTATGCGCATCTTTGCGCGTCTTGTTTGAATTGAATTGCATGAGCCCGGCCCCTCCAGCCCGTGCGCGCGCCTCGGCATCCTGCATTAAAAGCGTCCCGATCCCTCGGCCGCGAAGCGCCGTCGCAACTCGTACAGATTCCACCTGCGCCCGTGTCGTCGCCGTCAATGACAGACCCGAAATCAACGTCATCTGATAGGTCGCGATCACCTCGCCATCCATCTCACCGACATAAAGCACGTTGCCACGCTCCCTTTGCATCTCGGCAAAAGCCGCCAGATAGACGTTCAAATCCTTAGTTTCGCGCCCCTGCCCCAAAATGTCGTCCGACAGCATGGCCACAATCGCCGGGATATCCGCCTCGGTTGCTTCACGAAACACCACCCTCATGGCAGCGCCTTCATAAAGTCAGCGATCCGATCCAAATCCTTGATACCCGGCGCGCTTTCCACACCAGAGGACACATCAACCTGTGTCGCCCCGGTCAACTTGATAGCCTCTTCCACATTCTCAGGCGTGAGGCCACCCGCCAGCATCCAAGGACTTGCCCAGCGTCTCCCGGCAATCAACTGCCAATCAAAGGCCAGACCGTTACCACCGGGCAATACCCCACCCTTTGGCGGCTTGGCATCGACCAAAAGCTGATCGGCGACGCCAGCATAAACATCAAGTGCTGCAAGATCGCCCGCATCAGCCACGCCCACGGCCTTCATCACAGGTAGCCCATAGCGCGCCTTGACCTCACCGACCCTTGCTGCACTTTCGCGCCCGTGTAGTTGCAACATGTCCAAAGGCACGGCCTCGACCAACGCATCCAAAAAGGCATCGTCCGCATTCACCGTAAGCGCAACTTTCGCGACACCGGGTGGTGTCTCCACCGCCAGTGCGCGCGCTGTTTCTAGCGACACATTTCGCGGCGATTTCTCGAAAAAGACAAAGCCGACATAAGACGCGCCACCAGCAACGGCAGCCGCCAGCGTTTCAGGCGTCGAGAGCCCGCAGATCTTTGCGCGTGTGTTCGAAGTCATAGCGACTTGCGTCTACAGGAACGCTCAGCGACCCTCAAGAAGCGCCAGAACATCGTCTCCGCCGGTCTCACTAGTGCGTGCCGGTCCAAGTTGCTGCTCCAGCTTCTCGCGGGCGCGACGTTCCCCCACGGCTTCCGCACGATAGCGGTGCTCGCGGATCCATTCCCAGACAAAGCCCAACACAACGCCGAACAACACGGCGAGCAAAAGAACAATGAAGATCGGCAATGTGATCTGCCATGAAAAGCCAAACAGACCCGACAATTCCTCGGGCAACAACCGCAAGGTCAATGGTCCACGATTGGCGATAGCGACCGTCACCATGACGATCGCCAATACGGCCAAAACCGCATATCGAATGTAGCGCATGCGCCCTATCCTATTTGCCGTTCAGACGATCCCGAAGCAGCTTGCCGGTCTTGAAAAACGGCACGTGCTTTTCATCAACCTGAACGCTTTCACCCGTGCGCGGGTTCCGCCCGACGCGGGCGTCGCGCTGTTTGACCGAAAATGCGCCAAAGCCGCGCAGCTCCACCCGATCTCCGCGCGCCATCGCATCAATGATCTCGTCAAAGATCGTTGAAACAATTCGTTCTACGTCGCGTTGATAGAGATGGGGGTTTTCTTCGGCAATTTTCTGGACCAGTTCTGATCTGATCATGGTTTCCCCCCGGGAGTATGTTGTTGTCGTAACGCGGCTATTTCTGCCGTCTGTTGTTCAGCGACTATAGGCTGAAACTTCCCGTTGCAAAACACATCTCTCGCTTCAAATGCGATGATTTTTCGGCCTATCGCGCTGAAATCTGTGGAAAAACACGCCGGAGTCGGCATCAGACAGCCGATCGAAATCTCTTCCTCCCAATTGCTGCACTGCGGCTAACCCGGCGATTCGGAGCCAGAAAAGGACCGAAATTATCTCAAGTGAAGGCGCTTGAACCTCCTAATTCATCACCCGGAAATTTGCTTCAGGTCACCGGTTCATGTGACACGCGAGACGCCTCGTCCGTGCCATTCTGATCGCGCGAAACAGACCCTCCAGAACTCACAATCAACCAATAGGTGACCGAATGGACCCGATTCATTTTCTAGTCGCGCACCACCTTCCGCGTGCCAATCACGACCGCGAGGTGGACCACTTCTATGCGACCCACGCCTTTCGCTTCGGCGCTTTCGCCGCGTTCAGATCTGCGTTTCAAGCGATCCGAAATCGGGGCCGCGCTCCCCGACGCCTCGTTCGGGCGATTGAGAACGCCCCTTTGGTCGACTAGTCTTTCCACCCGAAGGGGATCAAAATGAACATTGCCCAGAACCCGACCACCACCGACGAAATAGTAATCAAGGCCGTGATCCGGGAAGAGACCGATGCCTTCATTGCCGCCGATCTCGAGCGATGGGCCGCGTGTTGGGTACACAGCGAACGCACTCATGACGTCATGATCGCACGCGATATCGGCTGCGTGGTGATCAAGGGTTGGGACAAAGTTTATGCCCACATGTGCCACGCGTTTGAAACAGGAGCCGGATGCGGAAAAAACACGTTCACGCATTCAAACATGTCGATTTCCGTGACCGGTGACATGGCATGGGCAACCTTTGACAGCGTTGCAACCGGCACATCGGGCGAAACGATTGAGACCTTCGAAACCCGTGTTCTTGAGCGCGTCCAAGGGCATTGGCGCATTGCGTATTCTGCCTTTGTCCATCTTACGCAATCCATGAACACGGAACGCCGTGTTGCGGTCGACCGCGAGGGACAGATCATCTGGATCACCGATCCAACGCGTGACGCGATTGCGAACCACCCCGGCCTAACAATTTCAAACGGACGTCTGCGCGCCGCGCGTCCAGCCTGGGATCAAACCCTGCAAGATGCGTTTCGCCGCGCCGATGCGTTAAGCGGGTTTTTCGAGCAATTCGGCTATATCGCTGAAAAAGGCCGCGCCTTCCGCTGCCCTGTCGTTCTTGGCGAAGACGACGCCGGCGGCATTGTCTCGTGCATCGTCGCGCTCAGCGACGGGCTGATTTACGTCGACATCGGGATGGGCGAGAACTTTAGCGAGCAACTTGCCATTGCCACAGCAATCTTTGGGCTTTCACCGGCGCAAAGTGATCTCGTGAATGAAATCTTGTCGGGCAAAACCGTGATTGCCGCCGCCCGCGCGCTGAAGATCAGCGAAAACACCGCGCGCACGCAATTGTCGCGCGTCTTCGACAAAACCGGCGTCAATTCTCAGCCCGCGCTTGTGCGGATCCTGATGAGCGTCGGCTAAGGTCAAACCACTTCATTTTAGGGCCCAACAAAAAAGCCCCGCCGTTTCGGGCGGGGCTTTATCGCGATTGAACGGATCAATCTTTATTTGTCTTCGTCGCCTTTCAGAGCAGCGCCGAGGATATCCCCAAGCGATGCACCCGAATCCGAAGAACCATACTGTTCCACGGCTTCTTTTTCTTCGGCAATCTCGCGGGCTTTGATCGACAGACCCAAGCGACGCGTTTTGGCGTCAACGTTGGTCACGCGTACGTCGATCTTGTTGCCAACGCTAAAGCGATCCGGGCGCTGT
>CALLWO010000036.1 GCA_938016355.1 uncultured Boseongicola sp. | reverse complement strand
CAGCGCGCGTGTTTCCCAAACAAAAGAAGACGACTGGAAGTGCGGCGCGCAACGTCCGATAAAGCCCTATGGATTGGCGCGAAGACGGCTGTCTCCTGGCGGTGCGCAAGCACGGCGAGAACGCCGCGATCATCGAGGTTTTTACCGAAACCCACGGGCGACACGCGGGCGTCGTGCGCGGCGGCACCAGCCGCAAGGTCGCACCCATATTGCAACCCGGCGCGCAGCTTGATCTGACGTGGCGCGCCCGGCTCGAAGACCACCTCGGCACCTTCACCGTTGAACCGGTGCAAAGCCGCGCGGCGCAAATGATGTCCGGGCGCGACACGCTTGCGGGCCTGAACGCCACCACGGCGCTTTTGTCCTTTTCCCTGCCCGAACGCGAAGCACATCCAAAGCTCTACCACCGAACGCTCGCGCTTCTCGACATGATCGGCGAAGGTCCGTTCTGGCCGCTGGCCTACCTCAGATGGGAACTGGCTCTCCTCGACGATCTGGGCTTCGGGCTTGATCTGGGGCGATGCGCGGTGACCGACAGCAGCCACCACCTGCGCTATATCTCCCCGAAAACCGGGCGCGCCGTTTCCGTGGCGGGGGCCGGGGAATGGGTCGACCGCCTGTTGCCGCTCTCCCCGGCGCTCGTGGGCGAAGGCGAGGGCAGCGACGCCGATATCTTGTCCGGGCTCACGGCAACGGGCCACTTCCTTACCACGCAACTGGCCGCCTCGATCGGCAACAAACCCCTGCCAGCCGCACGGCAAAGGTTCGTCGATCTCATCGCGCGCCGCGCCCGCGAAACCGGCTAACGCCCACGCTTCATTTTTCCAAAAATACTCAAATCCGCAGCAAAGTCGCCGCGCCTCAGGCCAGCAATCGGCGCGCAATCACCTGCGCCTGAATTTCCGCAGCCCCCTCAAAGATGTTGAGAATGCGGGCGTCGCACAGAATGCGGCTGATCCCATATTCCAGCGCGAACCCGTTCCCGCCGTGAATTTGCAACCCGTTGTCGGCCGCGGCCCAGGCCACCCGCGCGCCCAACAGCTTGGCCATCCCCGCCTCAAGATCGCAGCGCCGGTCGTTGTCTTTCTCGCGCGCCGAAAAATACGTTAGCTGACGGGCCACCATGATCTCCACCGCCATCATCGCCAGTTTCGACGACACGCGCGGAAACTCGATCAACGCCTTGCCGAACTGCTTGCGATCCTGCGCATAGGTCATCGACACATCCAGCGCCGATTGCGCCACGCCAATCGCGCGGGCCGCGGTTTGAATGCGCGCGCTTTCGAACGTCTGCATCAATTGCTTGAACCCTTGCCCTTCGTTGCCGCCCAGCAAGTTATCCCCGGCCACTTTGAACCCATCAAAATTGACCGTGTATTCCTTCATCCCGCGATAGCCGAGCACCTCGATCTCGCCACCCGACAAACCCGCATCCACAAATGGCGCCTCATCCGTCCCCGGTGTCTTCTCGGCCAGAAACATCGACAAACCGCGATAATCGTCCGTGCCCGGCACCGAGCGCGCAAGAACCGTCATCACATGGGTGCGGGCTGCGTGGGTGATCCACGTTTTGTTGCCCGTGATCGTCCAGTCATCGCCCACGCGCTCCGCCTTGGTGCGCAGCGCGCCCAGATCAGACCCGGTGTTCGGCTCGGTGAACACAGCCGTTGGCAAAATCTCACCCGAGGCCAGACCGGGCAGCCACTTTTCCTTTTGCGCCTCCGTGCCCCCGCAAAGGATCAGTTCGGCCGCGATTTCACTGCGCGTGCCCAGCGACCCCACGCCAATATAGCCCCGGCTCAATTCCTCTGACACCACGCACATCGACGCCTTGGAAAGCCCGAACCCGCCGTATTCTTCCGGAATGGTCAGACCAAAGACGCCCATCTCGGCCATCTCGTCGATGATCTCCATCGGGATCAACTCGTCGTTCAGATGCCACTCATGGGCATCCGGCTCCACGCGTTCGCGGGCAAAACGCCGGAACTGATCGCGGATCATCTCAAGCTCGTCATCAAGCCCGGTCGCGCCGAATGTCACGTCAGCCGTGCGTTCGCGCATGATCTCGACAAGCCGCATCCGTGCAGCTTGGGTGTTTCCGGTTTGCGTCAGCACCATCACAGCCGGCAGCATCATCGCGCGCTGATCGTCCTGATTGAGCCCGATGTCCTGCGGGCGCACCAGTTCGCCCTGGCTCATCGGAATGCCGCCGTAAAGCTGCCAAAGGTATTCGCCAAATGTGATCTGATGGATCAGCTGCTCCAGCTCGCCAAAATTGCCGTCCGCCTGCAGCCGCTCGGCCCATCCCTGCATCTGGCGCAATGCTTCGACATAGGTCGCCACCCACGCCAAACCATGGGCCGCCGTCTGATGGGTTTCGATCAACTCACCACTGATCTTGCCGTCCTGAGTGACCGCGTGGCGCACCACGTCCTTGGCGCGCTCCAAAAGCGCAACGGCCGCCGGAACAGCCTCGCCCGTGAGCGACAGAAGATTATCTAGAACAGGTGTCTCAGTCATCGGCGCGGCCCCATCATGCGGCATTGCAACATCCCTCTTTCTGCACCTGCGAAGGTTTAGAGGCAATGCATCCGACGCGCAAGAAGATTTCGCAATTAGACTTTGAAACGACCGAAAATGTCGCAGCGAAAATTGCTTTGACACGAACAGAGGCCATCCAGGCCGCCCAAACCGCCGCGAAACAAAGCCTCAGCACGCCGCAAACCCATGAAAAATGAGACAAAACGCCCAAAGTTCCCCTGAAATCGAACGGGCAATTTTGGTAAACGCCGGGTTGGAAAATGAAAAACCGTGTGAGGGGACAGCACATGAGCAAACAGCTCGCAGAATTTATCGGAACATTCACGCTGGTGTTGATCGGCTGTGGATCAGCCGTGATTGCCGGTGGCGATATCGGCCTGACAGGGATCAGCTTCGCCTTTGGGCTTGCACTGATCGCCATGGCCTATGGCATCGGGCCGGTGTCCGGGTGTCACATCAACCCGGCGGTTTCGCTCGGAATGGTCGTGGCGGGGCGCATGCAAATGCCGCTGGCGCTTTCTTATATTGCCGCACAGGTCGCGGGCGCGGTTGTGGCAGCCTTGGTTTTGATGGTCATCGCCTCGGGTCAGGCAGATTATAGCGTGGCCGAAAACGGGCTTGGGCAGAACGGCTGGGGTGCGGGCTACCTTGGTGAATACACGTTGGCCGCCGCGTTCCTGTTTGAACTGGTCGCGACGTTCCTCTTCATGGTTGTGATTTTGGGCGCCACCGGGGCAGGGGCTCCAGCCTCGCTTGCAGGTCTGGCCATCGGCCTGTCCCTCGTCGCCATTCACCTCGTCGGCATCAACGTGACCGGCGTCTCGGTGAACCCCGCGCGGTCCATCGGCCCGGCGCTGTTCGCAGGTGGACACGCGATTTCGCAAGTCTGGCTGTTCATTGTCGCACCCATTCTCGGGGCCGCCGCAGCGGGCGCTTTGTTCAAAACCGGCCTTTTGGACGCACCAGAAGCGTAAGAAACGGGTAAACGGAGAGGTTTTTCCGTTTACTTTCAAGTCACTCGACCGTGACGGTCGGGAAGATCAACGACTTAGCGCAGAAATGTTTCGCGCGCGAAACACCTGAACGAGCCTGTGTTTCGCGCGTGTTGAATGGAAAAGGGCACCGCTTGGTGCCCTTTTTCGCGCGAACGGGTCGCGGTTAAAACTCGTGCTGAATGGCCGCCAGCGTGTCGACCTTGCTCTTTGCATGTTCTTCGACATAGGCCGCATGCATGTCGCTCGCGAGATAGCGACGGAACGCCTCGATATCCTCGAAATCCGCCACAGTGGCGAAATCATAATGGTTCGGGCCGCTGCCCACATTCATCCCGCATGTGAGCGAAAGAACCTCGGGGTGATCGGCGAATTTCTCGATGGCGGCCTTAAGCGAGAGCCGCTCTTCCTGAGATACCGTGGGTTTGAAACGATGCATGACGATATGGCGTAGCATTCCGGGTCTCCGTTCTGACCCGCGCATCCAACACCAAAGCGCCTGCTGTTAAAATGAAAAAGGGCACCCGAAGGTGCCCTTTTGCTTTGATTTCGCGACTGAGGCGAAAACAGCGTGACTTACATCATGCCGCCCATGCCGCCCATGTCGGGCATGCCGCCGCCTGCTGGCGCGCCGTCTTTGGCTGGCTTGTCAGCAACCATGGCTTCGGTCGTGATCAAAAGACCCGCGATCGAGGCTGCGTCTTCCAGAGCCGTGCGAACAACTTTGGCCGGGTCAATAACGCCGAACTTAAAGAGGTCACCATACTCTTCGGTCTGCGCATTGAAGCCAAACGCGCTGTCGCTGCTTTCGCGAACCTTGCCTGCAACAACCGCGCCGTCGACGCCTGCGTTTTCAGCAATCTGGCGAAGCGGAGCTTCCAGAGCACGGCGCACGATAGCGATACCGGCGTCCTGATCAGAGTTGTCGCCTGTGAGGCCTTCAAGCGCCTTGGCGCCCTGAACCAGAGCAACACCACCGCCAACAACGATGCCTTCCTGAACCGCAGCACGTGTTGCGTTCAGTGCATCATCAACGCGGTCTTTGCGCTCTTTCACTTCAACTTCGGTCATGCCGCCAACGCGGATAACGGCAACGCCGCCAGCCAGTTTGGCCACACGTTCCTGAAGCTTCTCGCGGTCATAGTCAGAAGATGTTTCTTCGATCTGCTGACGGATCTGGCCGACGCGGGCTTCGATTTCGCCTTTTGCGCCAGCACCGTCGACGATGGTTGTTTCGTCTTTGGTGATCTGAACCTTCTTGGCTGTGCCAAGCATGTCCATTGTGACCGATTCCAGCTTCATGCCGAGGTCTTCGGAAATCACCTGACCACCGGTCAGGATTGCGATGTCCTGCAACATGGCTTTGCGGCGATCGCCGAAGCCAGGTGCCTTAACAGCCGCAATTTTCAGACCGCCGCGCAGTTTGTTGACGACGAGCGTGGCCAGAGCCTCGCCTTCGACGTCTTCTGCGATGATCATCAGAGGCTTCTGCGACTGGATCACGGATTCAAGAAGCGGAACCATTGGCTGAAGCGAAGACAGCTTCTTTTCGTGCAAGAGGATCATGCAGTCTTCAAGCTCTGCGATCATCTTGTCAGGGTTGGTCACGAAGTAAGGCGAAAGGTAACC
>CALLWO010000035.1 GCA_938016355.1 uncultured Boseongicola sp. | reverse complement strand
GCGCAGAGTTTCGATGTCTTTTTGATGCTCGACCTCGGCTGATTGCTGCGCGGTTTCGTCTTCGAGCGTTTCGATCCATTCGCGGCCCTCGTCATCCGACGATTGTGTGGCATTGAGAGAGAAATCTGACCCGGCAAGCCGTCCTTCCATCATCTCGACATCGTGGAGCGGCACGCCAACTTCTTTGGAGATCATTGCGCGCATGTCGTGGCGGTCCAGAGTCTCGCCCCTTTGTGCCGCTTCGCGCTCAAGACGTGCCTGCACCCGGCGCATGTTGAAGAAAAGCGATTTTTGAGAGGACGTGGACCCAGTTCGGACCATCGACCAGTTGCGCATCACGTAGTCCTGGATTGATGCTTTGATCCACCAAACGGCATAAGTCGAAAACCGAACACCACGATCGGGATCGAATTTCTCGGCCGCTTTCATTAGGCCAAGACCGGCTTCTTGAATGAGGTCATTCATCGGCGCGCCGTAACGCTTGAATTTCGCCGCCATTGAAATCGCCAGACGCATGTACGCAGTGATCAGACGATGGAGCGCTTCTTCATCGCGCTCATCACGCCACGCATAGGCCAGCGCGAGTTCTGTTTCAGCGTCTAGAAGCTCCGCCTTCATCGCCTGACGCGTGAAAGTGCGATCTGGAAAACCGTCAAGAGCCATCTTTTTTCTCCCCGGTGAGCGATCAGAATTCATTTCCGATCTTGCTGATTTGTAGAGTCCTACGGCCCGCCACAGATTTCGGATCAATAAAGCAGGGGAAAATTCGGCAGTTGCTGGGTTGCCGAACACGCAGATCAACGCATTCCTTAACGATTCATTAGGGTTAACCCGGCTAGTTGGGCGAAAGCCTTGGGGAATAATCATGGTCGCCCGCAGCTATACCGTCGCCTTTGAAGGGATCGAGGCGCGCCTTGTCGAAGTGCAATGCGCACTCAGCCCCGGCGTGCCGCACTTTTCGATTGTGGGGCTGCCGGACAAGGCCGTTTCCGAAGCCCGCGAGCGCATTCGCGCTGCGTTGACCGCGATGGCCATTGCGTTGCCGTCCAAACGGATCACGGTGAATTTGTCACCTGCGGATATGCCGAAGGAAGGGTCGTATTTCGATCTGCCCATTGCTTTGGCTCTGCTGGCCGCCATTGGCATTCTGCCCGAGGACAAGGTCGACGGGCTTGTTGCGTTGGGCGAGCTGTCCCTTGATGGCGGGTTGGTGCCCGTGGCGGGCGCGCTGCCTGCTGCGCTGGCGGCTGCAGAAGCGGAGCGCGCTTTGATGTGCCCTAAAGCGTCGGGCGCTGAGGCGGCGTGGGTTGGCGGAACGGCTGTTTTCGCACCCTCAAGTCTGGGTGAGGCTGTCGCACATCTTTCGGGGTCGGCGCTTGTTGAACCCTCTGAGCCCGGCGAAGTGCGGCCCGGCATTGCATTGCCGGATTTATCCGACGTGAAGGGGCAAGAGCGGGCAAAACGCGCGCTGGAGATCGCAGCGGCCGGTCGGCATCATCTTTTGATGGTTGGCACGCCAGGGTCAGGAAAATCCATGCTGGCGGCGCGATTGCCCGGCATTCTGCCGGAGCTGTCCCCGAACGAGGCTTTGGAAACGTCCATGGTGCAGTCGCGCGCGGGCATGATTGACGCCGGAGGCATATCGCGCACCCGGCCATATCGCGCGCCGCACCACACGGCGTCGATGGCGGCGATTGTCGGAGGTGGCAAAGGCGCGCTGCCGGGCGAAATCAGCTTGGCCCACAACGGCGTGCTGTTCATGGATGAATTCCCGGAGTTCCCCCGAGGCGTTCTGGAGACGCTGCGCCAACCCATAGAAACCGGCGACGTGGTTGTGGCGCGCGCAAATGCCCATGTCAGATATCCGTGCCAGTTTCTTTTGATTGCCGCCGCAAACCCCTGCAAATGCGGATATTTGTTCGATCCGGCGCGGGCGTGCGCGCGGGTGCCGATGTGTGGCGATGATTATCTGGGGCGGATTTCGGGGCCCTTGATGGACCGTTTTGATCTGCGCGTTGAAGTGCCGCCTGTGGCGTTCAGCGATCTTGAAGCGCCGAGCAATGATGTCGAAGCCTCTGCTTTGGTGGCAGAGCGCGTGGCCGAGGCGCGAGCCCGCCAAGCTGCTCGCTATTCGAAGATAGATGGCGTGCGCGTCAATGCCGATGCGTCGGGAAGTTTGTTGGAAGAGATCGCCAGGCCAGATGAAGAAGGTCGCGCGCTTTTGACCAAGGCGGCGGAGAAAATTGGCCTGTCGGCACGCGGTTATCATCGGGTGATGCGTGTGGCGCGCACGATTGCAGACCTTGCGGGCGCGGCGAACGTGACACGCCAACATATCGGTGAGGCCATTAGTTTCCGGCTGACCCGCGCCTCAGACTAACGATCAGAGACGGGCGTCGATTGCGTCCCAAATGGCGCCGGCCACATTCACGCCGTCAAACCGCTCAAGCTCTTGAATGCCCGTGGGCGAGGTCACATTGATCTCGGTCAGATAGTTTCCGATCACGTCGATTCCGACGAAAACCTGCCCTTTTTCGCGCAAGAGAGGCCCAATAGCGGCGCAGATATCCTGATCCCGCGATGTGAGGCCGACCCGTTCCGCGCGCCCGCCCACATGTAGGTTCGAGCGCGTTTCGCCCGCCGCAGGTATCCGGTTGATCGCACCAATTGGTTCGCCATCGACAAGGATGATGCGCTTGTCGCCGTTTGAAACGTCGGGCACGAATTTCTGCGCGATGAGCGGTTCGCGCGATTGCGCGGTGAACATTTCGTGCAAGCTGACGATATTGCGGTCATCGGGCGTGAGGCGAAACACACCCGCACCACCGTTGCCATAAAGCGGCTTCAAAATCATGTCGCCATGACGTTCGCGAAACGCGCGCAATGTATCAAGATCGCGCGCAATCGTGGTGGGCGGTGTCAGATCGGGAAACTGGAGAACCAGCAGTTTCTCGGGATAATTGCGAACCCAGAACGGGTCATTGACGACAAGCGTGGTTTCGGAAAGCGCATCGAGCAGATGGGTTGTCGTAATGTAGCCCATGTCAAACGGCGGATCCTGACGCAACCAGATAACGTCAAACGTTGAGAGATCAACGGTTGCCTCGTCCCCAAGGGTGAAGTGATTGCCAACTTCGCGGCGCACGGTGAGCGGCCAGCCGCGCGCGGTGATGCGGCCCTCGTCCCATGCGATCTTGTCCGGTGTGTAATAGAACAACTCGGCGCCGCGGGCCTGTGCCTCTTCTGCCAGCCGAAAACTTGAATCGGCATTGATATCGATCGGGCCGATGGGATCCATCTGAATTGCAACGCGCACGGACGACTTCCTTTGATGACATGTCTTTGAAGTGCCTTGTGGCGCATATACGCGGCCAATTCAACGCGCGTTGCCTGTGCGTTATTGCGTTATGTTTTCCAAAATTCGGTGTTCGCCGCGCCCGTTTACGACAGCAAGGTCAATGCGAATGGGGGTCAATTGCCCCAGGGGTTCGCCTGAGACAAATTCTTCGGCGGCAGTCCAGATGCGGCGTAGCTGACCCGGAGAAAG
>CALLWO010000034.1 GCA_938016355.1 uncultured Boseongicola sp. | reverse complement strand
TCGGTCGTCAAAGAAGTGACGCCGGACGAATATCGCTCGGCTCAGTCGTCCAACCAGCTTGACGTGTCGATGTGGCGTAAAGGTCAGCCATTGGCCATCGTGCTTGGCAACAACGAGCTTTGGGTTCCACCGTACGAGAACTATTTCGGCAACCGGAACGCGATGCTTTGGGCGGAATGGGTCGACAGCAGCGGGTCTGCTGGTGTTGAACCACCGGCTTGGGCCAAGAGCCTGATCGACGACATCAACGCGTTGCAGTCCGCACCCGTTGGTGGCGCAGAGGCGACAGAAATCGCGGGCCGCATGGTTCAGGCGATGACTGAAAACCTTCTGTTCATCGGCACGGTCAACGCACCGGCACCTATTTATCGGAACAACGATCTGAAGAACTTTACCGAGTTCCAGACGCATTCCTATGAATACTACCGGACGTATCCATACCGCGCTGCACAGTGGTATCTGGACGAATAGGATCTGATTTGATCCAATGAAATCTCTTCGGGCGGCCCGGTGCCGCCCGAGGATTAACGGGGAAGACGCGGCCCGACCAACATCCGGCACAAAGCCGGAGCAGAGGCCGCCAAACGGGGTAACCCATGCTGAATTTCGCGCGTTTTGTCGCAACGCGAGCGATCATGGCGATGATCACATTGATCATTGTGTCGCTCGTTGTCTTCTCACTTATGGAGCTGGTACCCGGCGATTGTGCCGAACGGTATCTGGCCTTTAAGAACACCCAAGGCTCCGGGATCTCGGTGGCCGACATCGAATTGGAACGCGCCCGGCTTGGGCTTGATCGCCCGTTTCTGGAGCGCTGGGGAAGTTGGATCATCAACGCCTTTGGCGGAGAATTTGGCGACAGCTGCATCCTGCGCGTGAACATTGCCCAGCTTTTGGGCGACAAGTTCTGGCTTAGCCTGTCGATCTGTCTTGCCTCGCTGGCGCTGGCCTATGCCATCGCTATTCCGGTTGGCATCATCGCGGCTGCATCGAACAACCCTTTCCTCAACAACTCGCTGCGCATCGTCAGCTATCTGGGTCTGGCCATGCCGAACTTCTTGCTGGCGCTGATGATCATGCTGATCGCGACGGTCTATTTCGGCAACACACTGACCGGGCTTTATTCCGACGGGTTCCGAGACGCGCCGTGGTCGTGGGCGAAGTTCGTCGATTTGCTGAAACACGCGTGGCTTCCGATTTTCATTCTTGGCTGGTCGGCGACCGCGTTCGCGCTGCAAACGGTGCGCGCGTTGATGTCCGACGAAATTGGCAAGTTATACGTCACCGCCGCCGCCGCGCGCGGCGTTCACGGGCGCAAGCTTTTGTGGAATTACCCGGCGCGCCACGCGCTTGGCCCCATCGTCAACTCGCTGGGCTTTGACCTCAACCGGATCTTCAACGAGCTTCCGATTGTGGCGTTGATCCTTGTTTTGACCGACGCGGGCGCGTTGCTGATCGAGGCGCTTGCGCGCTCCAACGATCAACAGCTTGCGGGCGCGATCATCTTCCTTTTGACGGCATCTATTGTGTCGCTCAACTTTGTCACCGACGTGCTTCTTGCGATCCTTGATCCGCGCGTCCGCAAAAGCATTCTGAGGTAGACCGATGAGCAGCGACACCACGGATATTCCGGTAATTGCCGCCGAGGATCAAAAGGCGAAAGAGGCCTATTTTACGGCCTCGCAAACGCAGCTCATCTGGGCGCGGTTCAAGAAACAACGCGCGGCAATGATAGCCGCGATGGTGCTGATCATGCTGGTGGTGGGGGGCATTTTCGCGCCGTTCCTGTCGCCCTATGATCCCACGATTGCCGGGCGCGACAAGGATTACACCAACGGCGCGCCGCAGATCCCGCAATTTTGCGACGATAACGGCTGTTCGGCGCGGCCCTTTATCTATGCGGTGGAACGCGAACGTTCCATGGCGACAAACTTTCGTTGGGTGACGACGATCAACACTGACAAACGGCTTTATGTGGAGTTCTTCGTCAAAGGGGACGACTATAAACTCTTTGGTTTCATTCCCGGCGATCGCCACCTTTTCGGCGTGGACGAGGGCAAGATCCACCTCTTTGGCACGGATGAAGACGGTCAGGATATTTTCAGCCGGACGCTTCATGCGATCTGGACGTCGCTTCAGGTTGGGACCATCGGCGTCTTTATCGCCTTTGTGCTCGCACTTATCATAGGAGGGGTGTCCGGCTATTACGGTGGGTGGCTGGATGGTCTTTTACAGATGATCACCGATGCGGTGCGAACGGTGCCGGCTATTCCGCTCTTTATGGCAGTGGCGGCGTTCATGCCGCCCGAGATGTCAGCCGAAGCGCGGTTTTTCTATATATCGATCATTCTGGGCTTTATCGGCTGGCCGACGCTTGCGCGCCGCGTGCGCACGCATTTGCTGACCGAGCGCAATCAGGAATACGTGCTCGCGGCCCAGCTTTGCGGGGCCTCGTCCTCGCATGTGATCCGCCGCCATCTGTTGCCGAGCTTTACCTCTTATATCATCGTCGATCTGGTGATTTCGTTCCCTTACATGGTGCTTTCAGAGACCGCCTTGTCGTTCATCGGACTTGGTCTGAAAGACCCGGTGTCGTCGCTTGGCGTGATGCTTCAAAAGGCGACGAGCGCGGATGTGATGCTGAACTATCAGTGGTATTTCATCCCTGTCGTCTTCTTCATCGCGCTTGTCATGGCCTTTGTGTTTGTCGGTGACGGGTTGCGCGATGCGGCTGATCCTTATTCGGATACAAAGAAATGAGTGTGCGCGCCGCGGCAGCGGTGGACAGTGCCCGCATAGGGCAAATCGCCGAGGGGGCCGGGCTGTTTCCGGCTGAATACACGGCCGAGATGATGGCCCCCGCGCTTGGCGATGCACCTGACATCTGGCTTGTGGCCGAGGCAAGCGATGAGGTGGCAGGTTTCGCATTTGCCCGGCCCGAAGAAATGACCGATCGCACGTGGAACGTCCTCGCCATTGCCGTCGATTCTGCCGCGCGAGGGCAGGGGTATGGTGGTGCGCTTTTGGCCCGGATGGAGGCCGATCTTGGGGCGCGCGTGATCATCATCGAGACCACCCAACGCCCCGAACAAGACGCCGCCCGCGCCTTTTACACCGCCAAAGGTTACGAGCAGCAAGGGCATGTGCGCGACTTTTACGGTGATGGTGAAGACAAAATTATTTTCCGGAAGGCCCTCGTATGAGCGCGTTGATCACAGTTGAAAACCTGACGCTGAAATTCAAAACCGATGAGGGGTTGATCACGGCGGTCGATGACGTGTCGTTCAGCCTTGATAAGGGCGAGGTGATGGGCCTTGTGGGCGAAAGCGGGTCGGGCAAGTCGGTCACGGCAAAAGCGCTGATGCATCTGAATGCCTCGAATGCGGTCTACACGCCGGAATCCAAGATCACATTGCACACCGAAGATGGGCCCGTTGATGTCTTGTCGCTGAAAACGCCACGCCAGTTGAACGTGGTGCGCGGTGGGGCGGTTTCGATGATCTTTCAGGAACCGATGGCCAGCTTCGCGCCGGCGATTTCCATCGGCAAGCAGATGGTCGAACAGCTTTTGCTCCATTCGGATATGAACAAGGCGCGCGCCAAGGAAGTGTCGATTGAAATGCTCGACCGTGTCGGGATTTCGGACGCTTCAAGCCGGTTCGCGCAATATGCGTTTGAATTGTCCGGCGGCATGCGCCAGCGCGCGATGATCGCCATGGCGTTGTCCACGCGGCCCAACCTTTTGATCGCAGACGAGCCGACGACGGCGCTTGATGTGACCATTCAGGCGCAGGTGATTGATCTGATGAAAGACCTTGTGGACGAGTTTCACATGGGCATCATTTTCATCACCCATGATCTGGGCGTTGTGGCGCAGACGGCCGACAAGGTGAACGTGATGTATCTGGGCCGGATGATCGAAGAGGGGCCGGTGCGCGAGGTAATCCGCAACCCCAAGCATCCTTATACGCAGGGGCTTTTGAACGCGCTGCCGAAGCTCGACGATCTGGATTCACCGCTGGAGCCGGTGCCGGGCGACATTCCATCACCTTTGGAACGGCCGCCAGGATGCGTCTTTAACACGCGCTGTTCGCAAGTTGTGGGCAGTCAGTGCATGTCAAAAATGCCGCGCGACGTGAACGTCGATGACACGCACAAGGTGGCCTGTCACATCTATTCGGAGGGCGCGGCATGAGCGACGATATCCTGATCAAAGCCAAGGGCCTTTCCGTTGGATTTCAGATCGGCAGTTCGATCTTCAACAAGCAGGTTCTGAAAGCTGTCGACAACGTATCAATCGAGATCGAGAAAGGATCGTTTTTCGGGCTTGTCGGGGAAAGCGGGTCGGGCAAAACCACGCTTGGTCGTGCGCTTTTGAAAGCCGTGCCGATCACCGGGGGAGGGGCGCATTATTCGGATGGGGAGGTCGCATACGACCTTGAAACCATTGGAAAAGAGGATCTGAAGGACTATCGCAAACGCGCGCAGTTGATCTTTCAGGATCCTTATGCGGCGCTGTCACCTCGCATGACGGTGCGCGATATTATTGCCGAACCGCTTGAAGTGATGGGGCTTACCAAAAACCGGACGGAAACCGATGAGCGTGTGCGCGAGATTGCCGCCAAATGCCGGTTGAATCTTGAGCACCTTCGCCGCTTTCCACATGCCTTTTCCGGTGGTCAGCGCCAGCGGATTTCCATCGCGCGGGCGCTTGTTTCGGCCCCGAAATTCATTGTCGCGGATGAAAGCGTGGCCGCGTTGGATGTGTCCATTCAGGCCGATGTTCTGAACCTTTTGAAACAGATCCAAGCGGAAATGGGTCTGACATTCATGTTCATCAGCCATGATCTGAGCGTTGTTGCGCATACCTGTGATCATGTTGCGGTGATGTATCTGGGGCGTCTGGTTGAAACGGCCCCGACACGGGATTTGTTCAACTCACCCAAGCACCCTTATACCAAGGCGCTTTTTTCGGCGATTCCGTCGCTTGACCCCGATGATCGTGGCAAGGCGCAGAAGCTCGAAGGCGAAATCCCATCGCCCACGAACCAGCCGACGGGATGCAAATTCCACACGCGCTGTCCGCACGCCATCGACATCTGCAAATCAAAAGAGCCGCAGTTGGAGAAAGCCGCCAAGGGGCACGAAGTGTCGTGCCACCGTTGGAAAGAGCTGATGGATTTGGTGCCCGCTTAGAACCGGTTCAACGGCATGTGCCGGTTGACGTCCTTGTAAAGAAGATAGCGGAATTGTCCGGGGCCACCGGCGTAGCAGGCTTGCGGGCAAAAGGCGCGCAGCCACATGTAATCGCCTGCTTCGACCTCGACCCAATCCTGATTCAGTCGGTAAACCGCTTTTCCTTCAAGGACATAGAGCCCGTGTTCCATGACGTGAGTTTCCAGAAACGGGATCACCGCGCCGGGTTCAAACGTCACGATGGTGACGGCCATATCATGGCGCATATCCTGAGGGTCGACAAAGCGCGTCGTCGCCCATTTGCCGTCCGTGCCCGGCATTTCGGTTGGCGCGACAGCGGCGTCTGACGAGATCACCACCTCAGGCGCGTCAATGCCGCTCACGGCCTGATAGGCTTTGCGGATCCAGTGAAAGCGCAACATGTCATCGCCGTTGTTCTTCAGCGACCAGTCCGACCCCGGCGGGATGAATGCAAATCCGCCCGGCTCAAGCGTATGATCCGCACCGTTCACCGAAAGCGACGCTGTGCCATCGACCACGAACAAAACCGCTTCTGCCTCGGCGTTGTCTTCGGGCCGGTCCGAGCCGCCGCCGGGGGCAACTTCGGTGATGTAATGCGAAAAGGTTTCGGCAAACCCGCTTAAGGGGCGAGCAATGACCCAGGCGCGTGTTTTGTCCCAAAATGGCAGATTCGAGGTCACGATATCGCGCATCGTTCCCCGCGGAATCACGGCATAAGCGTCGGTAAACACCGCGCGGTCGGTCAAAAGCTGGTCTTGACCCGGGTGCCCCCCGGTGGGTGCGAAATAACGCGCTGACATGACATCTCCGGCAACTGAACAAGGGTCTAATATGGCCCTTGATCCGTGACGCGGCCAGAACGGTTCTGACGACAAGTCCTTCTCGTATTATTGGATAATCCCCGAGAATCGTTTGGGAATTTCCGCACTTTTAGCCCGGTGCGAACGACACCCGACACCGCAATCCGGCGGGAAGCGCATAGCCGTCGTTTTCCAGCGTCAGGCGCACACCAAAGGTGCCACTGGCGGCGTCAAACACGCGATCCACGGTCTCGATCGTGGCTTCATACGCGCCTCCGATGGGGTCTTCTGGGGTCACGGTGGCCATCGCGCCTTCAACGGGAAGCCCGAAAAGCGCGGTGGGGAGGAACACTTCGACGTTCAGAACATCCAGCTTTGCCAGCGTCAGGATCGTGGTTTGCGCGGTGACGTAATCGCCCGGTGCGGCGTTGGTTTCGATCACCACCCCTTCGACCGAGCTTTTGATTGTGCGGCGGTCAAGCGCGGCTTCGGTCAGATCCAGCTCGACTTTTGCGACCGCGCGATCCTTGACGGCGGCTTCCACGGCGAAGCGGGCAAGCTCCAATTCCAGTGCCGCGCGTTCGGCTTCGATCTGCGGCGTCAGGTTTCGGCTGGCGAGGTCGGAAATGCGGGCAAGCTCGGCTTCACGGAACGCGGCGGCGGCTTTGCGCGAACTGATTTCCACATCCCGCTCGGCGCTCAGTTTGGCCAGACCCACCGCCAGTTTCTGGCTTGTGTCCTCAAGCCGAGCGACGACTTGCCCGGCCTTCACAATCGCGCCGCGTTCGACGTCGCGCGCGATCAAAACGCCTTCGGTGGCGCTGCCAAGTTGGACGATTTCGCGAGGCTTGATGACGCAGTCAAAGGCTTCATTGGCCGATTGGGCGTGGCCGGAAGTGGCCGCAAGGGTCGCGACGCTGGCGATCAGGAGTTTGGTTCTCAAATGGGTCATTCGGCTTCCCCTGCAAAGCTAAGCATTGTGTCAAGTCGTTGATCGTAATCGAAAAGGTCTTGGCGGATGCGCGTGGTTGCGCGGTTTTGAAGGTGCAGAATACTGCGCTGGATCATATCGCAAGCGACGTTGCGCAGCCATGGTGTTGGCAGCGCCTCGACCCCACGGCGAAGCGGGCGCGGCCAGTCCGTGTAAGGCGCGCGGCGGGTGTCGATGATGCGCAGGGCGCGCCGGGGCGGCTGGCTTGAGAGCGCTTCGAACCACCGCAAATCCGCGCGGCGGGGGCCGGCTGCAGTCAGGAAGATGACGGTTCCGGGCGCGGTTTCTATCTGTTCCGGCGGTGCGTCCGCCGCGTGGAGGTGAAGGTTTGGAATGTCTGCGTCCTCAATCGCGCTTTGCACGGACGCGCGCGCGTCGGGGTCTTCGGGCAGGAAGACATGAACCGGCCCCTTGGCGGCTTTGCGTTTAACGATTGCCACAATTTTTGCGTCAGTTTCCACACGCACATGGCGGGGTTTAGGGACGGCGCGTCGATGGATCGTTTTAAGGTGTGAGGCCCCATAAAGCGCGGCCATTTCGCGGCGCGCCTGTTCGAACGCCACGCCGACCCCGGCGACGGATTGATAGCGCGAGAAAAGCCGTTGCAAGCTTGCGCGCGCCACTGGAACCTGTCGCGGTTGCGGGTCAAGATCGTGGGCGATTTCGATGAAAGGGCGCGCCTCGTCGAACGCGATCAGCGCTTGATCGGGCGCTTCGCGTCTTTGAACACTTCCGTTTTCGACGGCAAAATGCACGCCTTCAGCAAAGCTTTTCTGTGTTGCAATGGCATCGCGCAAGCAGCGCTGACCCATGGCAGAAAGTGGCGCGAGGTTGGGGTAAAGATGCGCGGCATAGGCAATTTGATCCGTGCCATTTTTGGTTAGCACGACGGTGTCATCGGCGATTTGATAATCATTACCGTCCTGAAGAATGTCAGCCAAACCAATGGCTTCGCGGATTGCGTCGGGCGTGTCGATTGCCTCGGCCGGACCGGCAAGAACAACAGGCGCGCGCGCCAGATCCAAAAGGATGATGTCGGCTTCGGCGAGGATCAACGTCGTTAAGCCCGGCAACAGGAACTGGTGCCGCCCGGTCTTGGGTCGCAGGCGGTTGACCTTCATCGAGAGGGGGGAGGCCCCGGTACCACTGGTTTGAGTATCGCGAAGCATGTCGCTTGCAAGCTCGCGCGCGGACGCCAAAGTCAGGGCCGCGCGATAGGATTGATGCCGGTCATCAAGAGGTGTCTCGGCCCGAACGATCCCAAGGGAAAGGTCGAGCGATTTCGCCGCTTTCTGCAAGGGTTTCTCAAAGCGGTCGATGTCGCTTTCATAAGGAACGCAGAGGTGGACGCCGGGGCGATCCATGGCCTTGGCCAGCGCCGCAAGAAGCACCACGTTTTGACGGTTCGATGCGCCGGGCAGGTTCAAGATTGCCCCGCGCATCATTGCGGCTGCAGCGCGCAATTCTTGCCTTGAGACGCCATCAGGAAAAAGCGCCGAAGCGGCGAGGGCAAGGGCGACTTCTGGTGATCCGGCGCGCAAATGCGCCCCCGGCACAGATGCTTTTCTGGCGATTTTTCGCGTTTGAAGAGCAAACAAAGCCCGCGCAATCGGTTTTGCAGGTTTGCGCCGTGCATCGTTCGTCCGCGTGATCTGCGGATAAGGATGGTGCCAATAGGGCAGGGCTTGGAGGGGGGCCGCGTCAGACATTGAAGCGCGCCAGGAACAATTGCCGCAAGGCGCGATACATCTGTCCCGCCAGCGGTTCGTACCCGTGATCGAAACGGACAAAGACACGTTGACCGATCAGAGAGGACGCAAGCGGCTGGGTCGGTTCCAACTGAAGCTGGAACGTC
Source organism: uncultured Boseongicola sp. (assembly GCA_938016355.1). Taxonomy (GTDB): domain Bacteria; phylum Pseudomonadota; class Alphaproteobacteria; order Rhodobacterales; family Rhodobacteraceae; genus CALLWO01. The sequence goes on along the minus strand of CALLWO010000034.1, from coordinate 736 downwards.
GGGGACAGGGTGCGGCGCGCCTCCGGATCGCCGGGGTCGGTCACCACCGGACCCCCTGCAAGGCTCGATAAAGCCGAGTTTGGCAACGTGCTGATTGCCGAAGGTGTGGCGCGGCGCATTTCAGCCGTAAGCGCGGTTGACGGGTCAGAGGCAAGACGGATATCAATCGCATCCGTAGCGGCGTTCAAGAGATCGACGCGGGCTTCGGGCACAACCACGTCGATGACAAAACGCGCAGGTTCCACGACATATCCGACCAGCGTGCCTTTGCGCAGAAACTGGCCCGGAAGGTCGTCTTTGGCCAGCAAAACAACGTCTCCGGTGCCGGGTGCACTAACTTCAAGGTTTTCGCGACGCTCAACAGCGTGGGCAAGGTCGGCGCGTGCGTGTTCGCGTTGTTCCTCTAAAATCCGCGCCCCGGCCAGATCGTTGATCGCAGCGTTCCTGAGCCGGCTTTCAATCTCGCGAAGGTCCGTGCGAAGGGTGGCTTCGCGAGCGTCAAGAAACGGATCCGACATGGTGAGAACGGGAATCGCGGCATCGGTTGCGCGGTCGGTTTGCGCGAATGTGGTGGCGACGAAACCGTCGGTTTCGGTGACGATCTGGGTTTCCGGCCCCGAGCTTACGACGCCTTCGGTGAGCGTGGTCAGCGGGACGGGGATCAGGCTGAGCGCGCCGATGATGACGGCAAGAGCGGCCCCGGTGATGCCAAGCGCGCGGGCGCGGTGGCCGCGCA
>CALLWO010000033.1 GCA_938016355.1 uncultured Boseongicola sp. | reverse complement strand
AGCGAAATCTGATCGCGGGTGTTTTCAAGCTCTCCTTGCAAAAGCGCCAACTCCTCGGCCTGCGCACTTCCCTCTTCGGGGTCTTCATCGCCACTCAATACATCAATCTGTTGCTCAAGATCGCGCTCGGCATCCAAAAGTGGCTGCAAAATTGCAAGTGTGTTTTGGGCGCGTTCGACGATCTCGTTGGCCTGATCGACGTTTTCGGTCGTCGCCTGGGCATTGGCCGCCCCAAACGCCAAAAGTGACACCATCGCCCATAGACTCAGTATCCTGCCAATCACCACGAACCGAGTATTCACCGCTGCCCCACCCCAAAATGCATCGCAAGGCTCAATCCTTGCACGTTCCAACTCTGTTTAGCGATGCTACGAAATGTGAGCAATGACGTCCGCCACTGGCCGCGAACGGACCTGAAAATCACGCGACACCGATCGCCTTAGAAAAACCGCAACACCATGAGAAAAAACGGTCGCGTTAGGTGACGGTTAAGGCTTCGGCTGTTAACACATCATCAACCAAAAAAGGCCTGCTCCGTTGCGCGTTGAAGAAACCAAAATTCCCGGCGTCATGATTTTAGAACCAAATCGCTTTGGCGATGATCGAGGTTTCTTTTGTGAAAGCTGGAATGCCAATCGCATGGCCGACGCGGGCCTCGATGTCGCATTTGTGCAAGACAATCATTCGATGTCGACGGACGCAGGCACCCTTCGCGGTCTCCATTATCAAGCCCCGCCTCATGCACAGGCCAAACTTGTGCGCTGCGGTCGCGGTCGCCTTCTCGACGTCGCCGTCGATGCACGCAAAGGGTCTCCAACTTACGGTCAACACGTCGCTGTTGAACTTAGTTTTGACAACGGATTGCAGCTGTTCATCCCGGCGGGGTTTTTGCATGGCTTTGTCACCCGCGAACCGATGACCGAGATTGTCTACAAATGCTCCGACTTCTACTCTTCGGACGCCGACGGCTCGGTGCACTGGGAATCCTGTGGCATTGATTGGGGATTGCAAAGCGCACCCGTTCTGTCTCAGAAGGACGAAACGGCGATTGCCTTTGATGAGTTTGAGACCCCATTTCAGGGGGAGGTTACGTGAAGATACTGGTTACAGGTGGTGCAGGCTTTATCGGTTCTGCAGTTGTTCGACAGGCTATCCGCGCCGGGCACGAGGTCATCAACGTTGATTGCCTGACCTATGCGGCGAACCTCGCCAATGTCGCCAGCGTTACAAACGCCCCGGGTTATGTTTTCGAACAGATCAGCATTACGGACCGCCCAGCCCTAAGTGCCGTGTTTGCGCGCCACAAACCCGACGCGGTGATGCATCTGGCCGCCGAAAGCCATGTGGACCGCTCTATTGACGGGCCATCCGCATTCATCGAAACCAACATAACCGGCACCTACACCATTCTGGACGTCGCGCGCGCCTATTGGGTCGAACATGACCGTCCCGAACAGTTCCGGTTTCACCATATCTCCACCGACGAAGTGTTCGGAACGCTAGGCGACACAGGTAAATTTACCGAAGACACACCCTATGATCCGCGCAGCCCCTATTCCGCGTCAAAGGCCGCATCAGATCACTTGGTGCGCGCATGGCACGAAACCTATGGGCTACCGGTTGTTCTCTCCAATTGTTCCAACAATTACGGGCCCTTCCACTTTCCTGAGAAACTTGTGCCGGTCGTCATTCTGAACGCCCTTTTTGGCCAAGAAATCCCGATTTACGGTGATGGAAAAAACATCCGCGACTGGCTTTTCGTCGAAGATCACGCCGAGGCATTGCTTTGTGTGCTGACAAAAGGCGCAAATGGGCGAAGCTACAACATCGGTGGCGAAGCCGAAGCGGAAAACATCGAACTCGTTCGCATGATTTGCTCCGTTCTGGACGACCGCCGCCCTGCCAACGCGCCCCACGCGGCATTGATCAAATTTGTCGATGATCGCCCGGGCCATGATCGCCGTTACGCCATTGATCCAAGCCGCATTCGCAACGAACTTGGCTGGTCGCCGTCCGTCACTCTCAAAGAAGGGCTGACGCAAACCGTGGACTGGTATCTCGCCAACGAAGATTGGTGGCGACCGCTTCTTGCGCGTCAGGGCGTCGGGCAACGTCTTGGGACAAACTCGTGAAGATCGCGGTTTTTGGCGGCTCGGGTCAGGTGGCAAGCGAACTGATGCGCCGCGCTCCCGCTGATGTCTCGGTCACACGGATTGGACGCGATCGCGCAGATTTCAGCGCCCCTGACACTGTGGCAAAGGCGGCGCGCACGCTTGACGCAAACGCCATTATCAACGCCGCCGCCTACACAGCCGTGGATCGCGCCGAGAGCGAAGAAGACCTCGCCACCCGCATCAACGGAGCATCCGTCGGCGCACTTGCCGACGTTTGCGCCGATCGCGCCATCCCGCTCGTCCATCTGTCCACCGATTACGTATTTGACGGAAGCGGCATCACGCCTTGGTCGCCCAACATGCCTCCAAATCCAATTGGCGCATACGGGCGCGGCAAACGCATCGGTGAAGACCTTATTCGGCAAAGCGGCGCGCGCCATGCCATCGTCCGCACCTCGTGGGTGTTTAGCGCCTTTGGGACGAATTTCGTGAAAACGATGCTCCGTCTTGGCCGCGAACGCGACGAACTGCGCATCGTGGCCGACCAGATCGGCGGCCCCACGCCTGCCGCAGATATCGCTGAAATGTGCTTCGCAGTGGCCCGAAAACTGGCAAACGGCGCCTCAGGCGGCACCTATCACTTTGCCGGAACGCCCGCGCTCAGCTGGGCAGATTTCGCGCGTGAGATATTTGACCAATCAAAAATCCAATGCGACATCGTCGACATCCCCACAACAGATTACCCCACGCCTGCGGCCCGCCCCTTGAATTCGCGCATGGATTGCGCACATCTTTTCAATGACTTCGGGGTCTCACAGCCAGATTGGCGCATTGGGCTAACGTCCGTTTTGAAGGAGCTCTCAACAGCATGACGAAGCGCAAAGGCATTATCCTGGCCGGCGGCTCAGGCACACGGCTCTACCCAATTACGATGGGCGTGTCCAAACAGCTGCTGCCGATCTACGACAAGCCGATGATCTACTACCCGCTCAGCGTTCTGATGCTTGCGGGCATCCGCGAGATCGCAGTGGTCACCACGCCCGAAGATCAGGAGCAATTTCAACGCCTTATGGGCGACGGCGCGCGCTGGGGGCTTTCGTTTACCTGGATCACACAGCCCTCCCCGGACGGGTTGGCTCAGGCCTATTTGCTGGCGGAAGACTTTCTCGATGGCGCCCCATCTGCGATGGTTCTGGGCGACAACATCTTCTTTGGACATGCGTTGCCAAAAATCCTTGAACGCGCGGACGCTCAATCATCCGGCGGAACTGTCTTTGGCTATCGTGTCGCCGATCCCCAGCGCTATGGCGTTCTTGGTTTCGAAGGCGACAAGGCCACCAGGATCATCGAAAAACCTGCCGCGCCACCGTCGAATTTCGCCGTTACCGGCCTCTATTTCCTCGACGGCACCGCCCCCGCGCGCGCCTCCAAAGTCCAGCCATCGGATCGTGGCGAACTTGAAATCACATCCCTTCTGGAAACCTACCTCGACGAGGGCAGTCTGACAGTCGAAAAGATGGGCCGCGGTTTTGCCTGGCTCGACACGGGCACCCACGCCTCCCTTCTTGATGCCGGCAATTTTGTGCGCACGCTTGAAGAACGCCAAGGCCTGCAAACCGGCTCACCCGAAGAGATCGCGTTCGAACAAGGCTGGATCACAAAAGAAGACCTATTGGCCGCCGCCGCTCCCCTTGGGAAAAACGCATACGGCGCTTACCTGCGGATGCTGGCCGAAACAGCGCCATGAAGACTGCACTCGTCACAGGATCGGCCGGATTCATCGGGTTCCACGCCGCGAAACGCTGGCTGGACGAAGGCTGGAACGTCGTTGGGATTGACGATTTCAACGATTACTATGACCCAGACCTTAAGGAAGCCCGCAACTCAATTCTTGAAGGTTATGAAGGCTTTACCTGCGTCCGCGAAGAGATACAGACACCAAATGTCTTAATGTACGTAATGGCCGAACACAGACCGGCCCACATCGTGCATTTGGCCGCGCAAGCTGGTGTGCGATACTCCATCGAGAACCCGCGCGCCTATTTTGACTCAAACCTCACCGGCACGTTCGAGCTTTTGGAAGCCGCCCGCGCCCATCCGCCCGAAAAGCTTTTGCTGGCCTCGACCTCCTCGGTCTATGGCGCCAATCCCGATCTGCCCTATTCAGAAACGGACAAAGCCGATCACCCAGTTTCCTTCTATGCCGCGACCAAGAAATCGACCGAGGCGATGGCGCATTCTTATGCCCATTTGTACGACCTTCCGACGATTATGTTCCGGTTCTTCACGGTCTACGGTCCGTGGGGTCGCCCCGACATGGCACTTTTTAAGTTCGTCAAAGCGATGCTGGCCGACGAGCCGATCGACATCTACAACCACGGCAAAATGCAGCGCGACTTCACCTATGTCGACGATCTGATCGAAGCAATCTGGCGGCTCGGCCGCATTCGCCAAGCCACACCCGGCGCAGAGGACACGATCAAATCCTTTGACACGCTCAGCCCCGCCGCCCCGTTCCGTGTCGTTAACATCGGCAAATCAAACTCCGATCCGCTAATCGACTTCGTAAACGAGATTGAAAAAGCCTTGGGCGTGGAAGCGAAGAAGAATTTCCTTGATCTTCAGGACGGCGACATGCTCGCGACTGCGTCCGATACGTCACAGTTAAAGGCTTTGACGGGATATCAGTGCGAAACGATGATTTGGGACGGGATTCCCAAATTTGTGTCTTGGTATCGTCAATTTTATAACGTTTGACGGGCCTCAAAGCGAAATTCTGAAATGAGAACTGGTTAAGAATATGCGTATTGCAATGATTGGTACTGGATATGTCGGGTTGGTCTCCGGCGTTTGTTTTTCCGACTTTGGCCACGACGTCGTTTGCGTCGACAAGGACAGCAACAAGATCGACATGCTGAATGCAGGAAAAGTGCCGATCTACGAGCCCGGTCTGGATTCATTGCTCGCCAAGAACGTCCAAGCGGGCCGCCTCTCATTCACACTCGATCTTGCACAAGCGATTGATGGGGCGGAGGCTGTGTTTATCGGCGTCGGCACCCCGACACGACGCGGTTACGGCCATGCTGATCTGAGTTTCGTCTTTGCCGCCGCTGAAGAAATCGCACGCACTGCCAAGGGCTACATTGTTATCGTGACCAAATCGACGGTTCCCGTCGGTACAAACAGAAAAGTCGCCGAGGTCGTGCGGAAAGCCAATCCCGATCTGGATTTCGACGTGGCTTCGAACCCCGAGTTCCTGCGCGAAGGCGCTGCAATCGAAGACTTTATCCGCCCCGACCGTGTGGTCGTCGGTGTTGAAACCGATCGCGCCGCCGACGTTATGGCCGAAATTTACCGTCCGCTTTTCCTGCGTGACTTCCCGATTGTCCGCACCGATCTGGAAAGCGCGGAAATGATAAAATACGCCGCCAATGCCTTCCTCGCCACGAAGATCACCTTCATTAACGAAATCGCAGCGCTTTGCGAAAAGACCGGAGCGGACGTCAAAGAAGTGTCCAAAGGCATTGGTCTTGACGGGCGCATCGGCAACAAATTTTTGCACGCAGGTCCCGGCTATGGCGGATCCTGTTTTCCAAAGGACACGTTGGCCCTTGCGCGTATCGGTCAGGAGTTCGCCAGCCCCATGGCCATCACCGAGGCGGTGATCGCGGTGAACGAGAGCGTCAAACGCCGCATGATCGAAAAGCTCGAAGACCTGTGCGAAGGCAGCTTCAACGGGAAGAAAATTCTGGTGCTGGGCGTAACGTTCAAACCCAATACGGACGACATGCGTGACGCGCCATCCCTCACAATCATTCCGGCCCTTGTCGGTGGCGGCGCAAAAGTCCATGTCGTCGATCCCCAAGGCCACCATGAAGGGGAGAAACTCCTCCCGAACGTGATCTGGGAAAAGGATGTTTATGAGGCTGCAAAAGACGCCGACCTGACTGTCATTCTCACCGAGTGGAACGAATTTCGAGCCCTAGATCTTGAACGTTTGGGCAACTTGATGGGGACGCCGAAAATGGCGGACTTGCGCAATGTTTATTCTGCAAAAGACGCCGCGGCAGCAGGGTTTGACGCCTACGTTTCCGTTGGCAGACGCCCGTTCATCAAAGGGTCATAAGTCAGACCCCGAACCGGCCTTGCTTTAGTAGGAATAGCCGTAGCCGTCGTCCATGAAACGGCACTTGTTCAAGATAACACCGGCAACGTTGGTGTATTCTGAAACTTCGCGCTCGCATTCATCGATCTGCGCCACAGTGGTTGCTCCGGCGGCGGCCACGATAATGACGGCGTCCACCAACTTCAAAAACGCACGTGTCTCGTCGCTGACCAGAACCGGCGGCAGATCAAACAACATGATATTTGGCTGATAGATCGCCTGAATATCGTCAATCATTTCGGCCGTGCGCTGCCTTGCCAAAACTTGCGACGGATCACGCATCGGTTTGGTCGTCATCGAGATGGCCGTGTTTTCGTGCAACCGAACCGCTTGCTCGTTAAACGGCACCCTCTCTTCGAGCACATCAACGATGCTATCGGTGGGCGTCGCGCCGAACAATTTGGCGATGGATGGACGCCTCAGATCGAAGTCAAACAACATGCCGCGTGCCTCAGGCTGGCGGCCAAAACCGGCAATCAGATTGCACGCGGTCGTTGTTTTGCCCGACCCGGCTGC
>CALLWO010000032.1 GCA_938016355.1 uncultured Boseongicola sp. | reverse complement strand
CTTGCCGAAGGGCTGAGGACGCAGTTTGATCCACGCCGCATACTAAATCCGGGGCTTATGGGGTCATGAACGGGATTGGGGTCGCCTTCGTCATCGTTCCCTGTCTCGCCGCGATTGTCATCGGCTGGGGCGCGCGCCATTGGACGCTTGCTGCGGCCGCCATCGCAGGCGGGGCAGGGTGGCTCTTTCTCGTGCCTATCTTGCCCGGTGATCTGCGCTTTCTGACACCGTTCTTCACCGGTGCTATCGTCGCTGGCCTTACGCTTTTGCCCGCGCTGATCTGGCGCCCCGAAATGACCGTCTGGAGCCGCATGACATTGGCGCTCGCAATCGCATTCGCGGTGCATTTCCTTTTCCTTCAATTCGCAATGGCAACACGCTGACATGCAAACCAATTTCACCGAAGACCAGCTGAAAATCCCGGCAATCGAGCGCTCAAATGAGATCCTGCGCTCCTGCGTCCATTGCGGGTTCTGTACGGCAACTTGCCCAACCTATCAGGTTTTGGGCGATGAACTGGACAGCCCGCGTGGCCGGATTTACCTGATCAAGGACATGCTGGAAAACGACCGACCGGCCGATGCCAAGACCGTCAAACACATTGACCGTTGTCTGTCGTGTCTTGCCTGCATGTCGACCTGCCCATCGGGCGTGCATTATATGCACCTTGTCGACCACGCCCGTGCGCACATCGAAAAAACCTATAAACGTCCGCTTTTTGAACGCGTTCTGCGTTGGACACTCGCGCAAATCCTGCCCTATCCAACGCGGTTTCGGATTGCTCTTCTCGGGGCCAAAATCGGCCGCCCGTTTGCGTTTCTTGTGCCCGATGCCCGGCTGAAAGCCATGCTCGAAATGGCCCCGAAAAACATCCCTCCGGTCAGCCGAAACGACGACCCTCAAACCTTTGAACCAAAAACGAAAAAGCGCCTTCGCGTTGCACTGATGACAGGTTGCGCGCAGCGCGCTCTGAACACGGACATCAACGATGCCACAATCCGCATTCTGCGCCGTTTTGGCTGCGAAGTGGTGATTGCAGACGGCATGGCATGTTGCGGCGCACTTGTGCATCACATGGGCAAGGAAGACGAAAGCCACGCAGCCGCCGCCAAGAACATCAAGGCGTGGATGGCCGAAGACGAAAAAGAACCGCTCGACGCGATTGTCATCAACACCAGCGGCTGTGGAACGACCGTCAAAGATTACGGCCACATGTTCCGAAACGATGCTCTGGCAAGCAACGCCGCACGGATCAGCGAACTGGCCATGGACATCAGCGAGGTGCTGATGAAACTTGATCTGCCGGAGAATGTCGCGCCGGACATGCGCGTTGCTTATCACGCGGCCTGTTCGCTGCAACACGGCCAGCAGATCAAAACCTATCCCAAGGACCTGCTTAAACGCGTTGGCTATGAGGTTGTTGAACCCGCCGACAGCCACCTTTGTTGTGGCTCTGCGGGCACCTACAACTTGATGCAGCCCGAAATTTCCAAGGAATTAAAGGCGCGCAAGGTGAAAACGCTGGAAGCAAAAGCGCCCGATATCATTGCAGCAGGCAATATCGGCTGCATGATGCAAATCGGGTCCGGGACAGAAATACCCATTGTTCACACTGTGGAACTGCTCGATTGGGCGACCGGCGGGCCGCAACCGCCCGCCTTTGAGGCCTCAGAGCGCGGCGTTGAAGCAACGGTTCCAAATCTTCGATAGGCCTATCAAGCGCCTTAATCTTGTCCCATAACGCGATTATCCCGATCCTGAAGGAACGGAGGAGCGGTATGCGTCAATTCATTTGCGCGTTGATAGGTGTTGTTTTGTTGGCTTTGCCAGCAAAGGCCGACAATCATGGCGAAACCGGTTTGACGCAATTGATGACCGCCTACGAGGCTCAGGGCTGGGAAGGCGTTGGGCGACTCGATATCGGGCGCGGCGGCATGTGCACCGGGGCTCTGATCTCTCCACGGCTCGTTCTGACTGCCGCGCATTGCCTTTATGACCAGCATTCGGGCGAAAAAGTCGACCCGACATCGATTAATTTTCTTGCCGGCTGGCGAAACGGACATGCGTCTGCCTACCGTAAAGTGCGCCGCGCAGTGACCCATCCCGAATACGTCTATACCGGAACTACGGGCCAAATCCGTGTGACCTACGACCTCGCGCTTCTGGAGCTTTCCAGCGACATCAGGCTCGCGAATGTCCAGCCATTCAAAACGTCCAAACGGCCACAGAAGGGTTCGAAGGTTGGCGTTGTGTCCTATGCCCACGACCGCTCGGACACGCTTTCGTTGCAAGAAGTCTGTCATGTTCTGGCCCGTCAAAAAGGCGCGCTGGTGCTGTCTTGTGAAGTCGACTTTGGCTCTTCCGGCGCACCGATTTTTGCAGAGATCGACGGCGAACCTCAAATCGTCTCGGTCGTCTCCGCAAAAGCCATTGTGCAGGGCCGCAAAGTGTCGCTTGGCACGAACCTGGAAAAACCGCTGGACGACCTCAAAGCACTTCTTGCTTCGGGCGATGGCGTCATCAGTTCAAGCACCGGCGCTCGCACACTAAGCGTCAATCGCAAACGGTCCTCGGGATCGGGCGGCGCCAAATTTCTCCGACCCTAAACGCTTGACGAGGCTTGTAAAATTGAGCCACGGTGTTTGATATGAGAATGCTTTGCCTCATCGCGAGCGGAATTCTGATGGTGCAGGGTGCCATTGCAAACGCCAATGAAGTCTCCGCAATTGGCCGTCTGGAGTATTCCAGTGGTTCGAGTTGTTCAGGCACGCTCGTGGCGCCTGATGTGGTCCTGACGGCGGCTCATTGTGTCAGCCGCTATGTCACCGGCGAAGACGAAGAGAACTCCCCGGAAACGCTTGTATTTCGACCCGGAGTTGGGCTTTCCGGCCCCGTTTATGCCGTGACCAAATCGGCAGTACATCCGTTCTATGGCGGTCGTATGCCCTACGGCTGGCGGTTGCGGTTTGATTTTGCTGTCGTGCAGCTGGACGAGCCGGTCTCGTCCGACATCGCAACCCCGCTGCCTATCAGTGAAGAAGCGGAGTTGGGCGAAGAATTGTTTCTTGTCAGTTGGCGCTATCCCGACGGACCACGCCCACGTCAGCGCAAATGCGAGGTTATTCTGGGCCTGCGCGGCCTCGTTACCTTGGGCTGCAAAGTGGTCGGGGGCGAAAGCGGCGCACCACTCTTGCGCAAAGGCGAGGACGGATTGTCGATCGTCGCTGTTATATCGAGCCGATTCAAGCTCTTAGAGCAACCTGTGGGGCAGGCGTCCAACATCGCCCGTCGCCTCGAACCTTTGATCGCGGCGCTGGAAAAACCATCTGGATCATAGGGTCTTGAACCCGCATTTCGCGCTTCCTACGTAATGCATGCAGAGGCCAATTCTGGGTCTGCACTTACACCGCCTTGCCCGATTATGGGGAGGCATTGAAGGTATCGCTCAAAGGAGGATTACCCATGCGAACTTTTGATTTTGCACCGCTTTACCGTGCAACCGTCGGATTTGACCAAATCGCTGATCTTATGGATCGCGTCTTGACCGACACAAACACCGGAACATCCTATCCCCCTTATAACATTGAGAAAACGGCTGATGATGCCTGGCGCATCTCTGTTGCTGTTGCTGGCTTCAGCGAAGAAGACCTTGCCGTCGAGGTGAGAGAAAATGCGTTGATCGTGACCGCGAACAAGGCGCAAGACGACGATGAACGCACGTATCTCCACCGCGGCATCGCCACCCGCGCGTTTGAGCGGCGCTTCACGCTTGCCGACCACGTTCGTGTCAGCGGCGCGAGCCACCAAAACGGTATGCTGAACATCGACCTCACCCGCGAAGTGCCCGAAGCGCTGAAACCGCGCCGGATAGCGATCGCCAATGGCGACACTGTGGACACCAAAGCGGTTGAAGCCAAAGAACTGAACTAATCGCTTTGAACGCAATTTTTTTAGCGCGCCCGGGTGACAGTCCGGGCGCGTTTTTCGTTTTTTCGTCTAAATTTGAACGACATGCCCGCCGCGCTAGGTTTACCATGACCCAACATAATCAAGGCGCGCTCTGATGTTACCAAAGCTGAACGAAAACCCGAGAGGCTATTGGGAAGGGATGCCAACGCGTCTGCGCGCGCGGCTCGTTTTCCTTCTGATCTATTTCGCAATGGCCGCCTATCTTGTCTATTCGGGCTTTTGGTGGGGCTATGTGCTGCTTGCACTGCCGGTAATCTGGGGATTCGTCGTGATTTGGTTTTTGTCCGAATCCGGGGCGACTTTCAGCACCAAACAAGGCATCACCGGCTACACGTTCGGCTATCTCTGGGGGACCAATAACGTTGTGCGCGGCGCGATAATCGTGGCCATTGGGATCGCAGTGCTCGGCGCATTCGGCATGCTTGATGGCATCACCGGAACTTCCGCACCGGAGCCCACGCTCGCGGAACGTGCGTCCGAAGCCGTTGAGACCGCCTCCGAGCAATCGGAAGGTTGGTTTGCCAAGGCAAAAGGCTGGTTCGACTAACGCCTCACTCGCCGTAGGGCACCCAAACCGTTTTCACTTCGGTTGCGGCACCCAGGAATGCAGCGGAATGGGCGGTTGACCAGTCTCGGTCCCGGCCATTGTTGACCCACGTGCGCTTGAGGTTTCCCGCTGCCTCGCGCTCAATCGTTCCGGACAAATCCGACGATGAAAAACTCCACACCGCGTCCAGATCCATGTGACCCCCCATCTGGGCGGCCAATTCCTCGTGCCGTCCCGTCAGGATATTCACAACGCCCGCGGGCACGTCCGACGTCTCTAAAACCTGATAGAAATCCGCCGCGGCAAGCGGGTAGGGTTCGGACGCGACAATTGTCACGCGGTTCCCCATTGCCATCGCGGGCGCAACAATCGAAACCAGCCCAAGAAGCGGGGCGTCATCAGGTGCAAACGCGCCGACTTTCCCGACTGCTTCGTTCATCGCAAGGGCAATGCCACGCATTGGAACGCCCTTGGCGCGGCCATCGAATTTATCGGCCCAAGCGGCCCAAGTGAACAGCCGGTCAATGGACGCTTCGACTTCGCGACGCCCCTGACGCTTCCCCGTCATCTCGTTGATACGGCTGGCAAATTCATCCGCCCGTGCGGAAAGGTTCTCGCCAAGATAATAAAGGATCTGCGCCCTCAGATGCCCGGTCGTTTTGCTCCAGCCTTTCGCGGCATTCATCGCCTCAACCGCGTTGCGAAGGTCTTTGCGATTGGCATGGCTTGCGTGGCCAAGAAGTGTGCCCTTAGGGGACCAGATCGCTTGGCTATACCCGCCATCAGGGCGCGCCTGTTTGCCACCGATGTAGAGCTTTGAGGTCCGATCCATCTCGGTCGTTTTAGCCGCTTTCGGCGCGGGTTCTGCCGGAACGCGCGCGATCCTTTTCGTGCGCTCCGTTGGCTTGGTATAGGCAAGCAATCCTTCCCAGCCGCCTTCACGGCCAAACCCGCTTTCGCGCACACCACCAAATCCGGCCGCTGCATCAAAGAGGTTTGTGGCATTCACCCAAACAACACCTGCGGCCAGCTTTGGCGCGATATCGAGCGTAAGATTAACGTTTTCACTCCAAAGCGTTGCCGCCAGCCCATAGCGGGTGTTGTTGGCCAGTTCGACGGCTTCCGCAGGCGTGCGGAAGGTCATTCCGACAAGTACGGGGCCGAAAATTTCTTCCTGCATCAACCTGTCCGCTGTCGACAGACCGGTGATCAGCGTCGGCGGATAGAAACACCCATTTTTCGGGACATCTGTTTTAGCGTGATAGACGTCGCCGCCGCTCGCCCCGACCAATTCTGTGATCGTCTGCAACTGCGACGGATCCACAACCGCGCCCACATCAATGCACTTATCAAGCGGATCGCCAATGCGCAGCTTGTCCATTCGCGCTTTCAGCCGGCCATAGAAATCCTCTGCGATGCCTTCCTGAACCAAAAGCCGCGAGCCCGCACAACACACCTGACCCTGATTGAACCAAATCGCGTCGACCAGACCTTCGATTGCGCTGTCGATGTCGGCATCATCAAACACGATATAGGGGGATTTTCCGCCCAGCTCCAACGTGAGCTTTTTGCCCGAACCCGCTGTCGCTTCACGAATTTTCCGCCCTACCGATGTCGACCCCGTAAACGCGATCTTGTCGATATTCGCGTGGTTCACGATCATTTCGCCGACCGCGCCGTCGCCGGTGACGATGTTCAAAACACCAGCGGGAACGCCGGCCTCCTGCGCGAGATCGGCAAATAGGAGTGCTGTCAAAGAGGTGTATTCCGCAGGCTTCAAAACCACCGTATTGCCCATCGCAAGGGCTGGCGCGACTTTCCAGGCCAGCATCAGCAACGGGAAATTCCAAGGAATGATCTGCCCGCAAACCCCAAGCGCTTCGCGCCCGGGCAACTCATCATCCATAAGCTGCGCCATGCCCGCGTGATAATAGAAATGGCGCGCAACAAGTGGGATATCTATGTCGCGGCTCTCCCGGATCGGCTTGCCGTTGTCCAGCGTTTCAAGCACCGCAAACAGACGGGATTGCTTTTGAACGAGACGCGCCAAAGCATAAAGCACACGCGCGCGCGCCTTGCTGTCCTTGGCCCAGTTTTTCTGAGCTTTGCGCGCCGCCGCCACAGCAGAATCGACGTCTTTCTTTGTGGCTTGACTGATCTTCGCCAGTTCCTTGCCTGTCGCCGGGTTTTTTGTGGCAAATGGTTTTGCTGGTTTCGTCCAGGCGCCGCCAATCATATGGCCAAACCGGCGGTTGTGCCCGTCGAGCCAATCCTGAACCTCGCCGTCCGCTTCCGGGGCCGGGCCATAGTCCATCGTGTCAAAGATTTCGCGCACATTCATGTCGCACAGCCCTCAGGGTTATAGGTTCGTTTCACAGCAGCAGGAAATTTGCTCAGTTTGTCGCCGGGTCGGATCGGGCGCGGAACAAAGTTACCGCCGCAATTGGGGCAGACACCGTTCAGCTTCGTTTCAACGCAAGACGCGCAAAACGTGCATTCAAACGTGCAAATCATCGCCGCATTGCTCTCGGGCGGCAGATCGCGGTCGCAACATTCACAACTCGGACGAAGTTCTAGCATGATTTACCCAATCGGATGACGATAACCGGCTGAATAGCGCCCGGTCAGATGATGTTCCAATTGCCGCTCGATATCGCCCAAAAGCGAAGAGGCTCCGAACCGGAACAGATCGGGCCTGAGCCATCTGTCGCCAAGCTCGTCCTTGATCAGCGTCAGATAGGTTACGGCGTCCTTGGCTTTGGAAATTCCGCCCGCAGGCTTGTAACCGACGCGAAAACCCGTGGCCTCATGATAGGCGCGGATCGCCCGGATCATCACCAAAGAAACGGGCAAGGTCGCGTTGACACTTTCCTTCCCGGTAGAGGTTTTGATGAAATCAGCGCCCGCCATCATGCAAACCCAACTGGCCCGCGCGACGTTCCTGAGCGTGCCGAGCTCGCCGGTTGCCAATATCGCTTTAACATGGGCATCGCCACAAGCTGCGCGAAACGTCTTCATTTCATCATAAAGCGCCTGCCAGTTCTGGGTCAGGACGTGGCGGCGCGAAATGACGATGTCGATTTCTTTTGCGCCCGCTTTGACGCTTTCCTCAATCTCAGCCACCCGCAGGTGGAACGGTGAAAGCCCAGCGGGAAATCCGGTTGAAACGGCCGCGACGGGGATGCCCGTGCCCTCAAGTGCTTCGACAGCTGTTTCGATCATATCGTGGTAAACACAGACCGCGCCGGTTGTGATCGGGTCCATGCCAAGCGCATCCAGCATCTCTTTTCGAACCGGGTTTGCGGCCTTGGCGCAAAGCCGACGCACGCGCCCCACAGTGTCGTCACCCGAAAGCGTCGTCAGGTCGATCATCGTGATGGCTCGCAAAAGCCACGCCGCCTGATAGTCTTTCTTAACCGATCTGCGCCCCGGAAGCGTCGCCGCGCGCCGCTCGATCGCGGACGTATTGGCTTGAACCGAAGCAATCCGATCCAAATCCAGCGCCGTGCCGGGATTGCGCGGCTCATGCGGGTTCGGAAGATGCGTCACGACGGTTTTGTCGGGGCGAGGGGATGTGGCAGACATGGGCGGCAGCCTTTTGAAGCGATGCGAGAACCGTCGCATGAGGCGGCCAAATAATCAACATTGACCATTTGGTCAAATATTGATTGCGACGCAACGCGCGAAACGTTGCGTCCCGTGATTTTTAAGGGCCGCTTAAACCAAAACCGTTTCAACCTTCGATTCACGGTCCAGTGTGCGGTGCACCGGGCATTTGTCCGCACTCTCCAACAGCCGTTGACGCTGCGCGGCGTCCAGATTCCCTTCAAGATGGATTTCCCGGCGGAAACTGTCGATCTTGCCCGCCGATACATCCCCCGCATCCTGCGCATGCACCTTGTTGTGGCTGACATCCACCGACACGTGATCCAGCGGCCAGCCTTTTCGCCGGGCATACATCCGTATGGTCATCGACGTGCAGGCACCAAGACCCGCGGACAGAAACCCATAAGGCGACATGCCCCGGTTGGTGCCGCCATAAGCTTCGGGCTCGTCGGCCCAAGTGTGATGCTTTGGCCCGGCGTTCACGTCCTGCAGGAACCCGGCGGCATCCGCTTCCGAAACGCGCACAATCCCCTCCGGCGCACCGGGCGGCGGGGCAGGCGGCTTGAGATCAAGGTAACGCCCGGCCCACGCAGCGATGACGTCGGCGGCATATTCCGCGTCTGCTGGGCGCGACACCAAATGATCTGCATCATCAAGTGTGACAAAGCTTTTCGGGTGTTTCGCTGCCACAAAAATGTTCGTTGCGTTCTCCACGCCAACGGTCGCATCGCGCGGCGCGTGCATCACAAGGAGCGCACGCCCCAATCCTGCGATGGCCGGGGCAAGCGCCGCCCCGGAAACATCCTCGACAAAGCCTTTGCCGATGGTGAAGGGACGCCCGGCAAGCGACACGCTGGCTTGGCCCTTGTCAGCAATCTCATCCAACGCATCACCGAAATTATGCGTCACATGTCCGGGATCAAACGGCGCGCCTATGGTGACCACCGCCTTGATCGAAGGGATGTCGGCGACCGCTTTCAAAACCGCAGCACCGCCGAGGGAATGCCCGATAAGCAGCGTCGGCGCCATGCCGCGTTCGCCCAGATGCTCAGCCGCGCGCACAAGATCCTGCACATTTGAGGTGAAGGTCGTATTCGCGAATTCGCCCTCCGAATGTCCAAGACCGGTGAAATCAAACCGCAAAACGGCAATTCCCATCGCCGCCAACCGGCCTGCAATCCGCCGGGCCGCGGTAATGTCTTTGCCGCAGGTGAAACAATGAGCGAACAGCGCCGTGGCCAGATGCGGGCCATCCGGCATATCCAAACGTGCCGCTAGCGCGTGGCCGTCGTGCCCTTTGAACGTAAACCGCTCCATGCTCATGTCGAAACTCCTTGGCTTTGAGGCCCCGAACCTGTGCCTCCGAGCCGGTTCGCGCAAGGGGTCTGACAGATGTGTCACGGGATGGTGACAGGCTTTGCACGCGAAAACCCCAAATTGCCACGCCCGTCTTGATCACACTTCACAACATAAGGCAGTTTGTCGTGATTTGAACCTTTCGCCGCCGCGCCACCTCGCCTAGGACAGAACCACCGGCGCTATCGAGGGATGCGTCGGCACGTATCTCCCCGCCCGAGCCGGGTTTGATGCGCGGGTTTTGGGTCGCTCGGGGCGGGATGCCGATATGGATGCCCCCCGCAAATCGAGAATCGGAAGTCAGCTCGACGAGGTTGTCTCAGCCTGTCGGGAGGGTTGGCGCGTGCTGCGTCACCGCGGCCCCGGTCGCATCCAGTTCTGGTTCATCGCGCTGATTGTTGGAACCGCCGCTGGCTTTGCCGCGCTCTTTTTTCGAATGGGCGTGAACTGGTTGCAGGAAACGCTTTACGGCACGGACAACGTCCGTTTGATCCATTCCTTTGCCGAAACCCTGCCGTGGTATGTCATTTTGGTCATTCCGATCTGTGGCGGATTGGCGGTTGGCCTCATCCTCAACAAATTCACCGCCGATGGGCGCGCGCGCTCTGTGGCGGACGTAATCGAAGGCTCCGCGCTGCACGACGGGCGTGTGGAAACCCGCGAGGGGCTCGCCTCGGCCGCAGCGTCGATGATCACACTTGGCACTGGCGGGTCAACAGGGCGGGAAGGCCCTGTTGTGCACCTGGCGGGCGTCATTTCGACATGGGTGTCGGTCCGGCTCAATGCCGATGGGATCACCGGGCGCGACCTGCTCGGATGTGCCGTCGCCGCCGCCGTGTCGGCATCGTTCAACGCCCCGATCGCTGGCGCGCTTTTCGCGCTCGAAGTTGTCTTGCGTCACTTTGCTGTGCACGCCTTTGCGCCCATCGTGATCGCAAGTGCCGCCGGAACCGTCATCAACCGCATCGCCTTTGGAGACGTCACCGAATTCACGTTGATGGAAGAAGGCGCGCTGGCCTTTTACGTCGAACTGCCCGCGTTCCTGATCCTCGGTTTGATCTCGGGCCTTGTGGCAGTCCTGATGATGCGCACGGTGTTTTGGGCCGACGATATGGGCTCGCGCCTGCGTCAACGCACCGGCATTCCGCGCTTCCTCCGCCCCGCATTCGCAGGGGCGATGCTTGGCGGGATTGCGATCTTTTACCCTCACATCATCGGTGTTGGATACGAAACAACCAGTGCGGCTCTCACCGGCTCGCTTTTGCTCCACGAAGCCGTGATCTTTTGTATCCTTAAGGTGGTGGCCGTATCGGTTACGATGGCTGGACGAATGGGCGGGGGCATCTTCTCACCGTCATTGATGATCGGCGCGCTTTTGGGGCTGGCGTTTGGTCTGGTCGCCACAAGCATTTTCCCCAACGTATCAGGCTCCGAAACGCTTTATGCGCTTGCGGGCATGGGCGCCGTGGCCGCAGCCGTTCTTGGCGCACCCATTTCCACGACGCTGATCGTCTTTGAACTCACGGGCGACTGGCAAACCGGACTGGCTGTGATGGTGGCCGTGTCGATGTCAACCGCGCTCGCCTCGCGTCTTGTGCACCGCTCGTTCTTCCTCACACAGCTGGAACGGCGCAACATCCACCTTGCCGCCGGACCTCAGGCCTACCTTTTGTCGATGTTCCGCGTCGCCAATGTCATGCGCGCGCCCGATGATGCCCGCGCCGCACCCGATGACGCCGTTTGGGAGGCAATAGAAGCGGGCCACTGGATCGAGCGCAACGCGACGCTGGAAACGGCATTGCCGATGTTTGATGAAACCGGTCGCCAGTTCCTGCCGGTGGTCACACTGGGTGAAGAGGGCGAAGCGCCTCAAATTCACGGCGCTCTTTTCCATGTGGATGCGCTCAGAGCCTATAACCGCGCGCTAGCTGCAACCGCCGCGGAAGAGCACAGCTAATCCGCGCTCGACTCCGGTTAATCGCTCAAAGCTGTTCAACCGCGACCTGATCACTTTCGTAAAAGCACAAATATCCGGCAATCGCAGCCACTCCCTCAAGTGGGCCCTCATAGCTCCAGGCCGCGTCTCTGATCGTCGTGCTTTTGGTGACAATCGAAAAGTAGCTGGCCTCGCCTTTACGCGGGCAAGTCGACGTCATTTCCGACGGATCAAGAAACGCCGTCGCAATGTCGTCGCGTGGGAAATAGATGCGCGGCTCGTGCCCGGTTTCGGAAACTTCCAGCGCTTGGCTGCTTTCACCCAATACAGCACCACCTGCGCGCACAACCCAAGTTCCTTCGGCGGCGCGAATTTTCACGTGTTCAGACATGGTGCATTCCTTTGTTTGGTTTCGCCACGAATGGGCCGGCACAACGACCGGTCATTCAAGCGCGTTTTGTCTTAGATAGGGCGCGTTGCCTGTTTCAGCCAGTCCAGCGCCTCAGACGAGACACGCGACGACAATTTGTCGTAGACATCACTATGATAGGCATTCAGCCAAACCCGCTCTCCGGGCGACAGCATTTCACTGTTCACAAGGCGCAAATCGATCGGCACGAACGTCAGCGTCTCGAAATCCAGATGATCACGGTTGTCGCCAAGCTTTTCAGCCTCTTGCACCACGATCAGGTTCTCGATCCGGATGCCATAGGATCCGTCGCGATAATACCCCGGCTCGTTAGACAAAATCATGCCCGGCTCAAGCTTCACTTCCGAAATCCGTGACAGCCGCTGTGGCCCTTCATGTACACACATGTAAACGCCAACACCATGCCCGGTTCCGTGATCATAATCGCGTCCTGACAACCAAAGCGGCGCGCGCGCCAGCGCATCCAAATCGCGTCCGGCAAGCCCGCGTGGAAAGCGCACCTGACTGATGGCGATCATGCCTTGCAGCACACGCGTGAAATTGTCCCGTTCTTCGTCGCCTGCAGCCCCAACCGCAATCGTGCGGGTGATATCCGTTGTTCCGTCAAGATATTGTCCACCGGAATCAACGAGATAGAGGTCGCCTTCTTTGATGCCGCGATTGGTTTCTTCCGTGACGCGGTAATGAATAACCGCGCCGTTTGGCCCGGTGCCCGAGATCGTATCGAACGAGATATCCTGAAGCGCATTGGTTGCGCGCCGATAGCCCTCAAGCGCTTTGGCTGCATCAATCTCGGTCAACTCGCCATTCGGCGCTTCGCGATCAAACCACGTCAGGAACTCGACCATGGCCGCGCCGTCGCGCAAATGCGCCTCGCGCGTTGCGGCGATTTCTGCCGACGTTTTGCACGCCTTTGGCAATACACATGGATCGGGGCCATGCACCGGCTCGGGCGCGCCGGTCGCCATTTTCATCTGCGCCAAAAGATGCGCTTCAACTTTTAGCGGAGCAGAGGACGGATCAATCCGAACTTTCCCGCTCAAAGTTTCAAAAAACGCAAGAAGTTCGCAATATCCGTGTCGTGTGACCCCTGAGCCAAGATGTGCGGCCACCTCTTCATCGGCTGGCGCATCGCTGAACAAATCAACCCGCGCATCGTCATGCACCACCGCAAAGCAGTGAAACATCGGATTGTGCTGCATGTCAGCGCCGCGCACATTCAAGAGCCAGCAAATCGAATCCGGCAGGGTCAAAACACAAGCGCTATGGCCCGCGTCCCGAAGGTCCTTGGCAACCGCTTCGCACTTTTCCTTGGCGCTGCGTCCGGCAAACTCGTCGGGGAAAATTCGCATTGGTTCGGTCGGTCGGGCAGGGCGGTCGTCCCAAATCTCGTCGACAAGGTTCTCCCAATAGGCAAGCTCGATGCCCTTGGGTTCCAAAATGCGGGTCATGGCTGCCACATCGTCGATCGTGTGCAACCATGGATCGAACGCCAAAAGGTCGTCCTCTTGCATCCGTTCCGCAGCCCAGGTTCCCAGCTTGTTCGCGGGCCAGTCAACGGGTGTGAAATGCTCCAGATCGACCTGTTTTCGAACCTGCGCCGTATAACGCCCGTCAACGAAAACACCGGCTTCGGATTTCAGGATAACCGCAAAACCTGCCGATCCGGTGAATCCTGTCAGCCACGCAAGCCGCTCGTCGCAAGGGGCAACATACTCGCCTTGATGAGCATCCGCGCGCGGAACGATAAACCCGTCAACCTCGTCCGACTTCATCACTTCACGCAATGCCGCAAGGCGGGGCGGACCCTGATCGGGCGATGCCTTTGCGGCAAAGGATTGAAACATCAGATGGCTTTCCTCATCGCTTTGAAACGCGCCCGGGTGCGGGGGTTGCTGTCAAAAAGCGCAGCCAGCTGTTCGGTCATTGCACCTGCAAGCTGATCAACATCGGTGATCGTAACCGCGCGTTCGTAATACCGCGTTACATCGTGACCAATCCCGATGGCAAGAAGTTCGACGGATTTCTTGCGTTCCACCATGGCGATCACATCGCGCAGGTGTTTCTCAAGGAAATTCGCAGGATTCACCGACAATGTTGAATCATCGACCGGCGCACCGTCCGAAATCACCATCAAAATCTTGCGCGCCTCGCGGCGGTTACTGATACGACGGTGCGCCCATTCCAAGGCTTCGCCGTCGATGTTTTCTTTCAGCAGGCCTTCTTTCATCATCAGACCAAGATTGGCCCGGCTCCGACGCATCGGCGCGTCTGCGGCCTTGTAGATGATATGGCGCAGATCGTTCAGACGACCCGGCGTTTGGGGCCGTCCATCTTGCAGCCACGCTTCGCGGGACTGGCCGCCTTTCCATGCGCGCGTCGTAAATCCAAGGATTTCCACCTTGACGTTGCAGCGTTCCAAAGTGCGCGCCAGAACGTCCGCACAGATTGCCGCGATCGAAATCGGGCGACCTCGCATCGAGCCGGAATTATCCAAAAGAAGCGTCACAACCGTGTCGCGGAACTCCGTGTCTTTTTCTTGCTTATAGGCAAGCGGGACCGTCGGGTTGGCAATGATCCGCGCCAGCCGCGAAGCATCAAGAATGCCTTCATCAAGGTCAAACTGCCAACTGCGGTTCTGCTGCGCCATCAATCGTCGCTGCAACTTGTTGGCCAAGCGACTGACAGCGCCCTTCAATGGATCAAGCTGTTGATCCAGATAAGCGCGCAAACGCTCCAACTCGGCAGGTTCGGCCAAGTCTTCAGCGCGTATTTCCTCGTCAAAATCGTTGGAATAAACGGTGTAATGCGGATCCGCGTCGCTGACGGGCATCGGCGGCGGAGGCTCCATTTCAGCCTCACCATCGGGCATCTCAGCCTCGTCACCCATCTCCATATCCGACATGTCGTCCATGGAAATCTGCGCCTGAGACGGATCGTCCTGCGCTTCCTGACTTTGCTCGGGGCTGGCATCGGACGCATCGTCCTGCTCGCCTTCGTCCTGACCCTGAGAATCTGGGTTTTCGTCATCCTCGGCCGTCTCGTCGGCCTGATCGTCCTGCTCAGGATCATCAAGATCGGGATCGTCCCCGATCTGATCGCCATAGCCGAGATCGGTGATGATCTGCCGCGTGAACCGCGCAAACTCTGACTGATCGTTGATCACGCCGTCCATGTCACGCAGCGTGCCTCCGGCCTGTTCTTCAATGAAACCGCGCCACAGCTCCATCACGTTGGTTGCGTCCGCGGGCAGGTCACGCCCGGTCGACAAATGGCGCACCAAATACCCAGCTGCGACAGCGAGTGGCGCGTCTGCCGCCTCACGAATTTGGCCATAACCGCGCCGCGCCGCATCATGGGCGATCATCGCATCAATATTGCCAGCCGTGCCGGGCATTGTCTTGGCGCCAACCGCCTCACAGCGCGCCATTTCCATCGCTTCATAGATATCGCGCGCCATATCGCCCTTGGGCGCATAGCGGCTGAAAGTTGCGTCGTTGTGATACTTGCGGCGCAGCGCATAACTGTCGGCCGTGCCACGGGCGAGCAAAACCTCTTCGCGCGTCATGCGCCGCGTGACCTGAGGCAGACGCACACCCTCATTCGACATCCCCGGTGGGTCCACCGAATACGTCACATCCATTTCAGGATCGTCCGCCATGACTTTGGTTGCGTCAGCGAGCGCTTTCTTGAATGGATCAGCAGGGTTGTCGTTTTTACTCATAGTCCCTCAGTAACATGGAACATCGCAACAGGCGCTCACAAATCGGCGCGCAACAGCATTCTGCCGCGCACCAATTGCGTGATTACGCCAAAGCCTGACTTGCAGCGCTTTCCGGCAGTTCCTCGTCAAAGCAACGCTGAAAGAACTCAGCAACCGTTTGGCGCTCAAGCTCGTCGCATTTGTTCAGGAACGTCAAACGGAACGCATATCCGACCGAGCGCAATGTCTCTGCGTTCTGCGCCCAGGCAATCACCGTCCGTGGCGACATCACAGTCGACAGATCGCCATTCATAAACGCCGTCCGCGTCAAATCGGCAACCGACACCATTTGGCTGATCACCTTGCGACCACGTTCCGTATTATAATGCGGCGCCTTGGACAGAACGATCGCGCTTTCGGCGTCGTTGCTGAGATAATTCAGCGTCGCTACAAGCGTCCAACGGTCCATCTGGGCTTGGTTGATCTGTTGCGTGCCGTGATAAAGCCCCGTCGTGTCGCCCAAACCAATGGTGTTTGCCGTGGCAAACAGGCGGAAATAGGGGTTGGGATCAATCACTTCGTTTTGATCAAGCAGCGTCAGCTTCCCGTCGACTTCCAGAATACGCTGAATCACGAACATCACATCCGCACGACCCGCATCATATTCGTCAAAAACGATGGCTGTCGGGTTGCGCAGCGCCCAGGGCAGGATGCCTTCCTGAAACTCAGTATACTGAATGCCTTTGTCGACCTTGATCTGGTCTTTCCCGATCAAGTCGATCCGGCTGATGTGGCTATCAAGGTTCACCCGAACACAGGGCCAGTTCAGACGTGCAGCCACCTGTTCAACATGGGTCGATTTACCCGTGCCGTGATACCCTTGGATCAGAACGCGGCGGTTATACTGAAAGCCTGCAAGGATCGCCAATGTCGTATCGGGATCGAATTTGTAGGTCGGATCAATTTCCGGAACGCGCTCGTTCGATTCATAGAAAGCACGTACTTTCATGTCGACATCAATGCCGAACGTCTCGCGAACATCAACCTCTTCGGTTGGTTTCGCATCGGAGTCTAACCGCGTATAATCCATCACTAATCCCTAATTCGTCTTCGCTCAATTTCCCTAGCGTCGAATTGGAGGTGCCCGATAATTCTGAACGGTGCAAGTAAAAGAACGGGCAAGGCCAAAGGTTTGCGCCAAGTGTGATTTACCTTTTCTTCGTTTCATTGTGTCAAAAGCTCATTTGTCGCCCCGGGAATGCGACATCGGTATTAGTAAGACTTGGTGCGTTGGAGCACCCTGCCGTTTTGGCAGGGTGTTTTCCCGTTTTCGGCATCTTTCATGACAATATGACATATTCCATCCCGCCAACGTGATTTTTAGGTGAGCGGGGGGCTGAGGTATGAAGTCCTCGAAACACGAAGGAATCATACTTATGAAACGTCGCGAATTTGTTTTGGGGGCTTCGGCCGTTGCACTGGCAAGCACCGCACCCGCTACGGCCGTCTTTGCCAACACGGGCAACTTTGAAGTGCAGCGCACTGACGCAGAGTGGCGTTCGATGCTCACCAAGCTGCAATACAAAGTCATGCGCAAAGAAGGCACAGAGCGCGCCGGCTCATCCCCATTGGATAAGGTCTACGACAAAGGCACATATCACTGTCGCGGCTGCGATCTTGCCGTTTACAGTTCCGAAACAAAATATGACAGCGGAACCGGTTGGCCGTCGTTCTGGCAATCATTGCCAAACGCCGTTCGCACTAAAAAGGACCGCAAGCTTCTCAGCGTGCGCACCGAAGTCCATTGCCGTCGCTGTGGCAGCCACTTCGGCCACATCTTCAACGATGGTCCGCAACCCACCGGCAAGCGCCATTGTCTCAACGGGGTGAGTCTCGTCTTCAAAGCCTGATCGCGCTTTGCGCTAGTACTGCATAATATCGCCCCGTCGTTTGCGCGTCGGGGCGATTTGTTTCTCTGCATCATGAAATGCGGAGACACCTTATGACGACTCACACGCTCACCTTATCCTACACACCCGCGCGCCAGATCGCGGTTTTGATCATTGCGATCACCGGAGGCGCCACCTGGTTGCTTCTCTCGAACTTCGCGGATTTCCCCCGCCTCTTGGGTCTCTGGCCCATGATCCGGCTGACCACGGCCTGCGCCTTTGTCGGCGGGTTGATGGCCGCGCCGCTTTTTGGGCGGCCGGGCCTGACGGGAATTTTCGTTGCGCTGTTTGGAGCGGTGCTGGCCACTTGCATCGGCGCGCTTCTCGCAGTGGCGCTCGTCGAAGGCGCCCAAGCCGCCATTTTCGGGCCAATCTTCGTGATGTCGGCTTTGGTTACTGAACCCGCCTGCGGCGGCGCGTGGGTTTTGCTTATGCTATTGGCCCACGCGACCGCCGAAGAGGGGGGTTAAGTCTGGAAGTTGCGGCTTTCTTTGATCTGATCCCAAGCCCAGACAACTTCGGCCAGCTGATCCTCGTGGCTGCGATCCCCTCCATTCATGTCGGGATGGAGAACTTTGATAAGTGACTTATAAGACTTGCGAATTTCCGCCTTCGTCCAATGATCCTTGGCTTCAAGGATATCAATTGCGCGGCGTTCTTTCGGCGGCAGCTTCCGCGTTCCCGTGATCCCCTTGCCGGGATTGCGGGTCGCATTCTCTCCCAGGATCTGATGCGGGTCATCGACGCCAAGACGCGCCCATGCTTTTTGCTCCTCGGGCGTCTTGCCAAAGGGCTTGGTTTCGCGCTCCCAGACACGATCCTTGTCAACCTGCTCTGCAAATTCTTCCTCGGTCGTCCCGTTAAAGAAGTTCCATTTCAAATTGTACTCGCGCACGTGGTCTTTGCAGAACCACAAAAAGTCATCCAAATCATCTGGCGACTTGGGCGCACGATATTGGCCAACTTCCGCGCAGCCAGGATTGTCACATCTGCGGGTCGACGTTTCAAACGCCCCCGACATGCCGCGACGCGTGCGCGAACGTTTCTTTTTGTCTGATGAAACACTCAGATCAAATCCAAACGGGTCTTCACTCATCTATTGGTCCCTTTCCGACTCGGGCGGGTAAGTCTACTGTTCTCAGCCAGAGATTGAAGAGGGGCAGACAAAAAAGATGTCGATTTCCGACGAAATGAAAGCACGATTGATCGAGCGCTTCGACCCAAGCGACCTAAAAGTCGCCGACGAGAGCGAACAACACCGGGGCCACGCCGGGTATCAGGAAGGCGGGGAAAGCCATTGGCGCATCACAATGCGCACGTCTGAATTCTCGAAAATGTCCCGACTGGATCGCCATCGCGCGGTGCATGCCGCGCTTGGGGCAGACATCGTGGGCCGCATTCATGCGCTCGCTCTGGAACTTTCGGACTAGTCGCGATGCAGGTCAGAGGCATCCGGCATCAATTCTGATGTTGGGGCCGGGGCGGGCGCCGGGCGACTGACCGCAGGTTCCCGACGCGCGGGCTGACTACCCAAAGTAAGCGGGGGCAACGGAGCCGATGCGCCATCTTCCTGCGTCATGCGATCCGGGCGCCCGACAAGACGGCGGAAAATCAAGACGTTTTGATAGGTCGTCTGCGTCCCGGTCAGCCCCTTCCGGGCCTCACAAGGTAGCGTTTCAGCGCGCACATAATCCCAGCCGTCGTCCGCCATCTCGTTCAAAGCGTCTGTCAGTGTCAGCGCAAACCGGTCTTCTGTCGTCTTTACGCCCTTGGCCTTTGTGCCCTGATTGGGGGCAGGGACCACCTTGTATTCGAAATTCGGCACCGCAGCGCTCCATGCTTTCTGACTAGGCGTTTACATGACCCGTTTCGCGCCGAAATAGCAATATTCGACGTCAAAAACCGCCCCTTGCAACCAGAGCGATTCGTTTCTCGATCCAGTTCTTGCCTTATTTTCGCTGGATTTTTAGGCGCTCAGGCCCTGATTGTTCGCGATTTGAGATACAATTTAATCTAATCTACACAACTGTTCGTTGCAGACGGGGAAAATTGGCAAAAAAGCGTCAAAATTGGTGGCACGCCTCGCTTCGTGTGCTAAAACATTCCTCGAGGGGCGCTTTTGCGTCTTGTATTTTGTGTGAGGTAATGGGGGTTTCTTATGAAACTTAAAAATATTCTTCTCGGTTCGGCGATCGCATTCGCTGTTCCTTTCGCGGCTTCTGCCGCTTCGCTGACGATCAATGACGTCGCCGGCACAATCGAATCCGGCGGGTCTGCTGATTTGGTTCTGGTCGACGTGAACGAGGTAGTAACGAACTACACCGTTGTTGTTTCGCCAGACGAAACCGACGTTGGTCCATATTACTTTGACATCTACAACAATTCCGACGAGGCCGCTCTGTTCGGCATCGTTGGCGGTGACGTAGATCAAGCCGATGACCAGATCGGTAGCTATGGCTTTTACAGCGCAGCGAACGAATGGTTCGAAAGCGAGCCAGGCGGCATCGGCATCACCATCGGTGAAGGCGACGCTCAGGCAATCGCATACGGTGTAGACGATGACTTTGAATTCTCCGGCTCACTTGGTGCTGGCGAAAGCACACGTCTGTCGTTCTTCTTCGACGGTGTTAACTGTGACGGCGAAAGCTGCCCAGTGATCAACTTCACAATCCGTTCGCAGATTTCTGAAGTTCCACTGCCTGCTGCTGGTTTCCTCCTTCTTGGTGCTCTTGGCGGTCTCGCCGCTGTGCGCCGGAAGAAGTCGTAAGCCACA
>CALLWO010000031.1 GCA_938016355.1 uncultured Boseongicola sp. | reverse complement strand
CTGGGAAATCTTGGCGCACTTGGCTCCAAGCCGGTGATGGAAGGCAAGTCCGTCCTCTTTAAACGTTTTGCAGACGTAAACTCGATCGATATCGAACTTGATACCGAGGATGTTGACGCATTTTGCAACGCGGTGCGCCTGATGGGCCCGACGTTCGGCGGCGTGAATCTCGAAGACATAAAAGCGCCCGAGTGCTTCATCATCGAACAGCGCCTCAAGGAAGAGATGGACATTCCCGTCTTTCACGACGACCAGCACGGCACGGCGGTCATCTGCGCGGCCGGTCTGATCAACGCGCTCCATATCTCGGGCAAGAAAATCGAGGATGTTAAGATCGTTCTGAATGGCGCGGGCGCGGCTGGCATTGCCTGTATCGAGTTATTGAAGCGCATGGGGGCAAGGCACGAGAACTGCATAACGTGTGACACAAAAGGCGTTATTTATCAGGGCCGTACCGAGGGCATGAACCAGTGGAAGTCTGCCCATGCCGTCAAAACAGACCTGCGGACACTGGACGATGCAATGAAAGGCGCGGACGTATTTCTTGGTGTAAGCGCCAAGGGAGCGGTCACGCCCGAAATGGTTGAAAGCATGGCGCCGAACCCGGTCATTTTTGCAATGGCAAACCCGGATCCTGAAATTACTCCGGAAGATGCGCATGCCGTTCGCGAAGACGCTATCGTTGCTACCGGGCGCTCGGATTATCCAAATCAGGTAAACAACGTGCTCGGGTTTCCATACCTGTTTCGCGGCGCGCTCGATATCCATGCCCGCGCGATCAACGACGACATGAAAATCGCCTGCGCCGAAGCCTTGGCTGCACTCGCGCGCGAGGACGTTCCCGACGAAGTTGCGATGGCCTATGGGCTAAAGCTTAGCTTTGGGCGTGATTACATAATTCCGACGCCATTCGATCCCCGTCTGATCCACCGGGTTCCGCCGGCAGTCGCCAAAGCCGGGATGGACACTGGTGCTGCGCGGCGCCCGATCGTGGACATGGAGGGGTACGAACTTCAGCTGAAATCGCGGATGGACCCGACGGCTTCCATATTGCGATCAATCAATGCACGCGCCCGGGCCGCACAATCCCGGATGATCTTTGCCGAAGGCGACGATAGCCGCGTCTTGCGTGCCGCGGTAAGTTACCAAAGAAACGGATTTGGCCAGGCATTGGTTGTGGGACGAGAATCTGACGTCAAAAGCCGCCTGGAAGCCGAAGGGCTCGGGGATGCTGTGTCAGAAATTCAGGTGATCAACGCCGCAAATACCGAGCACCTCGATACGTATAAGGCTTTTTTGTACGACCGCTTGCAGCGCCAGGGATTTGACAGCTCTGATGTTCATCGTCTTGCCGCACGGGACCGCCACGTTTTTGCGGCATGCATGCTTGCGCATGATCACGGCGACGCGCTTGTCACGGGCGCCACACGAAAATCCGCGCATGTTTTAAGCCTTTTGAACCATGTGTTCGACGCGCGGGCCGAAGACGGGGCGGTTGGCGTGACTGCGCTCTTGCACCGAGGGCGGATAGTGCTGATCGCCGACACTCTGGTTCACGAATGGCCAGACGATGAGGATTTGGCGCATATAGCCAAACAAAGCGCTAAAGTCGCGCGGGGTCTCGGGCTTGAGCCTCGCGTTGCCTTCGTGAGCTTTTCCACGTTTGGCTACCCGGTCAGCGAGCGCGCAGAGAAAATGCACCAGGCGCCTAAAGTGCTCGACACGATGAATGTCGATTTTGAGTACGAGGGCGAAATGACCGTCGACGTCGCTTTGAACGCGGGCGCGCAAGAGGCGTATCCGTTCTCGCGTCTGACCGGTCCTGCCAACATTCTGGTCGTTCCGGCGCGCCATTCTGCATCAATTAGCGTGAAGCTGATGCAGGAAATGGCAGGCGCAACCGTTATTGGGCCGATTTTGACAGGCGTCGACAAGCCCATCCAAATCTTGCCGACCGTAGCGAGCGTGAATGACATTTTGAACATGGCTGTTCTGGCGGCCTGCAAGGTTGGCTGATGGCGGATATCTGGTGCCTTGGCTCTATAAACATCGACATGTTTTACGACGTGCCCCATATCCCGGCGCCCGGCGAGACCTTGGCAGCAACCGGGCATTCAATCGGGCTTGGCGGTAAAGGAGCCAATCAATCTGCGGCGGCTGCAAAAGCGGGCGCAAAAACGTTTCACATCGGCGCCATTGGCGAGAACTCAAGCTGGGTGGTTGATCGGCTAGATTCCTACGGTGTTGAAACGACTTGGATTGCAAAATCTGAAGAGCCTACGGGACAGGCGCTTATCAACGTCGCCCTTGATGGCGAAAATGCCATTGTTCTTCTGGCGGGGGCAAATGCCAGCCTCGACCTTGATCATGTCAAAGCGGCGATCTCGAGGGCGAGATCCGGTGATATCCTGCTGATGCAGAACGAAACAACACTACAAGCGGAAACGGCTGAGCTCGCGAAAGAAAAAGGCGTTCGGGTTTTCTATTCAGCAGCGCCGTTTGATGACGCGGCAGTGCGATCGGTTTTGCCTTTTATAGACACTTTATTTGTGAACGAAATTGAAGCGGCGCAGTTGGAAAAATCCCTTAATCAGTCACTGAAATCGCTGGAAGTACCGCATATTGTCATAACGCTTGGCGCTGACGGTGCGCGCTGGATCGACACCTCTCGCGACTTGCAAATCGACGTATCCGGATTGCGCGTAAAAGCTGTTGATACCACTGGGGCAGGGGACACGTTCGCCGGATATTTCGCGGCCGGCTGCGCGCGCGGCGACACCCCAAAAGCAGCGATGGAGCTGGCAACGAAGGCGGCCGCGCTTAAAGTCACAAAAAAAGGAACCGCGGACGCGATTCCCTTTTTAGAAGAAGTCGTTCGGTTCACCCCTTAATTGTGCAGCCCGACAAACGGAGCGTCGCTGCCCCACAAGGCTGACACCTTCGCGTCGCGCTTGCAGGCTTTCCTATAGAATTTATAGGCATTCGCCATCGACTTTGGACCGCGACGGGTCAAAACGATATCATCGCGCTTGTAGTAATTTTGATGGTACGGTTCGGCCTTGTAGAACCGGCTCGCATCCAGGATTGGTGTGACGATTTTGCGCCCCAGATCTTTTTGCGCACGTGCCTTTGCGGCCTCTGCCGCGGCCCTTTCGCCTGAATTAGTGACGAAAACAGCGGTCCTATAGGATTCACCGCGATCGCAGAATTGACCGCCAGCATCGGTTGGATCGACCGACCGGAAGAATTTATAAAGAAGCTCGTCATAACCAACACGCGCCGGGTCATATTGAATTTCGACGGCCTCGTAATGCCCAGTGCCGCCTTTGGTGATCTTCTTGTATGTGGGGTTCGCCGTTGTGCCGCCTGTGTAACCGGAGACGACCTCGCGGACGCCGTTGACGCTTTCAAAATCTGACTCGACGCACCAAAAGCAACCCCCCGCGAAATAGGCTTTCTTGGTTCCAGCCGCTTCTGCCGCGCCCCATTGGCTGGCTGTGGCAATGATGACCAGCAACGCCAGCGACGCGGCCTTCATTTGGTTTAGTGCGAGTTTCATAACAAACGACCTCCTTCGGATTTCCGACAGTGTGGACAGAAATCGCATTTCACCACAATTCAAGCGCGCGTGATCTGGCGTGTGTGTGAAAGATGTTTCAATCTGCGCCTAACAACTCTGGAGCTTCGATGGATTCGCAATCAACACACACAACCGAAGATGATGACCGCAACGACGCAATTCTCATCTGGGTTAATGGGCAGCTGAAACCGCGAAACGAGGCGTTGGTCAGCGTCTATGATTCTGGCTTTATGCTTGGGGACGGTGTTTGGGAGGGGTTGCGCCTTTACGAAGGTACCTGGGCATTCTTGGACGAGCATCTCGATCGCTTGTTTGAGGCTGCAAAAGCCATTGACCTTGATATCGGAATGGACCGATCTGGCGTCAAAAACGCCTTGTTAGAGACGCAAATGGCCAATGAAATGACCACCGACGCCCATGCGCGCCTTATGGTGACACGCGGGACGAAAATTCGCCCGTTTCAACATCCGGGGCTCAGTCGGACAGGCCCCACATTTGTGATTATTATGGAGCATTCGAAGCCAAAGATCGCCCGTCCGATCCGGCTTGCAACGGTCCCTCACATGCGCGGCCTTCCAATGACGCAAGATCCGAAACTGAACAGCCATTCTAAGCTGAACTGCATCTTGGCCTGTATCGCTGCTGAGAAGGCTGGTGCCGACGAAGCCCTAATGCTTGATGTGAATGGTTTCGTGAATACGACCAACGCTTGTAACTTTTTCATTGTAAAGAAAGGCAGCGTTTGGACGTCGACTGGCGATTATTGCATGAACGGAATCACGCGCCAGAAGGTCATCGACCTTTGCAGGGCGAACGATATTCCGGTTTTCGAGCGCAATTACTCCTTGGTTGATACCTATTCCGCTGAAGAAGCGTTTTTGACCGGGACCTTTGGCGCACAAACTCCCGTGAGCGAAATCGATGGTCGACCGATTGGAAATGGCGAAATGGGGCCAGTCACGAAGCGCATTCGCCAGCTTTATAAAGATCTGGTGGCCGAACAATGAGAATTGCGATGTGGTCCGGACCGCGAAATCTGTCGACTGCGATGATGTACTCATTCGGCGCGCGCGCGGATTTTGCCGTTTGGGACGAGCCGTTTTATGGCGCATACCTCGCATCGACAGGTATTCCACATCCTATGCGCGAAAAAATTTTAGCGGCGGAAGAAACGGATGCGGAGATCGTTGCGAAGCGATGTTTAGGCTCTATTCCAGGGGAAAAGCCGCATTTCTATATGAAGCACATGCCGCACCACATGCTTGATGGCTTCCCAATCTCATGGGCCAAGTCGTGCACGAATGTTCATCTACTTCGCCATCCAGCGCGTGTGATCGCGAGTTATTCGGCAAAGCGCGAGGACGTCACTTTAGACGATCTCGGATTTCGCCAACAAAAAGAGCTTTTCGATGAAATCGGCGGAGCTCTGATCGACAGCCATGACGTACGGGCCAACCCCGAAACTGCTCTGCGCGCTCTGTGCGCTGAGATCGGACTGGATTTCGAGCCAGAGATGCTGACCTGGCCAAGCGGCGGACATCCCTCAGACGGCATTTGGGCCGCGCATTGGTACGGCGCGGTTCATCGTTCGACAGGGTTTGCCGGCCCGGAAGGCGAATTGCCAACGTTGTCGGGGCATGAGGCGGCCCTCCTAGAGGCCGCCATGCCATACTACGAAGCGCTAAAGTCGCGCGCCCTGAGTCTATAGACCGAGTTTACTTCGACAGCCGCCGATCTCGTGCCGCCAGAAGCTTCAATCGAAGCGCATTCAATTGAATGAAGCCCTGAGCATCCGTTTGATCATAGGCGCCCGCGTCCTCTTCAAACGTCACATGCGCTTCGGAATAAAGCGAGTGCTCAGACCAGCGCGCCACGGTCCGGACAGAACCCTTATATAGCTTCAATCTTACCGTGCCGGTGACGTGTTCTTGAGAATGATCGATTGCGGCCTGCAACATTTCACGCTCAGGCGAGAACCAGAATCCGTTGTAGATCAGCTCAGCATACCGAGGCATCAACTCATCTTTCAGATGGGCCTGGCCGCGATCCAGCGTAATCTGCTCAATGCCACGATGCGCTTCGAGTAAGATCGTGCCGCCCGGCGTTTCATAGATGCCGCGGGACTTCATCCCCACGAAACGGCCTTCGACCAGATCAAGCCGACCAATTCCGTGCTTCCCGCCCAGTTCATTCAAACGCGTTAGGATCGTCGCAGGTGACATCGCTTCGCCGTCAATCGACACCGCATCGCCGCGCTCAAACCCAACTTCGATGAACTCGGGCTCGTTTGGCGCGTCTTCCGGATGAACCGTGCGCTGATAGACGTAATCCGGCGCTTCATCGCCGGGGTTTTCCAGAACTTTGCCTTCGGAAGAAGTGTGCAAAAGATTGGCATCAACGCTGAACGGCGCCTCTCCGCGCTTATCCTTTGCAATCGGAATTTGGTTTTTCTCGGCAAAGTCGATCAGCTTTGTGCGGCTCGTCAGATCCCAAAGCCGCCAGGGCGCGATCACTTTGATGTCGGGGTTCAGCGCATAAGCCGAAAGCTCAAAACGGACCTGATCGTTGCCTTTTCCTGTCGCGCCATGCGACACGGCATCCGCGCCGGTTTCGGCGGCAATTTCGACCAGACGTTTGGAAATCAAGGGGCGCGCAATGGACGTACCCAAAAGGTAAAGCCCTTCATAAAGCGCATTCGCGCGAAACATCGGGAACACAAAGTCGCGCACAAACTCTTCTCGCAGATCCTCGATGAAAATCTCCGAAACGCCCAGCATTTCTGCTTTCTTTCGAGCAGGCTCCAGCTCTTCGCCTTGGCCAAGGTCGGCCGTGAACGTAACAACTTCGCAGCCATATTCGGACTGCAGCCACTTCAGGATGATCGACGTGTCGAGACCGCCGGAATAGGCGAGAACAACTTTTTTGGGCGCAGACATATGACCCTCCAGCTTGAATGAATTTGGACTCGAGCGCGTTTAAGACGTTTTCCTAAAAGGAACAAGCGGGTCACGAATTGAAAAGGGCGACCCGCAGGGGTCGCCCTTTAAGCCCGGCTGGGGGGAAGGTGGGCTTATTCGACCAACGCGGCCAAATCTTCGTCTTCTTCGCAGACCTCTGGATCTTCGCAGTCCGCGACTTCGTCATCCAGACCATCGTCCATTTCATCATCAGCTGCAGGTTCACCAATGGCCGTGGCGATCGCACCTTCATTGCCCTCAAATCGCTTATAAAGCTCATCGAGCAGTGCTTGCTCTTCTTCCGTAATCTCTTCGGAAGTGTCGCCGTTTTTGTTCCAAAGCTCGAGCATCGCAAGCTCGGCATCTGTTTTTGCTTGCAGGTTCTCTTCCGCTTCAGCAACTGCTTCTTCATCAGGCGCCTCAAGACCGTCTAGCTCCGTGGCAAGATCTTCAATTGCTGTGATTGGCGGATCTCCGGCCTCGCCGTCGCGATAAAATTCATAAGCCGCAAGATCAGCAAAATCGTTTTCAGCCAGCAGCGCGGCCAGCGCATCATCGTCTTCATTGAGGATCGCTGTTTCGATGCCCTCAATCTCGCCATTGCCCGGCGTTCCAAGCAGCGCTGCCTGATAGGCGCTGTAATCTGCATTTCCTTCTTCGTCGATATAGCCATTGTCGATCAGAAGCATGTCAAATTCAGCGAACTTACCGGCCAATTCGACGGTTTCTTCTGCGCCGTCGGCGTTAGCGCCGGCAACAGCCAAAAGCGCCATGCCACCGATCGGGCCATTCGTGTTGCCGTTTCTGATATGTGCAAGAACCGCGTTGATGTTCGCGTTCATGGCGCCGTTCATGTTTCCAAGCTCACTGGGATGGAAACCGCTACCCTTAGCTGGCTTTGCGGATTGAGCTG
The DNA here is from genome assembly GCA_938016355.1 of uncultured Boseongicola sp. Lineage (GTDB taxonomy): Bacteria > Pseudomonadota > Alphaproteobacteria > Rhodobacterales > Rhodobacteraceae > CALLWO01. The sequence continues at coordinate 33,532 of CALLWO010000031.1, read as the reverse complement.
GCGCTGCCTTGGCGACGCGCTGCTGTTTCTTTTCCTGACCTGTGATCTTACGGAACAGTCCCTCAATGCCACCCGATCCACCGCTGGATTTAGCAGACTTTGAACCGGACTTTCCCTTGGCTTTGCTGCTGCCCTTCGACTTCGCTTTGGCTGATGACGACTTGCCACCACCTTTCGACTTGTCGGATTTCGCAATTGCGGCGTCTGTCGTGGCCACGAATGCAACCGTTGCCGCTGGCACAAGCGCCACGGATGACAGCATCACAGCCGCTAATGTCGATTTCAGAGTCTTACGCATGCAAAGTTCCTTCAAAATGTGGACGCGCACCAAAAAAGGGGCGCTTTTGGCTAAGAGCCGACATAGGCTATGTGGCTAAGAGGCATCCGTCATCGGGATGTCTAAATTTTTGGCGGAATATCGCGTATCTGCGGTCAATTCGGCCATGACAAAGGGTTAAAATGGTCGATTTTCGATACGCCGCCGAGACCGCAGAGCGCGCAATCCGCACGATGTTTCCGCCTACGCCAATGTTACGGAACGAGCATCTATCAAGCCGACACAACGCTGAAATATACTTTAAACGTGAAGACTTAACGCCTGTCCGCTCCTATAAGCTTCGCGGCGCAATGAATGCCATGCGGAAGGTCTTAGACGCTGATCCCGACCGCAACCAGTTCGTCTGCGCCAGCGCCGGGAACCACGCGCAAGGCGTGGCATTCGTTTGTTGCCATTTCAGGGTCAATGGCACGATTTTCATGCCAGTGACCACGCCACAACAAAAAATCCAAAAAACACAGATGTTTGGCGGCGATTTCGTCCGAATCGTTTTGGTCGGGGATTACTTCGATGCAACCCTCATAGAGGCTCAAAAATATTGCTCTGAAAACGGCGCGCACTTTCTCTCCCCATTTGATGATGAGGATGTCATTGAAGGGCAGGCGTCCGTCGCAGTTGAGTTGATGAGCCAAAGTTCTGCGCCGCCTGACGTCATTGTATTGCCGGTGGGTGGGGGCGGCCTTTCTGCAGGGATGATCCGATATCTTTCGCAGGCGTCGCCGAATACCGAGGTGATACTGGTCGAACCCGAAGGCGGCAAAAGCCTCGCGGCTGCGCTGGAGCATGGCGCTCCAACGACGCTTGACCATGTCGATACATTTGTTGACGGCGCGGCGGTTGCTCGGATTGGCGCGGCGCCGTTTCAGGTACTCAAAAACGTTGCTTCCGAGAATGTGCTGTCCGCACCCGAAGACAGGATTTGTTCCACCATTCTAGAGATGCTCAACGTCGAAGGCATCGTTCTGGAACCGGCGGGTGCGTTGGTCGTCGATGTTCTGCCCGACATTGCCGACCGTATCCGGGGAAAACGGGTCGTATGCGTGACCTCCGGCGGAAATTTTGATTTTGAACGACTTCCCGAAGTTAAAGAGCGCGCGCAGCGTTATCTAGGTTTGAAAAAGTACTTCGTTCTGCGCCTGCCTCAGCGCCCTGGTGCGTTGAAGGATTTCCTGCAGCTCCTTGGGCCGGATGACGATATCGCCCGGTTCGAATATCTTAAAAAATCCGCAAGGAACTTTGGATCGGTTCTGATCGGGATCGAAACAACCGACGCGTCCAGCTTTGAGCGTCTGTTTTCCGATCTTGAAGCCAACGGGTTCTCGTATCGAGATATCACCAACGACGATCTATTGGCACAATTCCTTCTTTGAATTCAAAGCGCTGAAAGTTCTGATTTGGCCGTTTCATATGCCGATTTGATCGCGTTGACGTCAATCGTGGCGCTGGGCGCCTCGCGCAAAATGCTTTCGCCCTCACCGCAAAGCCGACTGACCTCAATCATGCCGATATTCAGTGCGCTGCCTTTCAGGAAGTGCAGGTTCCGCAATGTATCCTCGCCATGGCCCGCATGCAAAGCATCCAGCGTTTCGCCGACCTCCTCAAAGAATATCCCAAGCACGTCCCTGAAGTCTTCCTCGCCGACTTCGTCCCGCAACTCCGCAATTCGATTACGATCGATCATATCCAAACCAAACTCTTTTTCTTTGGTGCTTAGCGACCGGGTATTAACAGCGGGTTTCGCTCAACACTTTGAATAGAATTTTAGAGTTCATTTTGCCTTAAGCGATCGGCGTCTAAACGGGCGCATGAGTGTGACTTTACCGATAGATTCTAAAGGGAGCGAAGCTAACCAGTCGCGCCCGATCCTTGTTGTCGATGACAGCCGGGCGCAACGGCACCTGTTGGTAAAAACCCTGACACGCTGGGGGTATTCGACGATTGAGGCGGCCTCTGGCGAAGCCGCTGTCGAGATTTGCCAGGGTTTGGATATTTCCTTTGTCATAAGTGATTGGATGATGCCGGGCATGTCGGGCGTCGAATTTTGTCGGGAGTTTCGAAAGATAAAGGGTGATCGACCGGCCTACTTTATTCTCCTCACCGCTCAAACTGACCGACAGACCTTGGCCGAAGGGCTCGACAATGGCGCGGACGATTTTTTGTCGAAGCCTTTTCATGTCGTGGAACTGAAAGCGCGAATTCGGGCGGGTGAGCGCGTGCTGACGGCGCAGGGCGATCTTATTGAAAAGAACGAACTCGTCACCAAAACATTGGATGAACTACAAGAGGTTTACGCTGCCGTTGATCGCGACTTGCGCGAGGCCCGAAAATTTCAGCAAGCGTTGGTGCCCGAGCATTATCAAGATCTGGGGAATGCCGATCTGTCGTTTCTTTATCACCCTAGCGGGCACGTTGGCGGCGACCTTGTCGGACTATTTCGCGTAAGCGAACAACGCTATGGCGTGTTCTCGGTCGATGTTGCCGGGCATGGCGTTGCATCTGCCTTGATGACCGCGCGGATCGCAGGGCATTTGAATGCCTCGTCGCCCGAACGAAATGTCGCCCTCATGATCGACGATATGGGCCTTTATTCTATGCATCCACCTGACGAAGTGTGTCGCCGTCTAAATACATTGCTCCTTAACGAACTTGAGACAGATGATTACTTCACGATGGTTCTCGCCGATGTCGATCTGGGAAGCGGACGCATCACAATGTCGCAAGCCGGCCATCCCAGTCCTGCGATCCAGAGAAAATCTGGCGAGGTTGAATTTGTGTCGTCGTTTGGCATGCCGATCGGCCTCGTGCCTGACGCCGAATTCAGCTCGTTCGAAGTGAAGCTGGAGCCGGGTGACCGGCTATTCCTATATTCAGATGGCGTGACGGAATGCCCGTTGCCAAACGATGAAATGGTAGAGGAAGCCGGTTTTGAGGAAATGCTAAAGGCGCATAAAAACGTCGGCGGCCTCGATCTGATGGCGTGTGTGATGCGTGAACTTGAGGCGCGATCCGGGCTCAGTGAATTTCCGGATGACCTGTCAGGTGTTCTTCTTGAACTGAAATAACATCACCAAAGAAATTTTGATAAAAACAGGCGGTCGCCATCGTTGGCAACTATTCGGATTGCGACCTCCAGCGGTGTCCAAACCGCGGTATGACCAGCCTCCGAAGGTGGCCCCAATTGCAACGTCGGGCGGGCAGAATAAACTTGGCAGACCTTCTCTGCCCAAAGCTCGTATTCCGGCATATAGGTGAACCGCCGAAAGGCACCTAGCCGTTTAGGCGCATCAATACGCCAACCGGTTTCTTCCATGACTTCCCGATGAAGCGCAGGGATCGGGTGCTCTCCGGGATCTATCCCGCCGCCCGGCAACTGGAATTCAGGTTCAGGTTCTTCCTGATGCGTCAACAAGATCGACGACCCTCGGATCAAGATCGCATAAATGCCCGGCCGGCGTTTATACACCTGCCCGGATAACACTGGCTCACCAATTCGTTGGATCATCCCTTGGTCCTGTTCTTGAGCTACCTATATAGTCGCGGTATGCACCACGCGCGCTGGGCAAGGAAACCCCATGAATCTCGGATCTAAAATCGCCTGGGACGATACAGTCCTGCCATTTCAGCTTGATCGCACAGACACGCGCGGTCGAATTGCCCGGTTGGATGGAGTGTTGCAGCAGGTTTTGTCGCAACACGATTATCCATCGCCAATCGAGGCACTGGTCGCCGAAGCTGCGTTGCTGACTGCGCTGATTGGACAAGCGATCAAGTTGCGTTGGAAGCTTAGTTTGCAAATTCGTGGTGATGGGCCGGTTCGGATCATTGCCACCGATTACTATGGTCCGACGAAAGATGGCGCGCCCGCCCGAATTCGCGCCTATGCCAGCTTTGATCCCGAGCGGCTGAGCGCGACAGAGGACCCCTTTAAACAGATTGGCAAAGGGTATTTCGCCGTTTTGATCGACCAAGGTGCCGGCACCGAACCCTATCAGGGCATCACGCCTATCGCTGGCGGGTCGCTTTCTGCCTGCGCAGAAACGTATTTTGCTCAATCTGAGCAAATCCCCACGAAATTTGCTCTCAGCTTTGGGCAATCTCAAAACGCCGGGGAAGAATTGCACTGGCGCGCTGGCGGCATCATGCTTCAGCAAATGCCTGAGGCTTCACCGTTTGCAACCGATGGCGGCTCCGGAGACGCAGGTCTTCTGGATGCGGCTGATATCTTGCAGGGCGAAGACGCGGACAAATGGGAACACGTCAGTGTTCTGCTCGATACCGCCGAAGAGATCGAACTGATTGGCCCGACCGTCCAACCAACAGAATTGCTTGTCCGCTTGTTCCATCAAGACGGCCCACGTGTTTTCGACGCGCAAACCATTGAATTCGGCTGCACCTGCTCTGACGACCGGGTGCGGCAATCCATGTCGATCTATTCGGCAAAAGATATCGCACATATGACCACCGACGAAGGCATCGTCACCGCCGACTGCCAATTCTGTGGGGCGCATTACGAATTTGATCCTAAAACCTTGGGTTTCGAGGCTGAGGATGAAGGGTGATCTGCGCGATCGGTTGCTCGCGGCTTTAGAAAGTGAGGGACGGCCCTCGTCAGATTACGATCTGAACACCGCTGTCATATTGCCTGAAAACCGACGCCTCAGACCTGCGGCCGTGCTTATTCCAATCATTGACCGCCCAAACGGCGCGCATATCATCCTGACCAAACGCGCGCCCACACTTAAACATCACCCGGGGCAAGTGGCGTTCCCCGGCGGAAAAGTCGAAAGCTTTGATGCGGACGCGACCGCGGCCGCACTCCGTGAAGCGCACGAAGAGATTGGGCTCCAACCAACCAACAACGATGTTCTGGGCACATTGCCACCGCATGAGACTGTCACCGGGTTTCAGGTTGAGCCTGTTTTATCCCTCATCAAGGACGGCTTCGATACGGTCGTGGATCGTGGTGAAGTTGCCGAGGTTTTTGAGATCCCGCTTGCGCATGTTTTGAACCGCAGAAACTTCACGGTTCAATCCCGCCGGTGGAGAGGCGAGCGTCGGTATTACTTTACGGTTCCGTGGGGGCCATATTACATCTGGGGGGCAACGGCGCGTATGTTGCACGCTCTGGCGGACCGGATGGCAAATGACGACACAGATCAAAGCTAAGTGGCTAAGCGAACCTGGCACGAAAGCGGTGTTCAAGATGCTAAATGGCGCTGGGCATCAGGTTTTTTTGGTTGGCGGCTGTGTGCGCAATGCGCTTCTCGACGTTCCGGTCAGCGATATTGATTTTGCAACATCAGCCACGCCGACCGATGTTATCTCTCTTGCAAAAAGGACCGGATTGCGCGCGATACCCACAGGCATAGATCACGGTACGATCACCGTTGTTGTCGACGACGCGTCGTTTGAAATCACGACGTTCCGGCGCGACGTGGAAACAGATGGACGCCACGCAACAGTGGCCTTTACAGATGATCTCCTCGAAGACGCACGGCGGCGAGATTTCACGATGAACGCGCTCTATTGCGATGCTCAAGGCCACATTCATGACCCGCTTTCGGGGTTGCCCGATCTGCTTGCGCGGCGTGTTCGGTTTATCGAAAATGCGGATGAACGCATTCGCGAGGACTATCTGCGTATCCTTCGTTTCTTCCGGTTTCACGCGCAATACGGCGACCCGGATCAGGGTGTTGACCCGGACGCATTGGCTGCGATTGCCGGAAATCTGGACGGACTTGATAATCTCGCAACAGAACGTGTCGGCGCCGAGATAATGAAACTTCTGGCCGCGCCAGATCCCGCTCCGGCCCTGTCCATCATGCAAACAAGCGGTGTGTTGATGCGCATCCTTCCCGGCGCGGACGCATCGCTCGTTGCGCCCCTTGTGCATCTTGAAACACAAAATGATTGCGTGCCAAACGCGATCCGCCGCCTCGCTGCGCTGGGCGGTGAGGGCCAAACTGAGCGTCTCAAGTTGTCGCGAAAGCAAACAAAGAGAATTGAGCAATTGCGGAATGCGCTCGAAATTCTGATGCCGGTTGCCGAAGTGTCCTGGCGCTGGGGAGTGTTGGCCGGTTGGGACGTTGCCTTGCTTCGTGCCGCGATGATGGGTCAGGAATTAGATAATGAAATTAAAGATTTAATCGAAAACTCGGCCGTCGCGATATTTCCGGTATCCGCAGAAGATCTGATGCCAGCGTTGGAAGGACCCGCATTAGGCGCAGCTTTGAAACAGCTTGAACGACATTGGATCGACAGCGGCTTTGCCATGAACAAAGCGGCGCTTTTGAGCAAATTGCCGGATTGAGGGATGACAGCGCGCGGCGCTTGGGCTAGAAACCCCTCATCGAAGATGGAGGTCACAATATGATTTACAGGATGTGCATACCGGACTGCTGATCCGGACCCATTCTGTTTCGGGTCCGGTTTTGACCGCCCCGCTTTCATATTGCCCTTTGCTCGATCTTCGGAGCCCCCGACATGTTTCGCTACTTTGAAAATCTAGTCGATCCCTATTGCGACTATCCAGAATCCGACACGCCACCGCAAAAGCTGTGGCCGTTTCTGGTCGACTATTGCCAGCCATTTAAAAAGGTCTTCGCCGTGACAGGCATCTTGACGATGGTTTCGGCAATCATTGAGATTTGGCTGATTTCCTATTTGGGCCGCCTTGTGGATGTTCTCGGAACGACCGAAGCCTCAACGTTCTGGTCTGACTATGGAATGGAAATGCTTGCGCTCGCCGTCTTCCTGCTGGTCCTGCGCCCGCTAATCCAAGTTATTGATGTCGGTTTTTTGAACAATGCGATCATGCCAAATTTCGGAACCCTGATCCGTTGGCGCGCACATAGCCATGTATTGCGGCAATCCGTGGGGTGGTTCGAGAATGACTTTGCCGGCCGCATCGCAAACCGGATCATGCAAACGCCGCCAGCGGCCGGCGAAGCCGTATTTCAGGTTTTTGATGCGATGGCCTATTCGCTAGCTTATGTCGCGGGCGCCTTCATTCTGCTGTCGGGTGCGGACATGCGATTGATGCTGCCATTGGCAGCTTGGTTAATCCTCTATCTGATTTTGGTCCGCTGGGTTGTGGCGCGCGTCGGACCGGCAAGTCAGGCAGCGTCGGACGCGCGGAGCGCCGTGACGGGCCGTGTCGTCGATAGCTATTCCAACATCCACTCGGTCAAGATGTTCGCGCATACGAATGTCGAAAAGGAATATGCCCGCGAGGCGATCGAGCATTCCCGCAAGACGTTCCAGCTTGAAATGCGGCTCTATACGATCATGGATGTCGCCCTGAATGTCATCAATGGCTTCCTCGTCGTTGGCGTGGTCGGATGGGCCATTTGGCTTTGGTCAGCTGATGCGGCAACGGTTGGTGTGGTTGCCGTCGCATCGACGCTGGTTTTGCGCCTCAACGCGATGACCGGCTGGATCATGTGGGCGCTGTCGTCGTTCTTCAGAAACCTGGGCATCGTCGCCGAAGGTATGGAAACCATCGCGCAGCCCATAGATCTGGTGGACAAGAAGTCGGCTCTTCCTTTGGATCTCAAGAGCGGACGTATCGAAATGCGCGCGCTTAGTCACCATTACGGCAAGGAAGCCGGAGGTCTCGACAACATTGATCTCGTCATCGAACCGGGTGAAAAAGTTGGTCTGATAGGCCGTTCCGGTGCTGGAAAATCGACGCTCGTGAAACTACTTCTGCGTTTTTATGACTCCGACGGCGGTGAAATACGCATCGATGATCAGAACATCGCGGACGTGACCCAGGACAGCCTGCGCGCCCGGATCGGCATGGTCCAACAGGACTCCTCGCTTCTGCACCGCTCAGTGCGTGATAATATTCTTTACGGTCGCCCAGACGCGGGCGAAGACGCCATGTTGCTGGCCGCTGAACGAGCCGAGGCGCACGACTTCATCCTTGATCTCGAAGATCCGGAAGGTCGCGCTGGCTATGACGCGCATGTCGGCGAGCGCGGTGTGAAATTGTCCGGGGGCCAGCGTCAGCGGATCGCACTTGCGCGCGTCATCCTGAAGGACGCGCCAATCCTCGTTTTGGATGAAGCCACAAGCGCGCTCGATTCCGAGATCGAGGCTGCGATCCAAGAAACGCTCTATGGCATGATGGAAGGTAAAACGGTGATCGCCATCGCGCACCGTCTCTCGACCATCGCGAAAATGGATCGGATTCTGGTGCTCGACGAAGGGCGGATTGTGGAACAAGGCAGCCATTCCGCGCTTTTGGATCGTGGCGGGCTATATGCTCGGTTCTGGAACCGCCAGTCGGGTGGTTTTATCGACACAGACGTGGAGGCCGCTGAATGATCCGCCGCGCCGGAAACCTGATTGACGGATTTCGCCCCGCCGAGGGTCCGCCGCCACAAACGCTGCTCGCGTTCTTTCGCTGGGCGTTGTCGGGCACGTACCCCGTACTTTGGGCGGCTGGCCTGATCTCGGCAGCGGCGGGAACGCTGGAAGTCTGCACGGCGCTGCTGTTGGGATACGTCATCGATACGGCCCTTACATCAAACCCGGAAACTTACTTTTCCACGAACTGGTTTGTCGTGGCAGGCGTTCTTGCGTTCTTCCTCGTTGCGCGCCCGCTCTTCTTTGGCCTGTCTTCGATGGCCAACTCGGTCGTTGTCTTGCCCAACGTGAACCCGTTGGTTCTGACCCGCCTTCACCGCTGGACATTGGGCCAGTCGGTGACCTTCTTTGACAATGATTTCGCGGGCCGAATTGCGCAAAAGCAAATGCAGACGGCGCGCGCTTTGACGGATGTCGTGGGTGAAGTGATCAATGTGATCTTCTTTGCGCTCGCCTCTCTTATTGGATCTGCCCTGCTATTGACGGCGATTAATGGCTGGATGGCATTGGGGCTGGGGATTTGGCTGATTGGCTATCTTGCGATGGTACGTTGGTTTATGCCGCGCATCCGCGTGCGCTCAAAGGCGCGCGCAAACGCTCGCGCGCTGGTCACAGGGCAGGTGGTCGACACAATCACGAACATCAAAACTGTGAAGCTTTTTGCGCACGCCGACCACGAAGAAGGCGAAGCAATCAAAGCGGTGCGAGCCTTTCGTGAAACCGCTCTCGACTACGGCGTGATCGCGGCGATCTTCCGATTTTGCTTGATGACTGTTGCCGGATCGGTGCCGGTCCTGCTTCTTGGCGGCACTCTCTGGTTCTGGACACAGGGTGCCGCAAGTCCGGGCGATGTCGTGGCCGCCGGTGCAATTGCCATCCGCATCTCTCAAATGACCGGCTGGGTCAGTCACGTTTTGATGTCGATCTATGCCGCCATTGGCGAGGTCGAAGACGGCATGAAAACCCTTACACCTCCGTATACACTGGTTGATTCCAACGGTGCCAATCCTTTGGTGAAAGGCGCGCCAAGTATCGAATTTAAGGATGTGGACTTTGCATATGGTCGCAAGTCAGGTGGCGTTTCGTCCATTAACCTGACGGTTCAACCGGGAGAGAAGCTTGGCATCGTGGGGGCATCTGGTGCCGGTAAATCCACGCTCGTTTCGCTGCTTTTGCGTCTGTACGACCCGGAAAGCGGGACGGTTCGGGTTGCAGGTCAGGACACCAAGACCATTACGCAAGAAAGCCTGCGCCGCGAAATTGGCATGGTCACGCAGGAAACTGCGATGTTCAATCGCTCGGCGCGAGCCAACATCGTTTATGGCAAGCCGGGCGCGACGGAAGAACAGATAATTGACGCAGCAAACCGCGCCGAAGCGCACGAGTTCATCGTCGATTTGGAAGACCACATGGGGCGCAAAGGCTACGATGCGCATCTGGGTGAGCGTGGCGTGAAGCTGTCTGGTGGACAACGCCAGCGGATCGCCCTTGCTCGCGCAATTCTGAAAGACGCGCCTATCCTGATCCTTGATGAGGCCACGAGCGCGCTTGATTCCGAAGTTGAGGCCTCGATCCAATCGGCGCTGGAAAATGTCATGGAGGGCAAAACCGTGCTTGCCATTGCGCACCGACTTTCAACCATCGCTCGGATGGATCGCATCGTCGTTCTTGAAGACGGGCAGATTGTCGAACAGGGCACCCACAACGAACTTCTCTCAAATGGCGGAACCTACGCTCGGTTCTGGCAACGCCAATCCGGCGGTTTCATCGGGATCAAAGAGGCTGCGGAATAGATGACTGAATTCACGATCGAGCGCCTTGGCCATCACGGGGACGGGATCGCCGAGGGTCCGGTATATGTTCCCAGAACGCTTCCGGGCGAGATCGTGGAAGGCGTTGCCGTTGGCGGCAAGGTCGCGACACCCCGCATATCAAAACCCTCGCAAATGCGTGTTGCTGCCCCGTGCCGACATTACAAAAGTTGTGGGGGGTGCGGTCTGCAGCATGCAACCGACGAATTTGTGTCCGCCTGGAAAGCCGATGTCGTTCGAAACGCGCTTGCGGCGCATGGGCTTGATGCACCGATCCGACACATTCACACCTCCAGCCTTGCATCGCGTCGTCGGGCTGTGTTTTCGGGCCGTCGAACGAAAAAAGGCGCAATGGTCGGCTTTCATGCGCCAGCAAGCGACGCTTTGACGGCGGTGCCTAATTGTCTGATCTTGACCCCCGCTCTGGTTGACGCCGCGCCTGCCTTGGAAGCCCTCACGCGGCTCGGCGCGTCGCGGAAAAGCGAACTTCGATTAGCAGTCACAGAAAGCGAAACCGGTCTTGATGTTGCGGTCACTGATGGCAAGGCGCTTGATATTCCTTTGACGCAGGACATTGCAGCGGTCGCCGAAGAACATGATCTGGCAAGGGTCAGCTGGGATGGCGAAACGGTTGTTCAGCGCCGGCCACCAACCATCACATTGGGCGCCGCACCTGTGCCTTTGTCGCCCGGGGCGTTTCTTCAGGCAACGCATGAAGGCGAAGTGGCTTTGATGGCCTGCGTTGCGGAGGCCGTGGGAAAAGCTAAATCGGTGATTGATCTCTTTGCGGGCTGCGGCACGTTCTCGCTACCCCTTGCGCAGCACGCGAGCGTTTTGGCCGTTGAAAACGACGCGAGTCTTCTGACCGCGCTTGACCAAGGGTGGCGGCACGCTGCGGGTTTGAAGCGGGTGGAGACATTGGATCGGGATTTGTTTCGAAGACCAATGCTCCGCGACGAACTTGCCAAGTTTGACGCTGCCGTCATCGACCCGCCGCGGGCCGGTGCAGAAGCGCAAACCATTGAACTTGCTCAATCAGGTATCAAAAAGGTTGCATCTGTGTCGTGCAATCCCGTGACTTTTGGGCGCGATGCGCAAATCTTAACCAAAGCGGGATACCAGTTGAAATGGCTCGATGTCGTCGATCAGTTTCGGTGGTCGACCCACGTTGAGGTGGCCGGCGCATTCGAACTCGCCTGAATGTGATTTTAAACGAAGACGATATGTGATAATGCCCTGTTGAGGCAGATAAAAATCGGGCAACGACCCATGGCAATTACAAGACGTTTCGCGCTTTTTGGCGCGCTCGCTGCGGTCCTTTCCGGCTGCGCATCCAAATTCAAAAAATACAACGGCCCCGAGGTCACCAAGATTGCTGTCTTCAAAAACAGCCGCCGCATGTATTTGATGCATAACGAAACCGCCATTCGCGGCTATGAGATCGATCTTGGGTTCGCGCCTAGCGGTGACAAGAAAATCGAAGGCGACGGAAAGACGCCAGAGGGCGCCTATTACATCGACCGCCGCAATCCCAACAGCCGGTTTCACCTGTCGCTTGGGATCAGTTATCCGAACGCCCGCGATATCGCCGAAGCCCGCGCCTTGGGGCATTCACCCGGTGGCGACATTTTCATTCATGGGCGGGGAACGCCGGTCAGCCTGCTGAAACGCGACTGGACTTGGGGATGCGTTGCCGTGACCAATGAAGAGATCGAAGAGATCTATGCAATGGTGCGCACTGGAACGCCGATAACAATCTTTGCGTGACCCGGGCGCTTAGCCGCCCAAAATCAGCGTCCACCAGATCTTACCGTTGTCTTCTTGAAACCACGCAAACCCCATATCCGATGCCCGTGTGTCCAAAATGACGCTACGGGTATCGGGTTCAGACATCCAGGCGCTGAGCGTTTCCAGCTCGGTTTCGTAGGTCTCAGAGATGTTTTCGCCCATCAGTTGCCCGGCATAACCAACACGCAAAACCCGGTCGAGCGGGCTGGAGCCGTCGGAACCAAAATGCCAGGGGCGGTTCTGAAGTGACATGTCTTGCGAATGCGTGGCCGCTGCCGCCGTCAGCTCTGATGAAAGCTTAACTTGTGACGCACCGGCCGCTGCGCGGAGGGCATTGACGCCATCCAGCATGCGAAACTGAATATCCGCTGTGTCGCTGTTCGAGATCCGATAAATCTGCGGCAACGGCTTGCCATCCGGCCCAATTGGCGGCGGCGGTGTGGCACAAGCCGCGAGAATTGTGAGGGTCAAAATGGCTAAAATCTTGCGGATCATGGGGTAAGCGCCTTAGGACTGGTTTTCTCTGCCTTACAGGCAAGTGCGTGTCGGTTCAAACCCAAGTGTCACAGCATCGGCCAACTGACGCTTGTGTGAATTGCAGAGGCCACAACCTCGCGATAGGTTGCGCAGCGAAATGATCGTATTAGGAATGTTTGATGACCAAGTATATCGATCCAAAAGTTACCCGCCGCGGCTTTGTCGCCGGTAGTGCGGCCGTTCTCGCCGCACCGGCGATTGCGCAAGATGATACAGAATTTCGCGACACTGTTTCCTCGAGCGTGCGCCGCAATGCGTCCAGCTTTCGTTCGTTGGATTGGCAGCCCTATTTCGACAACCTGAACAAGGGCGCAATTCTTGTCGATTTGTCCTCTCGTGCGCTCCATTATTGGGACGAGACCGAGACGATTTATAAACTCTATCCGACCAGTGTTCCGCTAAGCGAAGATCTGACTCGCCGCGGCCGCACCAAGGTGACGCTAAAGGACCCGGAACCGGACTGGCGTCCGACGCCTGCGATGCGAAAACGCAACCCTGAATGGCCAGAATACATGCCGCCAGGCCCCGATAATCCGCTGGGCATCCGTGCTTTGCACCTGACGTGGACCTACTACCGCATCCACGGAACGCATGACACGCGCAAGATCGGGCGGCGTTCATCGAACGGGTGCATCGGGCTTTATAACGAGCACATCACCGAGCTTTATGATCTGGCTAAGGTCGGGACGCAGGTTCTTTTGATCTAAGGTGCGCGCCCTCGGAAGATCGACAAACTTGGCGATCAACGCTCTGAACGAGAGAAAAACAGGCCGCGAAAATTCGCCGCTCAGGCTACTCGATCCAGCCCTTCAGGTTCTCTTCAATCGCTTCTGAGAGAGCCGCGATGTGGGCGTTGTCGTCGTTCAGGCACGGAATATAGGTGAAGGTCTGACCGCCCGCTTCTTCAAAGCTTTCCCGAATTTCTTCGTTGATCTCTTCGAGCGTTTCGATGCAATCGGCAGAAAACGCAGGCGCTATAACGGCGATGTTTTTCTTCCCGCCCTCGGCCAGACGCGCGACTTCTTCGACGGTATATGGTTGCAGCCATTCTTCCGGGCCGAAACGGCTTTGGAATGTGGTCACGATGGCGCTGTCATCCCAGCCCAGACGTTCCTTTAAAAGCCGCGTCGTTTTCTGACAATGGCAATGATAGGGATCGCCTTCCATTAAGTATCGCTGCGGCACGCCATGGTACGAGCAAACCAGTATGTCCGGCTTCGTCTCCATCACGCCATAGGCGCGCTCAACGGATTGCGCCAAGGCGTCGATATAAGAGGAGCGGTCAAAATACGCTGGTACAGTGCGCACTGGGGGTTGCCACTTTTCGTCGATCAGCGAGCGGAAAAACTGGTCGTTCGCCGTTGCGGTCGTGGCGCCAGCATATTGCGGATAAAGTGGGAAAAACAGTATCTTACGGCATCCACGCTCTGCCATGATGCGCACTTTTGACTGCGTGGACGGATTGCCATAGCGCATGCAGAAATCAACCAAAACGTCGTCCCCGAAACGCGCGGCCATGCTGGCGCGGATCTTTTCGGTTTGTGCTTTGGTGATCGTCATCAAAGGGCTCTCGCCCTGTTCTTCGTTCCAAATCGACTTATAAGCCGCCCCGCTTGAAAACGGGCGTTTCGTCAGGATCACGGCCTGCAAAAGCGGCTGCCAGATCCAGGGGCTGTAATCAATTACGCGGCGGTCAGAAAGAAACTCGTTCAGATATCGCCGCATCGACCAGTAATCATACCCATCCGGGGTACCGAGGTTGGCAAGAAGCACGCCGATTTTCTCGCGTGGCACCGGGGGGTGATCCGCAGGCAAATGTGCGTTGGCGGTTTTGGTCATGTCGTCGGCCAACGGAGCTTCCCGATCTGAGTGTGTGTCGAACACGGTGTCTGTTTCCCTGGGCAAAAGGTGACTCCCAGACCCTCCAGATAACCGGATCTCAGCAGAGGTCAACGTTGCTCGGGGTTCGAAGGGTCATTGGCGCTATGTTCGTCCACACCAAGCGCATCAGAAAGCCGGGAAGCAGCCGACCCGGGGCGAAGCGGTTGTGGTTGTGACGCGTCTGGCGACCAGCCGGTTAGAAACACCAACTCAAACGTCGCGATCAGATAGCCATCCGCGTCTTTGAAAGCCGAGGCGTAAATGCTCTCGGCCAACTCAAAAAGCGCCCGAGGCGGAACACGGCGATGTCGGCTTATAAGCGCGTTTGTTTCGCCCATGCCCCTTAAATCACGCACCAGATCTGAAAGACATTTGTAGCGCACCCGAATGGTGCGATTGTCCGCGACCGGCAGCGCAAATCCGGCCCGTTGGAGCAGCCCGCCAAGATCACGCAGATCCCCCATCGGAAGCACCCGCGGTGACAGCCCTCCAGTCAGTTTCGCTTCGGCTTCGGCAAGGGACGTGCGCAATTCATGAAGTGTTTGGCCACCCAAAAAGGCCGCAACGAAAAGCCCGTCAGGCTTCAGAGCAAGCCGCGACTGGACGAGCTGGCCAATCGGATCATCCGCCCAATGAAGCGCCATTGCGTGAATGATCAGATCATGCGCGCTGGGCGCTAGGTCAAGCCGATCAGAATCGACTGCTAACGTCGCACCAGGCCAGATTTCGGAAAACGCGCCAACAAGACCGCCAACAATTGCGGGTGACGTGAATGATTTATTAACCTCGAGAATTCTTTCTTCGACATCAGCCGCAGCTTCCTGATGGAGGAACGTTTCTTGGTTTTTCAAGGCACGCGCTCGATGAAGCGCAAGGGCATTGCGGTCAGTCAGCGTTGGGTGATCTGGCGTTTTTGGCAATTTGGGAACGATTCATGACGTTGTTTGGCAAAGCTTTGGCGCTGATCTACCCCGAACAATGCGTGCTTTGCGAGTCTCAGGTCAGCGAGGCCGGCGGATTGTGTTCCGAATGTTGGCGCGAAACGCCGTTTTTGACCGGGCATCTTTGCGATTCGTGCGGCGCGAGGCTGAAAGGGTCCGGCGATGGGGCGGTTGATCATTGCGACGCCTGCATTTCATTTCCGCGCCCTTGGATGCGCGGGCGCGCCGCACTTGGCTACGCGGGTGCCGCTCGTCGGTTGGTTCTCGGGATAAAGCACGCTGATCGCACCGACCTGATGGCGCCGGCCGCGAACTGGATGGCACGCGCAGGGGTGGATATTCTGGACACCAAGCCACTTCTGGTGCCGATCCCGATCCATCGCACGCGCCTCATTCGCCGACGCTACAATCAATCGGCGGAACTCGTGCATCTGATTGCAAAAACGACCGGGTGCGATGAATGCACGGACGCACTGGAACGCCCCGTTGCGACAAAAAAGCAAGACGGCATGAGCATCGAGGATCGCTTCGAAAACGTTCGGGCGTCGATGCGGGTTCCTGCGTCGCGTTTGAACGTGGTTAAGGATCGCGATGTTTGTCTGGTGGATGATGTCATGACGTCCGGCGCGACGTTGAACGCTGCGTCGGAAGCGCTCTTAGAGGCGGGCGCATCACAGGTAAGTGTGCTGGTGCTGGCACGCGTTGAAAAAGATACCTAGATACAGGGACGAACTGCTAGTTAGGATACCGGCTATGAATCCCGTCGAAATCTACACGTCGCCCTTTTGCGGCTTCTGCCACGCGGCCAAGCGACTTCTCACCCAAAAAGGTGTGACGTTCAGTGAAATCGATGTCGCGCGTGCGCCGGAAAAGCGCCAGGAAATGATGGCGCGCTCGAACGGCCGTCACACGGTGCCGCAGATCTTCATCGGTACATCTCATATTGGCGGTTGCGACGAACTTTATGCGATGGAGCGTGCAGGAAAGCTGGACGCGATGTTGGCGGCTTAAGCGATGCGCGTCGGGCTGATCCAATTGTCATCCAGTGACGATCCGGTTCAAAACCTGCCGCAAACCCTCGCATTTGTAGATCAGGCAGCTGCGCAAGGCGCGCGGTTCGTTTTGACACCCGAAGTGACTAACTGCGTTTCAACCAGCCGCTCGCATCAGGCAGCTGTCCTGCAGGACGAAAAGAGCGATATCACGCTTGCCGCGCTTCGCGAACGTGCCTCGGCGCATGGCATCTGGATTTTGATCGGCTCGCTCGGGCTTAAGGATGCCAATGGCGACGGACGCTTTGCCAACCGCTCTTTTCTGATCGCGCCCGATGGCGTGATCGCGGCGCGTTATGACAAGATCCATATGTTTGATGTCGCCATCAGCCCCGAGGAAACCTACCGCGAAAGCGATGGTTACAAACCGGGGAGCGTGGCGCGTTTGGCAAACGTGGAAGGCGTCAATGTCGGCATGACGGTGTGCTATGACGTCCGGTTTCCCCACCTGTTTCGCGATCTCGCTCATGCAGGTGCGCGGATTATGACCGTGCCTGCGGCATTTGCGCCGGATACCGGCAAGGCTCATTGGGAGATTTTGCTGCGCGCGCGGGCCATTGAAACCGGCTCAATTGTCCTTGCACCCGCCCAATGCGGCACCCATTCCGCCACAAACGGACGTAGCCGAAAAACCCACGGCCACTCGCTTGCGATTGACCCTTGGGGCGAAATTCTTGCCGATGGCGGCGATTTGCCCGGGGTCACGATGGTTGATTTGGATCTGGAAGCGGTCGAGACTGCGCGCCGACGCATCCCGTCGCTTACGCATGATCGAAAGTATACGCTCGACTAATGGCAGACCCGAAAGAAACAGGCGATCCGCTGGCCATTGCGCTATTCAGCGAGATTTTTATGGCCGACCAGCTCGCTCGGGCGCGGCTGGCCAAAGCTTTGCCCAAGGGTATGGAGCTGTCGCATTTTTCGGTCCTGAATCATCTCGCGCGCACCAATACGGAACGCACACCTGCGCAGCTTGCCAAGGCGTTTCACGTCACGCGCGGGGCCATGACCAACACAATCAGCCGATTGGAATGGGCGGGATACGTTCATATTCGACCGGATTGGGACGACGCCCGACGCAAATTTATCGGCGTGAGCGCCGCCGGTCGCAAGGCACGGGACGAGGCTTTGGCCGCGATTGCGCCCATTCTCGATGATGCCGTTAACAATGCGGGCGCAGAGAAAGTCCGCAGCATCCTACCGGTTCTGCGGGACATTCGTCGCCGCTTTGATGATCCCGCTAGCTCGGACGAATAGACGTCGTCACATAATTCACGCTTAGGTCTTTGTCGCTTAACCGCCAGGACCAGGTCACCGGATTAAAAACGAACCCTTTGCGATCTACCGGATCAAGCCCCGTCTTGCCAAGCAACTCGTAAAGCTCGTCTGGCGTTATGAATTTTGACCATTCATGCGTGCCTTTTGGCAGCCAGCGCATCACAACCTCCGCCCCGAAAATCGCCATCGCATAGCTCTTCGGGTTCCGATTGATTGTTGAACACGTCATCAAACCGCCGGGCTTCAAAAGATCGTGGCACGCGGTCAGATAGGCGAGAGGGTCTGCCACGTGCTCGACCACCTCCATGTTCAAAACCGCGTCGAATACCTCTCCCTTTTCAACAAGCGCCTCGGCGGTTGTGTGGCGGTAATCAATGGTCAGGCCTTGGTCTTCTGCATGCACGCGGGCTACCGGGATGTTCCGTTCGGCGGCATCGGCGCCAACGACGTCTGCACCAAGTCGCGCCATAGGCTCCGACAAAAGCCCGCCTCCGCAGCCGATATCCAGAACGCGCAAACCTTTGAACGGCGTGGGCTCGCTCAAGTCGCGACCGAATTCCGCCGCGATCTGGCTGGTGATATAATCCAACCGGCACGGATTTAGCATGTGGAGGGGCTTGAATTTGCCCGCAGGGTCCCACCATTCTGCGGCCATCGCCTGGAACTTTTCTATTTCACCGGGGTCAATTGTGGTGGTCGTCGTCATCGGCCATGGGCCCTTTCACACTTTTATGTCGTTCCGAATATAGATTGACGCGTATTCGCATTATATAGGTCAAACATGGATCGTTCTGCCGACAAAAAAAGTGCGTCACAGTTTCTCTACCCGCCGATTGATCCATTCGATCAGCGGATGCTGGACGTGGGCGACGGTCATCGCGTCTATGTCGAGCAATGCGGCAACCCTCACGGAATGCCAGTGGTCATACTCCACGGCGGTCCCGGCGGCGGATGCAGCCCGGCGATGCGGCGCTATTTTGATCCAGCGCATTATCGTATCATTTTGTTCGATCAGCGGGGCTGTGGCCGTTCGCGTCCACATGCAAGCGTTGAAAACAACACAAGTTGGCATTTGGTCCGCGACATAGAACTGATCCGCACAACGCTTAGCATTGATCGTTGGGTTGTCTTTGGCGGCAGCTGGGGCGCGACGCTGGGTCTGATCTATTCCATCAGTCATCCACGGCACGTCGCACATCTGGTTCTGCGCGGCGTGTTCTTAATGACCCAACGCGAACTTAAGTGGTTCTATGGCGGTGGGGCAGGGGCGTTCTGGCCCGACGTCTGGTCGCGATTCACGTCGATCATCCCCGAGGACGAGCAGAACGATTTCATTAAGGCCTATAACCGCCGCCTGTTTTCCGGCGACCCTGCCATGGAAACGCGATTCGCACGGGCTTGGGCAAGCTGGGAAAACACGCTTGCTTCGATCGCAAATGACGGCCCCGGCGGAGACAGCCCGGCCGAATACGCCCGCGCGTTTGCCCGCCTCGAGAACCACTACTTTATCAATGCAGGTTTTCTTGACGGTGACGGCTGGATCGAAAGCAATATTGACGCGATTGCCAAAGTTCCCGGGACGATTGTTCAAGGTCGCTATGACATGATCTGCCCACCAGAATCGGCCTATCGCCTTCACCAAAAGTGGCCAGCATCGCGCATGGCGATAGTTCCACGAGCAGGGCACGCTTTGTCGGAACCCGGCATTAGCGCGGAATTGGTGCGCACAATGGATTCGTTGCGCCGCGCCTTTTGAGCCAGGTGCGGTTTCCCGCTGGCAAACAGGCAAAGAGCCGCCCGAATGGCCCACCAACCAAGACTTTATTTGAGAAATCTCCATTCAATCTCCTAATCAACGCCGGGCTCACGCCCTCCTTTGGCCTCATTCCTTGAGGAAATTGTGCCTCGGGGGCGTGAACAAAGGACCTGGGGATGAGAACGACGATTGCTGCTATCGCCGCTGGCTTCGCCTTAACACTGGTTACCGCAACCGCTGCGGATGCCTGCTCAAGAAATGTATCTGCCAAGGCCGCCAAAACCATGGTTCCCGCCAAAGGCATCAACCAGTCGCTTTTGGACGATGCCATCCGGGTCGAGGTGAATTTTCACCGCTGTCGCGCTGGCTTGAGCAAATTGTCGGACGCCGGTAACGGCCTGAATAAGCAGGCCCACCGTCATTCCGCGTGGATGGCGAAAACCCAGCAACTGACCCACAAAAGCACAGTCGCCGGCAGCGCAACATTGAAGCAACGCCTCAAGAATTCAGGCATTCGCTTCAAAGCAGGCTCTGAAAACATCGGCATGGTGCATCGTTATCAGATCGACAACAAACGCTTCAAAATTGTGAATTCCAACGCCTGCCAGTTCGTGTCCAATGACGGCCAGCCGCTTCCTGCGCATTCCTACGCGACGCTCGCGCGGCACGCTGTGACGCTTTGGATGAACTCGCCGGGTCACCGCAAAAACATCCTGAGCAAAAAAGTGTCCAAAACGTCTACGGCCGTCGCGTTTGACCCCAACGCGCAATACTGTGGTCGCTATTGGCTGACACAAAACTTCGTCGGCTGAACCCAGTTAATTCAAAGATGCGCTGACCCAGACCCGGCGCATCTTTTTTGACAAGGCCGAAACGCTCTTGAAGTCTTCAGACGCGGAGCGTATATCCCCTCTCAACAGCGGCGCCTTGGCTTCCACCCCCAAAGCTCCACCGGAAATTTTCACGGGCCGCGCGCCCGTTTTTTTGTGCTTGAACCAAAGTTGAGCGAATGTCTGATCTGATTGCAAAAACCAGCATGGATCGCCGGATGGCCGAGATCATCACCCCTGTCATCGAAGACATGGGGTTCGAACTTGTGCGCGTGCGACTAATGGGCGGCGAAACTGCGACTTTGCAGATCATGGCTGACAAAGCCAATGGCGGAATTGAAGTCGATGATTGCGCTCAGATTTCGACGGCTGTCAGCGCGACGCTTGATGTCGAAGACCCGCTCGAAGACGCGTATACGCTCGAAGTTTCCAGCCCCGGCATCGACCGCCCGTTGACCCGTCTGAAAGATTTTGACGTGTGGCAGGGGTATGAGGCCAAGATCGAAACGACCGAAATGATCGACGGACGTCGCCGCTTCAAAGGCGATATCCAAGGGACCGAAGGCAACGACGTCCTGATCGAGATCGAAGACCACGGAAAGCCGGTGACGATTGGTTTGAAATTTGAATGGCTGTCTGACGCCAAACTTGTTCTGACCGACGACCTGATCCGCGATGTTTTGCGTGCCCGCAAAGACGCAGGCGACGTAGATGAAAAACAATTCGACGAAATACAGACCATCATCGATGGCGACGAGGAGACCTGAGAATGGCTATTACTTCCGCTAACCAGCTTGAACTTCTGCAAACGGCCGAGGCGGTCGCGCGTGAGAAGATGATCGACCCCGGCCTTGTGGTCGAAGCGATGGAAGAAAGCCTCGCCCGTGCAGCGAAGTCTCGCTACGGGGCAGAAATGGACATTCGCGTGTCGATTGACCGCAAAACCGGCAAGGCGACATTCACGCGCGTGCGCACCGTGATCGACCCCGAAGAGGAAGAGCTCGAGAACTACCAATCTCAGCTGACCCCCGATCAGGCCAAGCAATACCTCGATGACCCAAAGCCGGGCGACACAATCGTTGACGAAGTGCCGCCGGTTGAAATGGGCCGGATCGCTGCACAGTCGGCCAAGCAGGTGATCCTGCAGAAAGTCCGCGAAGCAGAGCGGGACCGTCAGTTCGAAGAATTTCAGGATCGCGCCGGCACAATTATCAATGGTCAGGTCAAGCGCGAAGAATACGGCAACGTCATTGTTGATGTGGGCCGCGGCGAAGCCGTTCTGCGTCGCAACGAGAAGATCGGGCGCGAAAGCTATCGCCCGAACGACCGTATCCGTTGCTACATCAAAGATGTGCGCCGCGAAGTCCGCGGACCTCAGATTTTTCTCTCGCGGACAGCGCCAGAGTTCATGGCGGAACTGTTCAAAATGGAAGTGCCCGAAATTTATGACGGCATTATTGAAATCAAGGCCGTGGCCCGTGACCCCGGAAGCCGCGCCAAGATCGCTGTGATTTCGTATGACAACTCGATTGACCCGGTCGGCGCCTGCGTCGGTATGCGCGGATCACGCGTGCAAGCTGTTGTGAATGAACTGCAAGGCGAGAAGATTGACATCATCCCTTGGAATGAAGACGCGCCAACGTTCCTCGTGAACGCGCTTCAGCCTGCCGAGGTGTCCAAAGTCGTGCTTGACGAGGACGCCGGTAAGATCGAAGTCGTGGTGCCCGAAGAGCAGCTATCGCTCGCCATTGGCCGACGTGGCCAGAACGTGCGGCTTGCGTCGCAGCTTACCGGCCTCGACATCGACATCATGACCGAAGAAGAAGAATCGGCACGCCGTCAGGCAGAATTCGAACTGCGCACCAAACTCTTTGTGGACGCGCTCGATCTTGACGAATTCTTCGCTCAGCTTCTGGTGTCCGAAGGCTTCACTAACCTAGAAGAAGTCGCCTACGTCGAAGCTGACGAATTGCTGGTCATCGACGGTGTTGATGAAGACACAGCAAGCGAGCTTCAGGCACGCGCACGCGATTATCTTGAAGCGAAAAACAAACAGGCATTGGAAGCGGCGCGTGAATTGGGTGCCGAAGACAGCCTTATTGAATTTGGCGGCCTGACACCCCAGATGGTGGAAGCGCTGGCCAAAGATGACGTGAAAACGCTCGAAGACTTTGCCACTTGCGCCGACTGGGAGCTGGCCGGAGGCTGGACAACGGTCGATGGCGAGCGAGTCAAAGACGACGGTGTTTTGGAGCCATTTGAAGTGTCGCTGGAAGAGGCACAGCAATTGGTGATGACAGCGCGGATTCAGCTGGGTTGGGTTGACCCGGCTGATCTTGAAGCGGATGCGGAAGAAGACGAAGCCGCCGCCGCTGAAGAGGAGGCCGAGGCCTGATCTCAGGTCTCGGGAGCGCCTTATGTCACGCGGTGGCAAGGACAAGACTCGCGACGATCCAGAGCGTCGCTGCATCGCCACAGGCGAGGTTCAGCCCAAGCGTGGGCTGATCCGTTTTGTGGTGTCGCCGGATAATGTGGTGGTGCCCGATATTCTGGAAAAACTTCCCGGTCGCGGTATCTGGGTGGCGGCAGAGCGGGACGCATTGGAAACCGCTGTTGCCAAACGGCTCTTTGCGCAGGCCGCACGGCAACAGGTTACCGTGTCTGATACATTGGTTGACGACATCGAAGCGCATCTTGCGCGCCGGTTGATCGATGGCATCTCAATGGCGCGCAAAGCCGGACGCGCTGTGGCCGGATATGAAAAGGTCAAAGACTGGCTTGGCCGCGACGACGCGCGGATTCTTTTACAGGCCTCTGACGGCTCGGAGCGAGGCAAATCAAAGCTCCATGCACCGGGCGGAAGAGGCAGTTTTTTCGAGGTTTTAACAGCCTCAGAATTGGGTTTGTCCTTTGGGCGCGAACGTGTGATACATGCGGCGCTTGGATTTGGCGGACTCACTGAACGGATCAGAGAGGACGCCATCAGGCTATCTGGCGTCCGTAAATTGGACAATGGCGGCGCCATTGGAAAGGTAAAGTAGACCATATGAGCGATAGTGACGGCAAAAAGACTCTTGGACTGCGTGGCAGTCGGCCCGGTCAGGTAAAGCAAAGCTTTAGCCACGGCCGGACGAAGAGTGTCGTGGTTGAAACCAAACGCAAACGCGTCGTTGTCCCTAAGCCGGGGGCAGCGAAGCCCTCTGCGAAAACGGCAGGGCAATCTTCTCCGGCAACGGATCCGAAGAACCGTCCTGCTGGCATTTCGGACGCCGAACTGGATCGCCGGATGAAGGCGCTGGCGGCTGCCAATGCACGCGAGGCTGAAGAGGCCGAGAAGCGCGCGGCAGACGAAAAGGCACGCGCCGAAGACCGAGATCGTCGTCGCGCCGAGGCCGAGGCGAAAGAACGCGAAGAACGCGAGCGCGAAGAGAAAGCCAAGGCAAAAGCCGAGGACGAAGCACGTCGTGAGCGCGAAGCCGAAGAGGCAAAAGCACGCGCAGCAGAACCTGCGCCCGCTCCGGCGGAACCGGGTCCGGTTGCAGCCGCGCCGCGCGGTGGTGCACCCAAGCCTTCGACACCCGTGCGCCGTGATCGCGACGATCGCGACAATCGCAAAGCGAAACCAACGCGTGATGACGGTGGCCGACGTGCCGGCAAACTGACGCTCAATCAGGCATTGTCTGGTGGCGAAGGTGGCCGTCAGAAATCCCTGGCCGCGATGAAGCGGAAGCAGGAACGCGCGCGGCAAAAGGCCATGGGCGGGAATGTCGAGCGCGAAAAGGTGACGCGCACGGTGCAGCTTCCAGAAGCCATCACGGTTGGTGAGCTTGCAAACCGCATGTCAGAACGTGTGGCTGACGTTGTGAAGTCGCTTATGACAAGCGGCATCATGGCGACGCAGAACCAGTCGATTGACGCCGACACTGCCGAACTCATTATCGAAGAGTTTGGCCACAAAGTGCAGCGCGTTTCGGATGCTGACGTCGAAGATGTGATCCAGAAGGTCGTAGATGATGAGAAGGACCTGAAGCCACGGCCTCCGGTCATTACTGTCATGGGCCACGTCGATCACGGGAAAACCTCGCTTCTGGATGCGATCCGGAACGCAAAGGTTGTGTCCGGCGAAGCGGGCGGCATCACGCAGCATATCGGTGCGTATCAGGTGGATCAGGGCGGCACGAAACTGACGTTCCTTGATACGCCGGGCCACGCGGCCTTTACATCCATGCGGGCCCGTGGTGCGCAAGTGACCGATATCGTTGTGCTTGTTGTTGCGGCGGATGACGCTGTCATGCCGCAAACGATCGAAGCGATTAACCACGCGAAAGCGGCCAATGTGCCGATGATCGTTGCAATCAACAAGATCGACCGACCGGAAGCCAACCCTGACAAAGTTCGCACCGACCTGCTTCAACACGAAGTGGTCGTCGAGAAAATGTCAGGCGAAGTGCAGGACGTCGAAGTCTCGGCGATCAAAGGCACGGGCCTCGACGAACTTCTCGAAGCGATCTCGCTTCAGTCGGAAATCCTGGAACTTCACGCCAACCCGGATCGTGCGGCGACCGGCGCGGTGATCGAAGCACAGCTTGATGTGGGTCGCGGACCTGTTGCGACCGTTCTTGTTCAGACCGGCACCCTACGCCAAGGCGATATTTTCGTCGTGGGCGAACAATGGGGCCGTGTTCGGGCGATGGAAAACGATCACGGCGAGCGCGTGAAAGAAGCCGGACCGTCGGTCCCGGTCGAAGTTCTTGGTTTGAATGGCACACCGGAAGCAGGCGACGTTCTGAACGTTGTCGAAACCGAGGCGCAGGCGCGCGAAATCGCTGAATATCGCGAGAAAGCAGCCAAAGACAAACGTGCGGCAGCTGGTGCGGCGACGACGCTTGAGCAATTGATGGCAAACGCCAAGGCGGACGAGAACGTCAGCGAGCTACCGATCCTCGTGAAAGCAGACGTCCAAGGCTCTGCCGAAGCGATCGTTCAGGCGATGGAAAAGATCGGCAACGACGAAGTGCGCGTGCGTGTGCTTCACTCCGGCGTCGGCGCGATCACGGAATCCGACATCGGCCTTGCCGAAGCGTCGGGCGCACCCGTCTTTGGCTTCAACGTGCGTGCGAATGCGTCCGCCCGGAATTCGGCCAACCAGAAAGGCGTCGAAATCCGCTACTACAGCGTGATCTACGACCTGGTGGACGACGTGAAAGCCGCAGCCTCTGGCCTCCTGTCTGCCGAGGTTCGTGAGAACTTCATCGGCTATGCGCAGATCAAAGAGGTCTTCAAGGTTTCGGGTGTCGGCAAGGTCGCTGGTTGTCTTGTGACCGAAGGTGTCGCGCGACGCTCTGCGGGTGTTCGCTTGCTGCGCGATGACGTTGTCATTCACGAAGGGACGCTGAAAACTCTCAAGCGCTTCAAAGACGAAGTGCCCGAAGTTCAGTCCGGTCAGGAATGTGGCATGGCGTTCGAAAACTACGACGACATCCGCCCCAACGACGTGATCGAAATCTTCGAGCGGGAAGAGGTTGAGCGCTCGCTCAGCTAAGCGGCTCAGAAAACAAAAAGAAGCGCGCCCCACGGGGCGCGTTTTTTCGTTTTAATCCAAGAAGTTATTTCGTTTCGCTTCCTATACAGGCATGCCGTAAAACAAACGAGTGCCCACGCGGACGGCAACGCGCCCGTCTGCGAGCGTCTGCACAAAATATCCTTGAACCGAAATTCGGCTGCTGAGCAAAATTGTTCTAATCATCCCGCCAGACCCCCAGATCCTAGCCCGCTCAGTCGTACAATGGATCGTAGGCGAAAAACAGCCGTTACAGATCTGCAACTTAAGCGTGAGCGGATTACCGCTCTCTTTTCAAAGCCAATCGCGGAGAATCGGAATCAGCGGGATGTCTGCGGGCGGCATGGGATAATCCCGCAACTCGTTTGCCCGCACCCATTTCAGCGCCTGCCCCTCGCGCGACATCGGCGTGCCGTTCCATTTTCGGCAGGCAAAAAGCGGCATCAACAGGTGAAAGTCAGGATAGCTGTGACTGGCAAATGTCAGCGGGGCAAGGCAACTTTGCCATGTGTCAATCCCAAGCTCTTCTTGCAATTCGCGAATCAAAGCAGCTTCGGGGGTTTCGTCCGGCTCGACTTTTCCGCCGGGGAACTCCCACAGGCCTTCCATGGATTTTCCCGCCGGGCGCTGGGCGATCAAGATGCGGCTGTCGCGATCGATCAAAGCGACAGCCGAAACCAAAAGCGTTTTCACGACCGGTAATCCGCGTTAATCGCGATATATTGCGCCGTAAGATCGCAGGTATAAACCGTGGCCGACCCATCGCCGATGCCAAGGTCAACCCCAACGCTCACTTCATCGCCCTTCATATGTGCCGTCGCGGCCGCTTCGTCATACCCGTCGGCAACCTGACCGTTCAGCGCCACTTGGACGTCGCCAAAACGGATCGACAATCGATCCCGGTCAGCTTCAGCCCCGGATTTTCCGACGGCCATAACCACACGTCCCCAGTTGGCGTCCTCACCGGCTATCGCGGTTTTGACAAGCGGCGAGTTTGCCACCGACATCGCCGTGCGATGCGCGTCCTCGTTATCAGCCGCGCCAGTGACAGAAATGGTGACGAACTTCGTCGCGCCTTCCCCGTCGCGCACGACTTGTTTGGCCAGATCGTCCATCACCTCAAACAGCGCGGCAGCGAACCTGGCTTTGCCCGCCACTTCCACGCCAGAGGCGCCGGTAGCAGCCACTAAAAGCGTGTCAGAGGTGGACGTATCGCTGTCGACCGTGATGCAGTTGAACGTGCCCTTACAAAGCCCCGAGACCAGCGGCTGCAAGTCGTCAAACGCGATCTTCGCATCGGTGAATATATAAACCAGCATCGTCGCCATATCGGGGGCGATCATGCCTGACCCTTTGGCAAAGCCCGTGATCTTCACTGGCGCACCATCAATCTCTACCACGCGCCCCGAACCTTTAGGAAACGTGTCGGTTGTCATGATTGCGCGCGCCGCGTCTTCGATCCGGTCGCTCGCCAAACCGTCCTTCAGGCCAGCCACAACGCCCGTAATCCGCTCGGCAGGAAGCGGTTCACCAATCACCCCGGTCGAGGCTGTGAAAATCCGGGCCTCGTCAATGGCAAGAGCATCTGAAATTGCACCCGTGACAGCCTGAACCGCCTCCACACCGGCAATCCCGGTAAACGCGTTTGCATTGCCCGAATTGACCAAAAATGCCGCCGGGCCTTCGCTTGAGCCGCCAAGTTTCGCCTGACAGTCCAGAACAGGGGCCGCGCGTGTCTTTGATTTGGTAAATGTACCAGCCACGGTCGTGCCCGCCGCAAGTTCAGCCAACATCACATCCGTGCGACCCGCGTATTTGACGCCCGCTTCAATCGCCGAGAATCGAACGCCCGAAATCGCGGGCAATTCGGGGAAACCGCCTTTTGGCGCAAGCGGCGAAACCGGTAGATCAGCCATGGTCTATTTTTCCAAAAGTGTCAGATCATCCAAAAGCGCAGGGTCGATCTCTTCGATCGTTTTGCGGGTGATGTCCGCTTCCGCAGATAGTTCGGCGACACGCGCTTCTATCGCTTCGCGTTCAACTTCGCCCACCAGATCAGCGCGCACATCTTCCAATGTTGGCGCGTCTTTCATGCGGGTCTCGTTGAGGCGAATGACATGCCAGCCGAATTGCGTTTGAACAGGTGCCGAAACCGTTTCCGGCTCCATTGCGACGACGGCTTCCTCAAACGGCGGAACCATAGACCCCTTTCCAAACCAACCCAGCTGACCGCCATTGGGGCCTGACGGACCAGTGGATTTTTCTTGAGCCAAGGTCGCGAAATCCGCGCCGGCTTCCAATTCTGTAACCAACGCCAATGCCTCTTCTTCGGTTTCGACAAGAATATGGCTGGCGTTGTATTCCGCCTCTGGCTCAACGCCGCCAAATGCCGCGTCATAGGCCGACTGAAGCGCCGCTTCAGAGACAGCCCCGTCCGCAATATCCGAGATCACCTCGGCTGCCCGCAACGCACGTTCTTCATTCTCAATCGTGGCAATCGAACCGACCGTCAGCGCTTCATCTACCTGACCCAGCACAGTTTGCTGCACCAATTGGTCAAGAATGCCATTGAACAACACGTCCGGCGGCAGCGTTTGGTACTGCTGTGGCAGCCGCTGCTTCAGCACAATCATGTGTGCGAGCGTGATTTCGGTGCCGTTCACAGTTGCTACAATAGTGTCCGCATTTACGTGGTTTTCCGCCCGAAGCGGCGCAGACAGCGCCAAAAGGGCAACAACCGCCGCAGAAATCGTGCGATTTGTTAGCATAATCAATCCTCTCATGGTGCCGCGTGAGGTGGCGACGTTGACACTGTGAAACCGGCCCCTTACATCGCCTGAATGCGGGTGAGGCGGATATCGTTTTGCTCTTCTATGGCGGGCCAGAGGCACGGGCAAGCGTATCTCCTCACACAAACTCGTCAGTCACGCGCTTGAGGCAAGGTGTATATGCTTGGATTCGGAAAAATTGCGAAGAAAGTCTTTGGGACGGTCAACGACCGCAAGGTGAAGGCATCGCAAAGTGTTGTCGACAAGATCAATGCGTTGGAACCTGAGTTCGAAGCGCTCAGCGACGATGGCCTGATCGCCAAAACTGAGGAATACAAAAAGCGTGTTGCCGATGGCGAAGCGCTGGATGACATCCTGCCCGAAGCGTTCGCCAATTGTCGCGAAGCCGCCAAACGCGCGCTCGGTCTTCGGGCCTTTGATGTGCAATTGATCGGCGGCATGATGCTTCACCAGGGCAACATCGCCGAGATGAAGACCGGCGAAGGTAAAACGCTTGTCGCGACTTTTCCGGCGTACCTGAACGCGCTCACCGGCAACGGCGTCCACATCGTTACCGTGAACGACTATCTCGCCAAACGTGACTCCGACTGGATGGGCAAAGTCTACGCCGCGCTGGGCCTTTCAACCGGTGTTGTCTATCCACAGCAGCCCGATGAAGAGAAGAAGGGCGCATACGCCGCCGACATCACCTACGCGACGAACAACGAACTTGGCTTCGACTATCTGCGCGACAATATGAAATCCACGCTTCTGGACATGAGCCAGCGCGGCCATTTCTTTGCAATCGTGGACGAGGTCGACTCGATCCTTATCGACGAGGCGCGAACACCGCTTATCATCTCGGGTCCGGCGCAGGATCGCTCCGAGCTTTATACAGCAATCGACAAGATCATTCCGCTGTTGCAAGACGAGCATTATACGCTCGATGAAAAGACAAAGAACGTAACCTACACGGATGAAGGCAACGAGTTTCTTGAAGAGCATCTGCTCGAAACCGGTCTGCTCCCCGAAGGGCAGTCGCTTTATGATCCCGAATCCACGACAATCGTGCATCACGTCAATCAGGGCCTGCGCGCGCACAAGCTTTTCACGCGAGACAAAGATTACATCGTTCGCGACAACGAAGTCGTCCTGATTGATGAGTTTACGGGCCGTATGATGGCGGGTCGCCGTTTGTCCGACGGTCTGCACCAAGCTATCGAAGCCAAAGAAGGCGCGGCCATTCAGCCCGAGAACGTGACACTGGCAAGCGTGACATTCCAAAACTATTTCCGGCTCTACGACAAACTTGGCGGCATGACCGGCACGGCGTCGACCGAAGCTGACGAATTTCAGGAAATCTATGGTCTCGGCGTCGTCGAAATTCCGACAAACGTCCCTGTCGCGCGAGAAGACGAAGACGACCAGATTTACCGCACTGCCGAAGAGAAGTTTAATGGTGTCGTCAAGGCGATCAAAGAAGCCAACGCCAAGCAGCAACCCGTTCTTGTTGGCACCACGTCCATCGAACGTTCGGAGTTTCTCGCCCAGTTGCTCACAACAGAAGGCGTCCCGCACAAAGTTCTGAACGCGCGTCATCACGAGCAAGAAGCGCAGATTGTCGCCGACGCTGGCAAGCCTGGCGCAGTGACGATCGCCACGAACATGGCCGGGCGCGGCACTGACATTCAGCTTGGCGGCAACGTTGAAATGCGCGTTCTTCAAGCGCTGGCAGACGATCCCGAAGCCGACCCCGAAACGGTTCGCGCCCAGATCGAAAGCGAAGTCGCAGACGCGAAAAAGGTCGTGCTGGACGCTGGCGGGCTTTACGTACTGGCCACCGAACGTCACGAAAGCCGTCGGATCGACAACCAGCTTCGCGGTCGTTCTGGCCGTCAGGGTGACCCGGGTCGCTCCTCGTTTTTCCTCAGCCTCGAAGACGATCTGATGCGCATTTTCGGATCCGAGCGTCTCGACAAAGTTCTCAGCACCCTTGGCATGCAAGAAGGCGAGGCCATCAAGCATCCTTGGGTGAACAAGTCGCTCGAACGTGCACAAGCCAAGGTCGAAGGTCGTAACTTTGACATCCGTAAACAGCTTCTGAAGCTGGACGATGTTCTGAACGACCAGCGGAAAGTCATCTTTGGTCAGCGTCTTGAAATCATGGAATCCGACGACGTCGAAGAGATCATTCAAGACATGCGTCACGAAGTGATCGACGACATGGTTGATACCTTCATTCCGCCAAAATCGTACGCAGACCAATGGGATACCGCCGGGCTGAAAGAGCAGGTTGCAGAAACGCTTGGCCTTGACGTGCCCGTTGTCGAATGGGGTGACGAAGAAGGCGTCGACGACGAAGTGATCCGCGAACGCCTTTACGATGCGTCCGACGAATACATGGCCGACAAGTCCGAAAAGTTCGGCATTGAGAACATGCGCTCGATCGAAAAACAGCTCTTGCTGCAGACGATGGACACCAAATGGCGCGAACATATCCTCACGCTGGAGCATTTGCGCTCGGTGGTCGGTTTCCGGGCCTACGCCCAGCGCGACCCGGTGAACGAATATAAAACAGAATCGTTCCAGCTGTTCGAAAGCCTGCTCGATAGCCTGCGCGGCGAGGTCACTCAAAAGCTCGCGCAAATCCGTCCAATGACGGAAGAAGAGCAGCAGGCGATGATGCAGCAAATGCTCGCGCAACAACAAGCGGCCACAGGGCAAGCCACCGAGGCCGAGCCCGAAGCCGCAAAACTGCCCGAGCCAACGCAAGAAGCGATAGACGCAGGCTTTGTTGCCGACGATCCGTCGACCTGGGGCAACCCGGGGCGAAACGATGCGTGCCCCTGCGGGTCCGGGCGCAAGTTCAAACATTGCCACGGCGCGATCTGACGCCTGTGACGTAAACGACTCAAAACGAAGAAGATTTTGGCCCGCGTCGGTTTCGAACCGCGCGGGCCTTACCGTCTTGCTGTAAGCACTCCTTAATCATCGGCCAGCACAAAAGACTGGTCCGGACGCCGAATGAACGGTCGTCAAGTACGGAGGCAGGCATGCGCTTTTTCGCGTCGCTCAATTGGCGTCGGGTGCTGATGATTATCGGCACGCTTCTGATCGCATTTGCGTGCGGGCATTTCATGCAGTCCGGGTTCGCGGGAAACACGCCTGTTGCAACGACAACTGACGGACCGGATGCGGGGCCGATTCTGCGCGGCATAGAAGAACCGCCCGAGCTTCCAGTGCCGCCAGCGGCAACGCTTACGCCCATCCGTTTTGAGCGGATGCAGCCCTCGACCGCCTCGCACACCGCGTGGGTGCGCCCGCTGACGCCACCAGACGACATCGCCCAAAAGCCCCAAGGCGCGCCGTGCCGCACCAGTGCGATAGCGACGCCACGACCCGCCGGGCTTCTCAGGATCGACATCACCGCGCCGTGTCTTCCCAACACCCGCGTTTTGTTACAGCATCATGAAATCAGCGTTGATCTTTCGCTTGATGAAAGCGGTTCCCTTCGCCTCGATCTGCCCGTTCTGGATGACCTCGCCATCGTCGACATCCGTTTCGCAGACCAGACAACGACCCGGATTGAAAAAAGCCTGCCCGGTGTGAATGATCTTTACCGCGCCGCGCTGATCTGGAAGGGCCCGCAGTTTTTTTCGCTGCACGCACTCGAATACGGCGCGAAATACGGCGAGCGCGGCCATGTAAGCGCGTTGGCGCCAAAATCCCCGGACCGCGCAGCGCGGGGCGCGGGTGGATACCTTGTTCGGCTTGGCGGGGAAACCGGCGGCGCCGTCGAGATTTATACGTTCCCGCGTGAGGATGCGCCCGCACGGGGCGTCGTTCAAATCACCGCCGAGGCGGTGGTCACCGAAGAAACCTGCGAAACGACGGCACTTGCAAAAATCGTGCAAACCTCGGCACTCGGAAGCTTGATGACCAGCGATGTCTCGCTTGCCATGCCCGATTGCAGTGCGGCGGGCGATATTGTTGTGTTGAAGAATCTCTTCAAGGATCTGAGACTGGCCGGACGCTAACTGCCTGCGATGTGCCCCCGATGCTCACCTTAATTCGCTGTCTTGCCATCGCTTTGCTTGCGATGACCCCGCTTGTCGCACGGGCGCAAGACACCGTTCAGCTTCGCACGCTTGACGGCTCCATCAGCGTTGAAGGCAAGCTGTTGTCCTATGATGGCCACTTTTTTCGTATCGAAACCTCTTTTGGTGCCGTGACGCTGGACGGCGGCAATGTGACCTGCACCGGGGCTGCATGTCCCTCCGACGAAGACATGGTCTCCGAGGCGATGATCTCAGGGTCCGCCGCGCTACTCGTCGATCTTGTCGCGCCGTTGATGCAGGCCTTTGCCGCACGTCAGGGTTATGAGTTGCAGACCACCTACCTCGCAGAGCGGGAAAGCCTCTGGGTGTTGAGTGACGCGGATGTGACGCCGGAACGAACCATTGCTCGGCTGAGAGTGCGCGCGTCCACTGATCCGGGCGAAAGCGACCTCCACATCAGTTGGCGCGAAGCCGGCCGTCGGACCGCCTCTGACGTGATCGCGCTTGATGGCATCGTGGCCATAGTTGCCCCCGACAATCCATCCACAAGCGTGACCTCCGA
>CALLWO010000030.1 GCA_938016355.1 uncultured Boseongicola sp. | reverse complement strand
GCATTGGCGCGCTTGCTGCCGTTGAGATTGGCATTCCGCTGCCTTGGATGCTTGGTCCGATGATCCTTGTGACCATCAGCGCGATATTGGGCGCGCCAATCGCCGCTCCGATGACGTTGCGATCCCTATTGTTGCCGGTGTTGGGTGTAGCCCTTGGTTCCGGCTTTCACCCGGGGATTTTTGAACAAATCGGAAGTTGGGTCGTTACAATCGCGATCTTGCCGATCTACATCGCGCTTGCGCTTGGGGCCGGGTATCTCGTGTATCGCTTCATTGGGAAGTACGACGTTGTGACGGCGTATTTCTCGTCAGCACCCGGCGGGTTGAACGACATGATGATTCTCGGTGCCGAAGCGGGTGGCATCGAGCGACGTATCGCACTCGCACATGCCAGCCGGATTCTGATCGTTGTAAGCTTCATCAGCTTTTTCTATGCGACGATATTCGACGCCACCACCATTGGCACCGCCCGACCGTTCACGGGGTTCAGCGAAATCTCATTTGGCGATCTGACGATATTGACCGCCTGCGCGATTTTGGGCGCGATGGTCGCGCGGCGTCTTGGTTTCCCTGCGCCGCTTCTGATCGGACCAATGGTTCTTTCTGGAATTGTGCATTTGGTCGGATGGACAGACGTGCCACCGCCAACGCTTCTTGTAAA
Organism: uncultured Boseongicola sp.; assembly: GCA_938016355.1. Classification (GTDB taxonomy): domain Bacteria; phylum Pseudomonadota; class Alphaproteobacteria; order Rhodobacterales; family Rhodobacteraceae; genus CALLWO01. The sequence continues at coordinate 18,710 of CALLWO010000030.1, read as the reverse complement.
CTCGGCACAGCTTGTGATGGGCACGGTTGTGGGCGCGCGCTTTTTGGGGGTCGCCGCAAGAGAAGTCTTGCGCGACATCGGCTTGGCCGCAATCGCGTCAAGCGGGATGATTGCCGTTACGATGGCAGCGGCGATTTTTGTTACACAAGTTTCCGGCCTGCCGTTACGCGAAACGATTTTAACGTTTGCGCCCGGGGGATTGCCGGAAATGAGTTTGCTGGCATTGGCCATGGGTGCAGATGTCGCCTTTGTGGCCACCATACACATTCTGCGAATATCTATGGTGATCGCGCTGGCACCGATCGTATTCCGACTGTTGAAGCGAGATCCCTAAATCTCAAAGACCTCAACCGTCTGACCTTTGGCACGAAGTGCGATTTTGCCATCGCAAAGCTTCAACGCGTCCTCGCCAAACGCTTTCTTTCGCCATCCGCTTAAGGCTTTGCCATCTCGTTCGCCGGCTGCGATCTCGTCAAGCTGAGATGAGGTGGCAATCAGTTTTTGAGCGACGCCAAGTTGCTCGGACTTTGCTTTTAGCAAGACCCGCAAGAGATCGGCCAAGGCTGGGTTAACCTGCAATTTTTCCCGGGAGCGATCCGGCTTCGGCATGTTCTCGGCAGGCATTTCAATGCCCGCTTTCACGGCCGCCAATATACCGTCCGCGATTGACCCCTTGCGGGCCTCACGCAGCAAGAGTCGGGATCGGTTCAAATCGTTGACCGATTTGGGTTTTGTTGAGGCGAGTTCCAGCAATGCATCGTCTTTGAGAACGCGATTGCGCGGTATGTTGTTGGTCTGCGCATAGTTCTCGCGGAACTCTGCAAGCTGCTGAACAATGGCCAAAAACTTGCCTGAGTTGGTCCGCGTCTTGACGCGCTTCCAGGCATTTTCCGGCTCGATGATATAGGTTGCCGGGTCGGTCAGCGTGCCAAGCTCTTCTTCGAGCCAAGTCTTTCGACCGCTTTCCTCAAGGTTTTTGGCCAGAAATTCATAGATCACCCGAAGATGGGTCACATCCGCCAGCGCATAAGTTTGCTGCGCATCCGTCAGCGGACGGCGCGACCAATCCGTGAAGCGAGAAGATTTATCCAACGGCGATTTCGCGATCTTTCGCACGAGCGTTTCATAGCCAACCTGTTCGCCAAACCCGGCAACCATCGCCGCGACCTGCGTGTCAAACAAGGGTTTCGGGATCACGCCACCATCGACATAAAAAATCTCAAGATCCTGACGAGCCGCGTGAAACACTTTGACGACGTTCTCGTTTCTGAAAAGTGCGTAGAGCGGTTCGAGGCTCAAGCCATCGACCAACGGATCAACCAACACAGCGTGCTCTTCGCCATCGCCCGGCACAGCGAGTTGGACGAGGCAAAGTTTGGAATAATAGGTGCGCTCTCGCAGAAATTCAGTATCGACGGTGACATAAGGCGCATTGGCCGCCATGTCGCAAAAAGCCTGAAGGCCCTCGGTCGTTTTGATGGTGATCATCGGCGTTTGTCGTTCCCGTCTGCGTTAACGTCCGGCCTTCATAGGAGTGTTCTTGTCGAGGGACAAGAAAAGCGGCGCATTTTCACCAGAAACAACGCGTTCAAGGACGGCTGGATAAAGCTGGTGTTCCATCGGCAGGATACGCGCTGCCAGTGTTTGGGGCGTGTCATCGGGGTTCACCGGGACCTGCGCCTGTCCAAGTATTGGCCCATCATCAAGATTGCTGGTCACGCGATGCACTGTGCAGCCCGCATGCGAGTCGCCCGCGTCGATGGCGCGCGCATGTGTGTTGAGACCTTTGTATTTCGGTAGAAGCGACGGGTGAATGTTTAAGATCTGATTTGGCCAAGCTTCAACAAATGAAGCTGTCAAAACCCGCATGAATCCGGCGAGGCAAATAAAATCAGGCTCAATCGATCGCAGAGTCTTGGTGAGCACCGCCTCAAAGGCCTCTCGGTCGCCATTGAAAGCTGTGTGATCTATTGCTGCCGTTTCGACACCGGCCGCGTTTGCAAGTGCCAAACCCTTTGCAGCTGGCCTGTTTGAAGCGACTAAGACCGGTTCGGCATAACCGCGCGTCTTCATGTGCCGAAGAAGTGCCGCCATATTGGAGCCACCCCCAGAGATCAGGATGGCGATCCGTGTCACTGAAGTTGTCCGATGTAGGTGATGTTGCCGCTATCTGTCACATGTCCAAGGCGAATTATCGTTTCACCTTCGCTCACCAAAAGGTCGGCAATGCGCCCGGCGGCATCAGGTTTCACGACGACAACCATGCCAACGCCCGCGTTGAAGGTCTTTAACATTTCCTGCGGCGTTATCCCGCCAGCTTTTCCAAGCCAGTCAAAGACCGGTGGCAAAGACCACGACGTCAAGTCAATCTGTGCGCCCAAGCCTTCGGGAAGCACGCGAGGGAGGTTCTCGGTCAAACCGCCCCCTGTGATATGCGCAAGGCCTGAAACGCCTCCAGCACGCAGGGCCGCCAAAAGCTGACGGACGTAGATACGTGTTGGTGTTAGAAGAGCCTCTCCTAACGGTGCATCCACGAAAGGTGCAGGTTCATTGTAGCTGAGACCTTCCTGTTCCACGACGCGGCGTACAAGAGAGAATCCGTTTGAATGGAGGCCATCGGATGCCAAACCGATCAGAACATCCCCGGCTTCGACGTTTTGCGGCAAATGCGCGCCGCGTTCCATTGCGCCCACAGCAAACCCGGCCAGATCAAAATCGCCGCCGGAATACATACCCGGCATCTCTGCCGTTTCTCCACCCGTTAGAGCGCATCCTGCCCGCTCGCAGCCGAGCGCAATCCCTTCGATGACGGATGCGGCGTGATCTATGTCGAGTTTTCCGGTGGCGAAATAGTCGAGGAAGAACAGCGGTTCGGCCCCTTGGCAAATCAAGTCGTTCACACACATCGCAACCAGATCGACGCCAACGGTATCGCATATTCCAGTTTCAATTGCGATCTTCAGTTTTGTTCCGACACCGTCTGTGGCGGCGACCAAAATAGGATCTTTGAACCCTGCAGCTTTGAGATCAAAGAGCGCGCCAAATCCGCCTAAGCCCGACATTGTCCCAGCGCGCGCTGTGCGGCCAGCCGCAGGTTTGATGCGTTCCACCAACGCGTTTCCTGCGTCGATATCAACGCCTGCGTCTGCGTATGTCAGCCCGTTTTTAGTCATCTGCCGCCCCGTCGAAACATTTCTGGCCACGCGATACTTGATCACGCAATAAGTGTCCACGCCGACGCTGTCTTGACGCGTTGTCGTCGTCTGCTATGGAAAAGAACATGGCGGGCCTGTAGCTCAGTTGGTTAGAGCAGAGCGCTCATAACGCTTTGGTCGTAGGTTCGAGTCCTACCGGGCCTACCAAAACACCACGCCAAATTGATTGCGAAACGCTGAAAACAATTCGGGATTGCATAATGTCCTGATTTAATTGCGCTTCAATAACTTGGGGGGTAGATCAGATTTTACAAATGCGCGGCGCGCAATTTCAAAAACCCCCGGAGAAAGAAATGGCACAAAAAGATTTGAGTAAAATGAAGCTCGAAGAATTGAAACAACTTCGCAAAGATGTCGAGAAGGCAATTGCAAGTTTTCAAGACCGTAAACGTGCCGAGGCGCGCAAAGCCTTGGAAGCGGTTGCAAAAGAACACGGGATGTCACTTGAAGATATAGTCGGTGGCCGCAAAAAGGGCAAAAAAGCCAAAGCGCCCGCCAAGTACCGCAATCCTGCCAATGACGACGAGACTTGGTCGGGACGCGGACGCCAACCGGCTTGGTTCAAAGACGCCATTACAAATGGCAAAAAGCCGGAGAGTCTGGCGATTTAACTCACCGCGTTTTAGCGCGGAAGGACAATTTCCGCCTTTAGTCCGCCAAGTGCGTGGCTATTGGAAAGCACCAGTTGCCCGCCGTGCTGGCGGGCGATATCGCTCGCAATTGCAAGACCAAGCCCAACACCAGAACCCGCGTCCTGATTGCGCGCACGATCCAGACGATTAAAAGGTTTGACGGCGTCTTCGCGATCTTCAGGTTGGATGCCCGGGCCATCATCTTCAACGCAGAAAACAATCTGAGTGTCATTTGCATCAAAGCTCGCAACGGCGCGGTTGGCGTACCTCTTTGAATTTCCTATGAGATTATCAAGAGCTCGGGCAAGTGACGATGGGCGCAGCTGTAAATTCACGTCGGCGTCCACATTGCCCAGACCTATCACTGCGCCCGATTTCAATGCCCGCTCAACCGCTTTGCACAATACCTCACCGGCATCTGTCAATTCTGGATCTTCCAACGCATCCGCCCGAGAAAAGTCCAGAAACGCATTGAGCATCGTTTCCATTTCGGAGATGTCGCCAGACAAATCCTTTGCCATTTCTTCATCTTCCAGCAGACTCAGCGCCAATCGCATTCGAGTGAGTGGTGTGCGCAAATCATGGCTGACGCCAGACAACATCATCGTCCGTTGCTCGATCTGCAGTTCAATACGTTCGCGCATTTCCAAGAACGCCTGACCCGCCTGTCGAACTTCGGCCGCGCCTGATATCCGATAAGGAACAACGCGGCCCTTGCCAAATGCCGTCGCCGCCGCTGCCAGCCTTCGAATCGGGCGAACTTGACCACGCAAATACAATAGAGCGATGAGTGTCATAAAGAGCGCTGTTAACCCGATTAGCACCAGAAATTGATGTGGGTTTCGCGCCGAAAAGCGGCTGCGCTGGATCGCCATCGTTAATTGCCCGTGCCGCGTTGAAAACAGCAATTGAACAAATGGGCGCCTATTGACGAGATCAATTGCGAGAATTCCGGGGAATCGTTCATTTAATGTCGAGACAATTGTAATACCGCTCAAGTCCAACCATTCGCGCTCCACACTCGCGGTGATTGCTTGCTTTCTGAACTCAATTCCGAGTGGCGCCGCAATTTCCCGCGCCTCTCTGATCGCGAGCTGTTCGTTGTCTTCGCCTTCGATCTTGGACAGGACCAATGCAATCTCGTCAGCAACGCTCACAGTCATCTGTCGCGTTACATCCTCGTAAAGACGTTGGACGAAGACGACAGACATTACCGCAAGGATTGTCAGAACCGGAACGAGGTAGATCAGAACCGCGCGCCCAAAAAGCGAGCGCGGCAGATAGGCTTTTATCGACGGGTTTCTCATGGCATGACCCTAGGGGCGCAATAGCGACAGAAAAAGAGCAAATGTCCGAGCATCTTTATGGCCGCCCGGTGGAAATGGGCAATGGAATTCAGCGGATACTCGCGCCGAACCCCAGTCCGATGACGTTTCATGGCACGAATACGTACATTATCGACCGCGAAGATCTCGCCATTGTCGATCCTGGTCCCTTGAGCGGCGCGCATCTGAACGCCATTCGCAATACCGTCGCCGGGCGCAAAGTTGCCTATATTCTAGTGACCCACGCCCACCGTGATCATAGCCTCGGCGCGCGCCCCTTGTCCGACGCACTAAATGCACCGGTCGTTGGGTTTGGTCCGGCTGAGGCTGGGCGACGTGCGATCATGGATCGCTTGGCGGCAACTGTTGAGATTGGTGGAGGTGAAGGTCGCGACGAGACATTCCAGCCGGATATCGAGGTTCGCGCCTATCAAACGCTGCCCATTGGGACGGCAAATTTCCGTATTCACCACACGCCGGGGCACTTTGCCGGTCACTTGGCGTTCGAATTCGATGACGATTACTTCACCGGCGACCATTTGATGGATTGGTCGACGACCCTTATTTCGCCACCAGATGGCGATCTGGCAGAATTTAACAAAACCAGTGCGCGAATGATTGAGCTTGCGCCAAAGCGTTGCCTGCCGGGGCATGGCGGCGTCATTGAGGCGCCCACAGAGCGATTGCAGGAATTGATGCGCCACCGCCTCTCTCGCGAGGCCAGTATCCTTGAAAATCTTCGCGACGGAGCGGCGACCATCCCGTTGATCGTGGAGAAAATTTATCGTGAAACACCCCAAAACCTTCGGGCCGCCGCCGCGCGCAACGTCTTTTCGCATATGATTGATTTGGTTGAGCGGGACCTTGTCACCGCCCATCCTACATTGATGCCATCATCGAAATATTCGTTGAAGTGACAGCGAGATATATTCCGACATTAACTCGTGTTATTTCTCTGGACGCGCTGCGAAAGCGTTGTTATATCGCCCGCTGTGTTCCGGCGTAGCTCAGCGGTAGAGCAGTTGACTGTTAATCAATTGGTCGTAGGTTCGATCCCTACCGCCGGAGCCAAAATCTCTCTATTTGGCAAAGCACACGACATCCCGAAAACCCGGTCTTATCGCTATCTTAAGATCAATGCTTGATTTAGCCGGTCGCAGTGCCGATGCGGTGTTGGTCTTTTGTGTTCGACAATATTCGATAGACAAGCTCGGCAAGGCCAGAGGTGTCGGTTTTGGAATATATCGAGCGAAGGTGACTACGGATAGTTGCTTCGGATAGTCCAAGTTCTTCGGTAGTCGCCTTCACCGAAAGGCCGCGCGAAAGCAACAGACATACCCGGAACTCCGCACGGCTGAGTTTTGCGGGATTTGAAACGCCCAAGATTGCTTCTTCCGGCTGAATGCGTGACGCCTTGGCGGCTTCACGGGCGCGCACCATGCGAACGTCCATTTGAGCCTGCGTCACCAAACCGGTCTGACGTTTCGTCCAGGCGCGCACGAGCGTCGGAAGAACGCGTTCGGTTTCCAACTTAGCTTGATCGCCAAGCTGTTTTGCAAAATGAAACTCCAGATAATCGTGCTGAATGCCGTTGGATTCCAAGGACACCACGATGATATCACCTATTCCGCGATTGCTCTGCCAGTTCTTAAGACCCTGCGAGACATCCTCGCCCTGATCATCGGACAGGAACCAGATCGTACCGCTACGTACTTTGTTATAAAACTTGCCAAGAACGTCAGTGGCATATCCGCGTCGCAGCTTTTCGCAATCCGCGTCATCCGCACGACTGTCGAATTCCGCGACAACACGAGGTTTGCCGTCGGAGCGACCATCGCGGGTAATCACCGCGATTTCTGCGCCGAGCGAATTTGCGATTGATACGAGAGCTTCATCGAGTGGCATTGAGCCATGCAAAGCACCGCACCAGCTGGCAATACCGTCAAGAATCTGAAGGTCTTGACCCAGCGTCGAACCCGTATCTTGGTTCGTATAATCCCTCGCACCAACCAATGTCATAACTCCTAAATCACACACAAAGCGCATGAAAATGCATGCGCCATACCGCCCAGTGCCTCGAATTACCGCTGTATTATTGTTGGGACACCGTCCACCCGAGGAACATGTTGAGCGGTAAACCGCCGAAATGTCAAGGAATCCTCTAAATCGATGAAGATTTCGCGCAGAAAGTGCATTGCTGTTGCGCAGGAAGTGACAAAGGCGCCAAATTTGGCACCTTTGTTTCTTTTTCTAGCTTAATCCAGCCGCAAAATGCGCAGCTAAGATATCAGTTGAACGTGTTGGTCCAGCGAATTGCGATCGGTCCGAGAATCAACAAGAACAGTGCTGGCAGCATGAGACCGGCCATAACCCCGGACATTTTGACCGGCATTTTGTTGGCCATCTCTTGCGCCTTCAATTCGCGCGTGATCCGCATTTCTGTCGCGTAGGTTGTCAATGCTTCCGAAACGCTCGTACCGAACTGGATCGACTGGAGCACGACGCTGGCAAACGAAGCAACCTCGTCGACGTTCGTGCGGGTTGCCATATCAAGCAAGGCCTTTTCACGATCACCACCGGCAGACACTTCAAGCTGCACAAGACGGAATTCCTGGCTGATAGCAGGTGCCGACATTTCCATCTCGTTGGAAACGCGCGTCATAGCTGCGTCAAACCCGAGGCCGCTTTCCACGGAGACCTGCATAAGGTCAAGCGCGTTTGGAAAGCTCTCGGAGATCTCAATCTGACGGAAATCCACCTTTGAACGCAGCCAAAGCGCGGGACCAAAGAAACCGATAATCACCAGCGAAGTCAGAATGTAATACGTCACAAGACGACTTTGGCCATCGAGGAACCCATCGATCACGTCTGGCAGCGGGAAGAAAGTGTTCTGACGCAGCACCAGAAGCAAGAGATAAATGCTTGGAAAGAGAAGCGCCAAAGCGATGCGAATGACGTAGTATTTAGCGACAGCATTCTGACCGATGATGCCCGCATTCATAAGCTGGCGGCGCACCTGGCTTCGCTTTTCACGGCTTTGCGGCATCAAGGCTTTCATCAAGCCTTTGGGGTCAACATCCGCGCTGTTCAGCAACCCTGCATCAAATGACGAGCGTCGCTTAGCAGGACGCCCAGCGTGATACCGGCGACCCACCGGGTCGGCAGAAACGAGCCCGCCGAAGAATCCGTACACGATCATGATCGTGCCGATAAAAATCCCCAGGATGATTAGACCGCCAGAAGAACCGACATTTCCAAAAAAGGCTGTGATTTGTTCCATCATGTTCAGGCCTCCTTAGAACCGGAAGTTGACGAGTTTGCGCAAGGCAAGCGCGTTTAAGATGACGAGTGTCACAATCGCAATACCAAGCGGGATAGCCTCTGGTTCGTTGGCGATGGAACCGTAATAGCTTGGTGTGAGAACTTGCATTGCAACAAAGATCAACACGGGAATAAAGCTGAGGAACGAGGCCGTGAGGCGCCCTTCCGCTGACAATGCCTTAATCTTCTTACGCATATTCAATCTGTCACGAATTGTGCGCGACAGAACTTTAAGCACGCGCGCCAAATCACCCCCCGTACCATGCTGAATGGCAATCGCGGTCGAAAGGTAATGGACATCTTCCTGATCAATCCGGTCAGCGAAATCCCGGAATGCGTCAGTCAATTCATCGCCAAACGAAATCTGATCCACAACAATACCGAACTCAGAGCCCACTGGGTCTGCCATTTCGTTGGCGACAGCCGTTAGGGATGTGTTGAGCGGGTGTCCGACCAAAAGTCCACGCGCCATGAGATCGAGCGCATCAGGCAATTGCTGAACCAACCTGGACAGACGTTCGTTCCGCTTGAAGCGCACCTGCATCAAAGGCAGGAAAAGCCCAACTGTAAAACCGAGAACCGCTGCATTCAAAGGGTTCATGAATTGCGCGCCGATGACGAAGATTGCAATAGCAGCGGCCACACAAGTCATCAGGAATGCACCGGGCGCCATCGTAATGCCGGCTTGGCGCAGGACGGTCGGCAAGTCTCCGACAAATGGCAAGCGCTCAACAAAGCTTCGTTTTTCAGTTGGCTTCAGAATCTTCAGGATCTGTTCGGTTGTCGCGCCCTTCGCGATAAGCTGCATACGGCGGCTTTTGGCCTCCTTTGCACCGACGGAGCGAGAAAAAAGCTGGCGAATGCCTTCTAGGACAAGCAACCCGCCAACCATCGCGCCCAAATAGATGACAAACTGAAGGTCAATTTGGGCAATTATCTCTCTGATCTGTTCCATAAATCAGACCCCCCGCGACAAGAAGTTGGTTTGGCCAAGGTCCACGCCAGCTGCCAGAAGCTGTTCGGCGCATTTTGGACGCATGCCAGTCGCCATAAACTTCCCAAGCACTTCACCGTTTTCGCCTTTGCCCTCTTTCTTAAAGACAAAGATATCCTGCATTGTGATGGTATCGCCTTCCATGCCTGTGATTTCACTCACACTCATGATTTTACGATTACCATCAGACAGGCGGTTCAATTGAACGATCACGTGAATACCAGACGCAATCTGCGAACGGATCGCCGAAAGTGGCAGGTCGAGGCCAAGCATAGAAACCATCTGTTCGATCCGTGACAAAGCATCACGCGCCGTATTTGCGTGCACGGTTGTCATGGACCCATCGTGGCCGGTGTTCATTGCCTGAAGCATGTCGAAAGTTTCGGCGCCACGAACCTCGCCCACGATGATACGATCAGGACGCATACGAAGCGCGTTTTTCACCAAATCTCGCTGGAAAATCGCGCCGGTGCCATTCGGGCTTGGCGGACGCGTTTCGAGACGAACCGTATGATCCTGTTGCAGCTGAAGTTCCGCCGCATCCTCGATAGTGACGATACGCTCAGACTCGCTGATTGATCGCGACATCGCGTTGAGCAGTGTCGTCTTACCCGAGCCCGTACCGCCCGAAATAAGAATGTTCATCCGGGCTTGAACGAGCGCCTTCAACAATGCCGCGGCTTCATCAGAGATCGAACCAAGCTCGACCATCTTCTCAAGAAGAATTGGCTTCTTGGAGAATTTACGAATGGAGAGACTTGGACCGTCGATGGCACAGGGGCGAATGATTGCATTAACTCGGCTTCCGTCTGGAAGGCGCGCATCTACCCATGGTTGGCTCTCATCCACACGACGCCCGATGGAAGAAACGATTTTGTCGATAATACGAAGCAAATGGCGTTCATCGCGAAAACGAACGCTTGTGGGCTCCAGCACGCCAAAGCGTTCCACATATACTTTGTCGTGCGCGTTCACGAGAATATCGTTGATTGTTGGGTCAGCCAGAAGTGGTTCAAGTGGACCGTAGCCCAGAACCTCGTGCATTAACTCGTCGACAATCAGCTTGAAGTCTTCGGTCCGCATTGGACGCTTTTCTTCTGCCAAGACTGTCTGGGCGAGATTGGCAACTTCGCGACGCAACTCTTCGGTTGCGACCTTGTCAATCACGCTAAGATTGAGGCGCTCAAGAAGAGCTTCATGAAGGCGGCTCTTGAGATCAAGGCGATCCGTTAACTCTTTGTCATTTTTTGTCAGCGACTTAAGCGCCGACGACGTCACCTTTGCAGCGGCTTCGAGGTCGACAACTGTTCCGTTTCCGGAAGCGGGTTGCTTGTCGTTTTTTCCAAATTGCTTAAACATTTCTGGATCTCCTTAAACTCGTGCTTCCGCGCGATCTTTGGGCAGGGCTGTGAGGGTTGCCTTGGCTAGGTTGGCAATGGCTTTCGCAATGTCAGAGCGACTCGCGACTTCCGAAACCGGCTTGCCATAGTCGACAGCTTCACGCGCTGCCTTTGGATCATGCGCGATCCAATGGTTAAAACTAACGTCCAGTGCTTTCGCAGCTTCTTTGTGATGCTCACGCAGCATCATCGGCTTCTTTTCGTGATTGATGATCACTTCGATTGGCAATTGTGCGTTGTCGGCCAATACGAACTCCATCAATCGTCGCGTGGCCCGCACGGCAGGGACAGTCATATCCGTGACGATCAGCATCTGATCTGCTTCGCCGAGCACAGGTTCAATCCATGTGACAAGGGCCCGCGGAAGATCGACAACAACATAGTCAAACATTGTCTTGAGCGTCTTGATCAACGCTTCTGCCTGCTCGGGCTGGATTGCCTCGAGCGGAACGAAGCTGGACGGTGCGGCCAAAACGGCGAGCCCAGACGGCAGTCGTGTGATTGATTGCTCAATCCAATGCGCGTCAGGAATGAAATTTTCCGCAGCCAGCTGCATCAGGCCTTCCTGCTGATCGACATCAAGAAAGTCCCCAACGGTTCCAAACTGAACGTCGAAATCCACGACAACGACTTTGTTTTCAGCTTCTTTTTTGAAGGTGCCTTTTCGATTAAGCAGCTGATCGGCCAGATTGACCGCCACGGTCGTTGCGCCGACACCGCCACGTGCTTGCTGCACAGTGATGAGCCGACCGATTTGGCCACCCGCATTCCCGACGCTCTCAAGAAACTCAGCGCGTTTCTTTTCGATCCAGGTATTGACCTGATCGAGCAGCTCTTCATCGCTGATCGGATAGGGAAGAACATCGTCCACCCCTGCCCGGCTGAGCGCACGTGCTTTTGACAATGGCAAGTCACCATCGGTCAGCGCCAAATAAACCGTTCCCGATTTACGCTGATCTGTCAGCACCTCAATCGCCGTCAAATCGGCAGCATTCGAAGGATCAGTGGCGAAAATAACGACGTCATGATTGGCCGCCATTTCAACTGCCGCGCCATTGAGTTGCGACACGCTGGCATCTTCGCGATCCACGCGTGCGTTCTCTACCTTGTTCAAAACGGTCCCGACTGCTGTCGAAACTGCCTCATCTGCAGAGATTAATAGGATCGAACTATTGCTCATGTCTTCTTCACCCGTCTTTTGCCCCCACACATGGCTTAGCCACGTGTTCCTTGGTTCATATCTTCTGCTGGTAATGTCACCGAGATTGCCGGAAATGGAATACTGCCCGGGATTGTATCTGCGGTGGCCTGACTTGCACCTGCATTCGCTGCAAGCGCGGATAATGGAGTTACAAATGTGAAAGGCAGCTCATCATAGCCGTTTCCGCTCGCGGCGCCGACGATTTGAGCTGTAATTACAGGCACATATGGGCCGCCGATAAAGCCAAGGCGGCGGTCATATTCGTACTTCAAAAGGACGTTCCCGCGGTCCGTGCCCTGAGGCAGCAAATCCTGCAAAGTCGCCCAGATCTCGTCCGCAGTCGCAATGGAATCTGCGCTTCCTGCGTCCGGCGCACTGAGGAGGCATTGCACGTTCGTCTCCGTGCAAATTCCGCCATCCGTGCTGCAGAGGGTTCCCGAAGAATATGTGCCGGTAGACCGCTGATGATAGAGCGGCACACCGGGACAAACCGGCGGACGCACCGCTGCAATCCGTACAGCGCGCTGCATCGCCTTTTCAGCGACGACCCAGTTATAGCCAAGCCGACCGAAATCTATGACAGCAAACAAAATCAGGAGAAACAGCGCAATGCAGACGGCATATTCGACCATGGTCGTGCCGGATTGATCGCGACCGAACGCTTTCAACCGATTGGAGATTTTGATTAAAACCTGCGCCATCACTTATACTCCAAAAATCCGCGACTGATCGGTCACTGTGTGCGTAATATTGGGGATCAGCGGCTGCCCATTGAGTTCTAGGATGCCCCCAAGCGGCAGTTCAATTTCGATCGCGGCGGAAACCTGACCAATTGGCACTTCGTCCTGGCGGTAAACGCCTGGTGCGATGACGCAGACATAGGAATACGTTACTCCACGCAAGAAAACTTTTGCTGGCAACGCCCCATCTTCATTGTCCATGTTGCGCAGGATGATCTCTTCAATTTTGTCATCGCCATTGGTATTTGTGATGGTGGTGAACGTTCCACCTGCGTTGCCACCGCCAGATGGCGGGACCGCGCCCTCGCATATGCCGGCAGGTGCAACACGCGCCAGATAGCGTGCTGCATCCCGGACGCCCACGACTGCACCTTGGTACGAAAAGAAGACCCGTGCAAATTCTACGATGACAAAAAACGAAAGAAGAAAGAGTGGTAGGAAGAGTGCGAACTCCACCAAAGCGACCCCGTTTTCATCCCGGCGAAACCGCACCAATTGTGATCTGATTGAAAACATATTCATAATGATCACCGGTACAGCTGAACAAGGTTACGGAAGACGCCTTTTTCAACGGTCGACGAGCCTGTGTTTAACGCCGGGCCAACAATCTCGATCCACATGTCGAATTTCTTTTTGTCGGTCGGATCGCCTTTAACAGGTGTCGTGATGAAAGTTTCAACAAAATATGTTGCGAGCACGTCTTTGGTTTGGCCTTTTACTTCTTGCGCGTTACAGTCAACGATCGCGGCGACAACAACCCGACGCCGTGGATCAAGCGAGAAGTTGTCAACGCCACCTGCGTTGGGGTCTGTCGCACACTGCGGCAGTCCATTTTCCGGACGCGGCACATCTGGGCCTGTGGCGTAATCCAAATCAGGAAGCAAGCTCGTGACGTTGTTTTTCAGAACACCTGGCGAGCCGTCCGGATCGTCCATGTAGTTGTCCCACGCATCGTCTGGATCGTCATAATAGGTCGCCATGACCTCCGCGACATAATATTCCCAACGGCTGGCCCCGACTGGGAGCTCAGGGAAGTCGGCTGTCGGATCCGTAGTTTCAAATGGCGCCGTCGGGCGGAACGGGTCATCACGATGATAATCTGTACCACCGATCGAGACGATCTCGTCGCCAGCCGTCAGAATTGAGCCGTCTGCATTGTCTGGATGATCAACAACTGTCGACCATGTATCGCCATCTACTGAATAGTTCGCTTCGACATAGTCGATCCGGCCCTGTGCCCAATCACCGTCTCCGAACCGGACTTGACCATCCCAAGCCTGACAATCGCCTGGACTTGCAGGTGTCAAATAGCAATCGTCCTGAGGGAACGCCATGGTATCAACGTATTGCACGCTGTTTTTGAGGCATTGGTCTCCGCCAGAATCCACAAAACCACGGGTGATAATCGGAGCTGGTTGGAAATTCGTGTTGTCTTCGTACTGCGAGACTGTCGCATTAAACATATCAAACCGTGTGTTGAAGACCGCGCTTTCGATGCCTTGCTTCTGGCCTGGCAGAGTTGAAAGTCGCCCATTTTCGAAACAAGTCGTTACTGCGTTCTCTGCTGCGATCAGGCACACGAGCAAGGGTGCGCCGTTCAAGCCGAAGCAATCACCATCAGGATCGACGAGGCTTTCTTGTGGAATCGTGTCGCGTGGATCGAGCCAGCCAAAGTTGCCAGAATCCCAAAACGAGTTTCCGCCCTGGCCGGTACGCAACAAGATCTGATCGCCAATGTGGTTCTCTGGATCCCAGATTGAATCACCAGCGGCCGCATCTCGGCTGTCAGCATTGGGCATGCAAAAGAAAACTGGCGCGATATCGCAAGCTAGGCTTGTGAACCCTGCAACGGCTTCCGCGTCAACTTCTTCTGCCGGGAGCCCGTTGGAGTTGAAAATGTTCAGTAGCTTTGCGAACACCCAAGGAACTGTCACCTCATTCGCTTCAATCAGCACGAAGCGCGCAATCAGGTCGTTATCTGGCGTGTTGGCCAAAGCGAGTCCTGCAATATCCAAAGGTGTCAAATCTGAAGGCGGAAGATCTTCGAAGAAGTAAATCGAGTAATCTGAGCTGCCCGAGAGCGTGCGGCCCGTGCCACCATCCGTTTCTTCGCCAAAGACGAAGCTATCAGAGATCAGTTGTTCGGCGGCAGTTGTGGCCCGCGTGATCGCGCCAGGAAATCCATTTAGCTCGCCAGCGGCGGCGAGAGCGACGTTATCCGCGAATGATTGAAGTTCTGTTTGTGTCGACGCACGTCTGCCCAAGTCAAACGAGAGCGCTGCAACCAAAAAGATCGCAGAGACACAAAGAGCGAAGAATACCAGCAGTGCGCCGTCTTCCTCGCGAGTAAATTTCGATCTTGCCATACCTATCACACGAAACAACATTGCAGAAATCTACCCCCGATATATTTCAAACTTACGTTCAAATTTAGGCGTCGCCCGGGCGAGCAGGTGCCAGGCGACGCCAATTTTGTCTTAATTCACGTCTTCGTCACGCTCTTTCACTTCGACCTCAGAGACGGCCGTCGCAGCGCGGCGCACTTTCACGGTGGCCTTTGGACCCTCAACAGTCGGAGACTCGTCGCGCATGATGTCGGACAGACGGATCGAGTCCAGCGGTTCATCAATTACCGAGTCCAACGTACGCAGAGACAGGCTTAGTGTGCCGGCTTTTTGAGCCAGAGCCAATTTCTGGCCTTGAGCAGGTGTGACTTCAACAGTGACAGTCTTGGCCACGTTCGCAGACTCGTTTTGTTCGTCGGCTTGCTGATCCACACCGATGATGCGGATGTTCTGCAAAATCGTAATCGCACGAAGATTTGCCCGGCTTCCTTGTGTCAGCACGACATCAACGGTGTCGCCTGGCGTCACAAAGCCCCCAACGGCTGTTTGAGCATCAACTTTGATCGCCATAGCACGGGTGTTTTTGCCCAGCGTCTGTACGATTGTCACTTTCTCTCCGAATTCAGAAACCTTGTTGGCAAGAACCAGTTCACCCTGCGCCATAGCGCGTTTTGCGCGGCGGGGATCCTGACCTTGCTCAGGCAGCAGAACCGAGAAGTCAGAGAAAGTTCCGGGAGGAACGGCTTCGGCTGGCCACATGATGGTCGTCAGCTTGTGACCTTCAACTGTGGTGCCGAATGGAATGTCCTGACCAGCAACCACGACACTGACCAGAGCTGGTCCGTTTGAATCGACGGAGGCAGTCGCGGGCTGGACCTGGAGAAGTTCGCGCGATGCATAAACGGATGCACCTGCGATGGCCATTCCAACCATTGTTAGCATTAAAGAACGGATACGCATATTATTACTCCTTGGTCAGCGTCTTTGAATATAACGCCGTTTACCTGACGGGCAGCGTCTTAGAACGCGCTCGCAGTGTCGGAAAGAACTGTGCCGACGGTCCCGCCGAGCGCAGTAATTGCGCCAGCGCCCACAATGATGACGACCAATAGAGCGACACCGTATTCAACGAGTGTTGCGCCAGCTTCGTCTTTCAGCACACGACTAAGATGTTTTGCGACGGGGATCATCATTGCTTCCTCACAATCATTAAAGATCATCAACGCGTCTGAAGCGTTGGTGCAGTGTCCGCCATGTTGGCGTTCACTTGACCTGCAAGAAGAACCAATCCCGATCCCCCGATCACGATTGCCAGAATAAGGGCCACCCCGTATTCGACCATCGTTGCCCCAGACTCATTTCTCAAAAACTTACTAAACATTGCAATCTCCACGATTACGTTACTGATTACTTGGGTGGTAGGCGCCGGCCAACAGAGCCGACGCGAGCAGCATAGAAACGCTTAGCGCGTTTGAAGTGTCGTATTGGTGTCGCCCATGTTTGTGTTGACCTGACCGGCCAATGCAACAAGACCGCCGCCGCCAATAACGATCGCAAGGATCAAGGCAACGCCGTATTCGACGAGAGTGGCACCGGATTCGCTTTTGATAAAATTACGAAACATATTAACCTCTTAACGTTCAGATAGTGGTTGGAAACGGGCGAGCCCCGCAGCAGCCGGGCTCGCCTGTTTGACTTAGCGAGTCTGCAGAGTCGTGTTGGTGTCACCCATGTTTGTGTTGACCTGACCGGCCAAAGTAACAAGAGCACCACCGCCGATGACGATCGCCAAGATCAGCGCTACGCCATATTCGACGAGAGTCGCACCGTCTTCGGATTTACGAAAAGATTTGAAAAGATCGCGCATTGAAGTTCTCCTTACACACGCATTTTACACATGCCGCAGAATTGGCGGCGTTACTCAAGAACCGGCGATGTCCCCCCGGCCCGACAACGATCTTAAGGTTTAGATGTCCATCGACGCATCGTCCGATCAGATGAATTTTACTACTCTAGGTTGTATTATACACTGAATTGGGCTGGATTGTGGCAAAATGGGGCAGGTCAGTGGCGATGTTCGGCCTACCCAACCGGCGAAAAACCGCCGATTCTCTGCGAATCAAATAGATTTGCCTCAACTGCGCGAAATCGTCTTGAACAAACAACTCCACGAAACAGGATTGTTCCTAAATTATCGTTAATATGAATAAAATTCGAGGCATCACATATTCAAAGCCACCCAAGATCGATCCGAACAACCTATTCCCGCAACCAAGCGGCACGTCCTCCTGTGGATAAATCCAAAAGACCGTACTGCTGCTTGCTAGTTCGGCAATTTATTGCCGCCGCGGTGTTGACACATTGTTGCCATCTTTCCCCATTGTTTGATCCGCCGGCATGAGATTACCCTCAAAGTGCCTTCGCTTTGTCGGTGGCTCGCCAATGTTCTGACAAAGCGATGCGCTGTTATGATCCCATGGGGTCGCTGTCAGGAGTATGAGTATGTTCGACGACACAAAGAAACCGAAGACCGACGATCGTAAGGATGTCCACGCCGAAGACGAAACGCCCAAAACCGCACCAAGGGCGACATCGGAACCGACATTTCGGTTCGATGACTGGGCCGCGATCTGACGCCTTTCAACCTGTTGTTGTGTCCGGTAGAAATTGGGCATGACTTTAAAGGTGTCGTCTATTCGGAATCTAGGGCCAGCCTCTGACGCTGCATTTGCGCGCGCTGGCATCCATTCGGCTGAACAGCTTCACAAGCTTGGTCCAGACGTCGCCTACGCAAAATTACTCGCGTCTGGGACGCGCGCCCACTTCATTGGTTACTATGCATTGGTGATGGGCCTTCAGGCTCGCCCCTGGAACGACTGCAAGGGCAAAGAGAAGGTCGCGTTGCGCATCAGATTTGATGCAATCAAATCCGAAGCCGCCGCAAAGGGACCGGA
Organism: uncultured Boseongicola sp.; assembly: GCA_938016355.1. Taxonomy (GTDB): domain Bacteria; phylum Pseudomonadota; class Alphaproteobacteria; order Rhodobacterales; family Rhodobacteraceae; genus CALLWO01. The sequence continues at coordinate 583 of CALLWO010000030.1, read as the reverse complement.
CGACGACCTTCTGCCGGCTGAACTTGGCGCGATGCTGGACAAAATTGGCGTGAGAAGTTCTTAAAGAAAAAGCCGCCCCAAAGACTGAGACGGCTTACTCGACTTGGTTGTTGTGGACTTTTAACCGACCAGCTCCAATCCAGAGAAGAAATACGCGATCTCTTCAGCAGCAGTTTCAGGTGCGTCCGATCCGTGCACCGAATTTTCGCCAACTGATTCCGCAAATTCCGCACGAACTGTGCCTGGGGCCGCGTCTGCAGGGTTCGTCGCGCCCATAACTTCGCGGTTCTTTGCAATCGCGCCGTCGCCTTCGAGGACTTGCACAACAACAGGCGCGGACGCCATGAAGTCGCAGAGTTCACCATAAAACGGGCGCTCGGCATGGACCTTATAGAACTCGCCAGCTTGCGCAGGTGTCAGGTGAATGCGTTTCTGCGCAACAATGCGCAAACCCGCTTCTTCAAATTTCGCATTGATCTTGCCGGTCAGGTTACGCTTAGTGGCGTCCGGTTTGATGATCGAGAGCGTGCGTTCAGTCGCCATGTTTGATGCCTCTTTATACATAGTAGAGCGCGACATGCGC
>CALLWO010000029.1 GCA_938016355.1 uncultured Boseongicola sp. | reverse complement strand
GGCACCTTGGTGCGGGTGTTCAAAAGAATGGAGTCTGTGGCTTTCATAACGGGTCAACCTGTCTGTTTGACGCCAGAACGCCCGGCCTAGGGCGCGAACATTTCCGGGCGCTCTTTTTCCAAGGGTTCAAGGCGTTTGATCAATTGCCTGAGGTGGTTTTGCATGGCCGCGCGCGCACGATCGGGGTCGGATTTCTTGATCGCGGCGAAAATCTTTTTGTGTTCTTTCACCGAATCCACGGACCGCCCCGGTTCCGGCAAAAGCATCAACCGTGCGCGGTCCATATGGTTTGATACAAACCGGATCGTGTCGTGCAGCCGCGAGATTTTACAGCAATCCAGAATGAGCCGGTGAAATTCCTGATCGGTCTTAAAGAACTCTTCGTAATCTCCGTCTTCGACCTGCGATTCCTGCATCGTCAGATTTCGCCCCAACCGCGCAATCAACTCCGGCCCGTGGTGCAATGCGGCGTACTCGACCGCAGACACTTCCAAAGCCTCGCGCAAAAAGGCATCTTCGCGGATCTCACGCATCGACATTTTGGTGACGCGCGTGGCCGATTGCGGAATGACCTCGACCAGTCCCTCGCTTTCAAGCTTCATAATCGCGTCCGACACCGGCGTGCGCGACACCCCAAGCTCTTCGCAAATCGCCCCTTTGCGCAACACCGCCCCGGGCTCAAAGTCCATCCGCAGGATCGCCGTTTTCAACGCCTCGTAAACACGATCCGACAAAAGACCGCTGAAATTGCGAATATCCAGAAGCTTGGTGGCGTCTGCAGCTGGCGTCGGCATTATCATCCCCGTTAAACTAACATGTTAGTTGACACAAAATTTCAGTCAAGCTACTTGTTTTGCAACAACAGGTGGCAAGCCACAAGCGCGAGGGGAGGCGTTTTGGACGCAAATCATCAAAAACCCGGGGTCATTCGGCTGAACGCAAACGACAATGTCGTTGTGGCCCTGCGCGACCTTTCTGCCGGAGAAGATATCGCTGACGTCGGCGCGCCGCTGAAAGGTAGCATTGCGCGCGGGCACAAGATCGCAACGGCCTCAATTGCCAACGGCGCCAACGTCTATCGTTATGGTCAGATCATCGGTCAGGCAAAATCCGATATTGAGCCCGGCGAGCACGTGCATGTCCACAACCTCGGCATGGGGCAGCACCAACAGGATTACGCCCACGCAAGCGAAGCGAACCCACTTCCCGCAATCACGACCGAGCGCACGTTTCAAGGATATCATCGCGCCGATGGACGGGTTGGAACGCGCAATTACGTTGGCATCTTAACAACCGTAAACTGCTCCGGTTCAGTGGCGCGCTTCATTGCTGAAGCCGTTGAAAAATCTGGTCTTTTGGAAGAATTTCCCAATGTCGACGGGGTCGTGCCAATTGTGCATGGCTCGGGGTGCGGCATGTCCATGCGCCACGAAGGCTATCACACGCTCTTTCGCACATTGTCGGGCTATGCCCAGCATCCGAACTTCGCGGGCGTCCTGCTTGTCGGGCTAGGGTGCGAGGTCATGCAACTTGCCGACCTTGTTGGCGGTCGCGCAATCCGCCCGGATGGCGAGTTGCGCTATATGACGATCCAGAACGAAGGCGGCACGCGGCGCACCATCGAACGCGGGCTCAAGGAATTGCGCGGCATTTTCGAGATCGCCAACCGCGCCACACGCGCGCCCGCCCCCGCCTCAGAACTGATGGTTGGGATGCAATGCGGTGGCTCGGACGGATATTCGGGCATCACGGCCAACCCCGCGCTGGGGTACGCCTCTGATCTGGTGGTGCGCCATGGCGGCACCACCGTTTTGTCGGAAACGTCCGAAGTTTATGGCGCCGAGCACCTTTTGACCCGCCGCGCGGAAACCGTTGAAGTGGGTGAAAAGCTGATCGAGCGGATCCGCTGGTGGGAGAATTACACCGCCACCAACGGCGGCGAGATGGACAATAACCCAAGCCCCGGCAACAAGCGCGGCGGCCTCACCACCATTCTTGAAAAATCCCTTGGCGCCACGGCCAAAGGCGGCACGGCCCCGTTGCGCGACGTCTATAAATTCGCAGCCCCCATCGACAAAAAGGGCTTCGTCTTCATGGACAGCCCCGGTTATGACCCCTGCTCGGTCACGGGGCAGATCGCGTCGGGGTCGAACCTTATCGTGTTCACCACCGGGCGCGGATCAGTGTCCGGCTTCATGCCGACGCCTTGCATCAAGCTTGCCACCAACTCGGAAATGTACGCGCGCATGTCCGATGATATGGACCTCAACTGCGGCGATATCATCAGCGACGGTGTCTCGATCGAAACCAAAGGCGAAGAGCTTTTCGAAATGCTCCTCAGCATCGCCAGCGGCGAGAAAACCAAAAGCGAAACACTTGGATTTGGCGGTGCCGAATTTGTTCCCTGGCAAATGGGAGCAGTCATGTAGGCATGCGGCGAAACCAGTATGCCACCTATAAAAATCAATGATTTCAACAAGGAGGAAATGAACATGTTACGCAAATTTCTAGGAGGGACAGCCCTCGCGCTGGCCACGGCGATTGCGCCGATGTCCGCAAGCGCAGAGGGGCATTATGACGGCGTGACCGTCAACATCCTGACCCGCCCCGGCCCCGTGATCGCCGGACGTATGGTCGAGCGTGGCGAAGAATTCAAAGCCATGACCGGCGCCGAAATTCGCGTCGCCGAAGTGCCGTTTGCCGAGATTTTTCAAAAGCTCCTGACAGACTGGGCAACCGGCACCAATTCCGTTGATGTGGGCGTTTTCGCCTCTGGATGGGGCGTTGAGCTGGTCGCCGGCGGGCTGGTCGAAAACCTCGATCCTTACATCGCGGCTGACGACAAAATCGACCTCCAGGACATTGCGCCTTACTTCCGCGACTTTAACCAGAAGGTCGAAGGCTCGACTTACTTCATCACGATCGATGGCGATTTTCAGATGATGTATTATCGCACCGACGTCTTCGCGGATGCTGGTCTGGAGCCACCAAAGACGTGGGAAGAATACCTCGAAGTTGGGGCCAAAATTCACGGCATGGATATGAATGACGATGGCGAGCCTGACTTCGGGTCTTGCACATTCATGAAGCGGAACGCCCAAAGCTACTTTGCGATCCAGTCGGTCGCAGCCAGCATGGTCCAGTCCAAAGGCACCGGCGAAGGGCTCTATTTTGACCCCGCCACGATGAAGCCAAAGGTCAACAATGACGCGTGGAAGAAAGCCTTTGAGGTCTTCAAAGCCTCTGTCGCGTTCAACCCACCCGATGTGCTGAACCACGACATCGGTGACACACGCTCGCTTGCGCTTGCCGGACGTTGCGGCATGGTCATTGACTGGGGCGACATCGGCCCGCTTTCCATCGAAGACGGCAGCCAGATCAAAGACAAGGTCGGCGCGATCATCATGCCGGGCTCAACCGAAGTTCTGAATGTGGAAACCGGCAAACTCGAAGCCTGCGAAGCAAGCAATTGCCCGCACGCGGTTGACGGCGTGAACTTTGCACCCTTCGCGGCCTTTGGCGGCTGGACCGGTGCGGTGTCTGCAACGCTGGACGATCAGAAGAAGCAGGCAGCTTATGACTTCCTCAGCTACATGAACCAGGCCGAGCAATCCAACGTCGACGTGACGATGGGCTGGACGGGCTACAACCCTTACCGGAACTCGCAGCTTGAAGACACAACGGCATGGGTCGAAGCAGGCTTCAGCGAAGCCTCGGCCGAGAACTATCTGAGTGCGATCAAGGAAAGTCTGAACCATCCGAACATGGCCTCTGACTTCCGCATTCCGGGCGCTCAGCAGTACACAGGCGTTGTTCTTGACCGTGAACTGGCCCGCTATCTGGCCGGTGAAATCACAGTGGATCAGGCTCTGGCCAACATCGAAGAAGGTTGGGAAGAGATCACCGACGACTTCGGTCGCGAAGATCAGGCCAAGATCTACTCCCTGTCGCTTGGCATCACGAACTAATCCTCAAACCAACAAGGCGGGCCCAACGAACACGGGCCCGCTTCCCCCCTTTCGCGTCCCAAACCAGTGCTGGAGACATCTGACATGAACGAATGGCTCGACAAGCACATGGGCCGCTTGTTTTTGGCACCAGCGGTAACGCTGATCCTGGTTTTCTCGATCTTCCCGCTTGTCGCGTCGCTGATCATGGCGTTCGCGCGCATCCGCTTTTCTGCTGGCGGCTTCAAGGTGCGCTTCGTCGGCTGGCGCAATTTCGAAAAGCAATTCTTCGGCTCCGAGCAATTTCACCTTATCGGCACGTTCACACAAATCTCGCTTTTGGGCTGGATTTTCGGCCTGTCGGTCACAGCCGCGCTGCTCTGGTGGATCTGGGGCTATGTCCGCCGCCACTTTACATGGTTCGGCTTTGTTGGCCGCCTGATTACGCTTGCAATGGGGCTTGGCATCACGTGGCTTTTCGCAGGCACGCTTCTAAGCGGCAATCTTTTCGGCACGATTGGCACGACGCTTTTCTATGTCCTTGTCGGCTGCGCGATTCAGTTCGTAATCGGCACCGCACTCGCTTACGCCTGCTCTAAGAACATCCGCGGGAAAACCGCGTTTCGCGTTATCTTTTTCGTCCCCATGATGATCACTCCCATCGGAGTCGGCTATATTTTCCGAATGATGGCCGACACGACCAAGGGGCCGTTTTCGAACGTCTGGCAATGGGTCGGGCTGGGTGATTTTTCATGGGCGGCCGATCCGTGGGCCGCGCGGATTTTCATTGTCATCGCAGACAGTTGGCAGTGGATACCCTTTGTCTTCATCATGATGCTGGCCGCTTTTGAAAGCGTCTCGCGTGACCTGACCGAGGCGGCCGAACTGGACGGCGCCGGGCCGTGGCAAAGCTTTCGCGAGATCACCTGGCCCCACGTCCTGCCCATCGCGGCAACCGTCATGCTGATCCGCGCGATCGAGGCGTTCAAAATCGTCGATCTGCCCAACATCATGACATCCGGCGGACCGGGGATCGCAACCGAGTCCGTATCGCTTCAAGCCTATTACGCGTGGCGCGCGTTGGATTTGGGCTCGGCCTCTGCCATCGCGTATATCCTGTTGTTCGTCACCGTCGTGATCTGCGTGTCATTTTTCAACCTTGTCGTCTTGGCCCGAGTGAGGAAGCAGCCATGAGCACCCAACTCACCCCAAAACGCAGCATTTTCGAAGCCCCCGCCATCGGCCAGATGTCGATGGCCACGAAAATCGTTCTCTACACGCTGTTGCTTATCTGGACGGCCTTCGTTCTGTTCCCGATTTACTGGCTGATTATCACCTCGTTCAAGGACGCCGCCGACGTCAACCAAGGCCCGTTCTTCCTCCCCTTTGTCGATTTTCAGCCCAGTCTGCACGCGTGGAAAGAGTTGTTCGTCACCGACTACGAAGACACGCTTCGCGCCTATTTCAACTCCATCATCATCTCCCTGTCAGCCACTGGCCTTTCAGTGCTGATCGGGTCCATGGCGGCCTATGCTCTTAGCCGGGTCGCGTATGCTCCCAACCTGATCACCATCCTCTTCTTCATCTTTCTCCTTGCGATGACGGGTGTGTCCATCGGCATCTATGGTGTCGACTGGCGGTTGGCGGCAGCGGTCGCAGTGGCCCTGTTTTTCTTCCTCGCCCGCGCGGTGGGGAACCTCTATCAGTTCCGACTGCACAACGGGGATATCCTGTTCTGGATCATCTCTCAGCGGATCCTTGCCCCCATCGTCGTGGTCGTTCCGATTTACATGATGTTCCAGACCGTGCGCCTTCTGGACACGCATATCGCCATCATCATCACTTACGCGGTGGTGAACATGCCCATCGTCGTCTGGCTGATGTACGACTTCTTCAATTCGATCCCCCGGGATCTTGAAGAAAGTGCGCAGCTTGATGGCGCAACCATGATCGGCACCTTCCGGGAGATCGTGTTGCCGCTGTCGCGCACCGGCCTCGCCGCGACGACGCTTCTTGTGATGATCCTCAGCTGGAACGAATACCTTCTGGCGCTCTTCCTCTCCACCACCAAGGCGCAGACCATGCCCATCCTTGTGGCGGCGATGAACGCGGGCGAACGCGGGATCCTATGGTGGAGCATGTCAGTCGCGATCATCGTGATGATCATCCCGGTCGTCGCGCTGGCCATTGTTCTTCAGAAATACATCTCAAAAGGGCTCCTTGTTGGCGCCGTGAAAGGGTGACGGTTATGACCGCCGAAACGATCCAGAACGCCAGCCCGACGACGGGTACGGCCAAAGCGATTTCCATTCGCGACATGAACAAATACTACGGCGCGTTCCATGCGCTTAAGGATTTGTCCATCGACGTCGAAGCCGGTGAATTTCTGGTGCTTCTCGGCCCCTCGGGTTGCGGGAAATCCACGGCACTCAGGATGATCGCCGGGCTTGAGAGCATCTCATCGGGGGAATTGCTCATCGGCGATCAGGACGTGACCGAGGTTCTGCCGAAATACCGCGACATTGCGATGGTGTTCCAATCCTACGCGCTCTATCCGCACAAGACCGTGGCTGAAAACATCGGCTTCCCGCTCAAAATGGCCAAAGCGACGCCGGAAGAAATTGACAGCGCTGTGCGCGCGGCTGCCGATCAGGTGGAACTGGGCGAACTTCTTGACCGCCTGCCCGGTCAGCTGTCCGGTGGTCAGCGCCAGCGCGTCGCGCTTGCCCGCGCCATCATCCGCCGCCCGTCTGTCTTTTTGATGGACGAACCGCTCTCCAACCTCGACGCCAAACTGCGCGGCAACATGCGCGCCGAGCTGAAACACATGCAAGGCGAACTGGGCATCACGACGATCTATGTCACCCACGATCAGATCGAGGCCATGACCCTCGCCCACCGCGTCGCGATCATGAAAGACGGCGTGCTGCAACAGCTCGGCACCCCGAAAGAAGTCTATTCCGACCCTGCCAATCTCTTCGTTGCGGGCTTCATGGGCTCGCCGCCGATGAACTTTATCACCGGCAAGATCACAGGCGGCCAATTCGCGGGATCCGGCGCCGCGTTTGCAGTTGCAGGCGCGGCAGACGCGCAATCGGTGAAAGTCGGGTTTCGTCCCGAAGATTGCCGCATCGTGGACAAGGGCGCGGGTCTTTTGGACGCGGATGTCTTCACCGTCGAAATGACCGGCGATCAGGTGCTCGTCACCCTGCGGCTTCAGGGCGAACCGCTGGTCGTGAAGATGCACAAGGATTTCGAAATCAACGCAGGCGTTACAGCGGGCATCACGATGGACCCCGAACATCTCTACTTCTTTGACGGCGAAACCGGCGCGCGCCTGCGCACCACCGCACAAACGTCCTGATCTGGACAAACCGGACCTGACCGGTCCATCCTTTTCGACAAAGGGAGACCGCCTATGCAACCGAGTGCGAACGAGATCAGCCATCCCGTCAGTGCCGAACTGACAACGCAGTTGAAAGACATCCAAAAGTCCCTGCCATTGCGGGTTTTGAGCGAAGACGATTGGACCCACTGGATCACCAAAGGCTATGTGATCGTCCGTCAGGCCGTGCCCGCAGAACAAGCCAAGGCGCTTGCCGATGTGCTTTGGGAGTTTGACGAGAAAGACCCAAACGACCCCTCGACGTGGTACGCGCCGCAGCGTCGCGAGCATGTGCGCGCGGAACTGAACAACGCGGGCATGGTCGAAATTTACCACCACCAGACGCTTTGGGACAATCGGCAGACCCCGCGCATTTATGACGCCTTCGTCGACATCTGGGATCGCGAAGACCTTTGGGTCACCATCGACCGCGCCAATCTGAACGTCCCCAAAAAGGGCGCGACATCCAAGGACGGCTTCATTCATTGGGACGTGAACACGTCGCTTGATCCGCCCCCCATCGGCGTGCAGGGCGTGCTCAGTCTTGATGTGCAGGACGACGAAACCGGCGGCTTTCAATGCGCCCCGTATCTGTTCGAACATTTCGATGAATGGGTTAAAACACAGCCCGAAGACCGCAACCCGCTTTTGCCGGATATGGAAGGGATCGACCGCGAAAACATCTCGCTCGACCCCGGCGATCTGATGATCTTCAACTCGCTTCTGGCCCACGGCGTGCGGCCCAATATCTCGACCGATAAGGTGCGTTTGGCTCAATACATTTCGATGCATCCCGCCGAACCCAACAACGCGACCGAAAAGGCCGAGCGCGTGCGGCTCTGGCGCGAGATTGAGCCGCCCAACCGCCCCGATTTTCCCGGCGACCCGCGCGATTGGGAAAAGAAGAACGTCACCCCGGCGAAATTAAGCGATCTGGGCGAGAGACTCTTGGGCCTGAAAGACTGGTAGTCCCCGGATGACCGTTTCGGACACCCGTTGGGCGGGGGCCAGTTGGCTGAACCCGCCGCCCGAAAGCTCGACCGATCAGGATGGCACGCTTCACGCCACATCGGGCATGAAAACCGACTTTTGGCAGCGCACATTCTATGGCTTTCGCCGCGATGACTGGCACGCGTTTCTGCAACGAAAATCCGGCGAATTCAGTGCTTTACTAACGTTTTCGGGCGAGTACGAAACGCTCTATGATCAGGCGGGGCTTTTGTTGCGCGTGAGCCCCGAAGCATGGGTCAAATTCGGCGTCGAACATACTGACGGAGCGCCGCATCTGAGCGTCGTTGTGACCGACATCCATTCCGACTGGTCCGCCCAGCCTATCACGCTCGACGGCCCGCTTTCATTGCGCGCAACCCGGCTTGGCGATGCGCTGTTGCTGCAATATCTGGTCGGTGAAACCTGGCAAATGGCGCGGCTTGCACCGGTGCCGATGGCTGCGAAAGATCTCTCGATCGGCCCCTACCTCTGCTCGCCCGAACGCGCCGGGTTCCGCGCGCATTTCCACGATTTTACCATCGGCGAACCGGCCGTGCGCACCCTACACGGCTGAGCGCGCCTTGCGCACAACACTGCGCACAATGGCCACGATGGTGACCACCGTCAGCGTCCAGAAGAACCACGTGATCGGGCCGCGCAACAGGATCGTCGGATCGCTCCCCGACATCAGCATCGACTGGCGGAAGTTGTCTTCCAAAAGCGGCCCAAGAATGAACGCGATCAGAAACGGTGCGGCCGGCACGCGATAGCGCAGCATGATATATCCGACCCATCCCATCACGAACATCACACCAACATCGAAGATGTTGTTGTTCACCGCGAACACGCCGTAGATGCACAAGACCAGCACCGCAGGCATCAAAATCCGCTTGGGAATATCAGCGACAAAGCGGAAGCCCTTGATCGCGACGCTTCCGACAAAGAACAAAAAGACGGAACTGACGATCAGCCCGATGAACAGCCCATAGATGATATCGACGTTCAGAATGAACATCATCGGACCGGGCTGTAGCCCATGGATCATGAACGCGCCGATGATGATGGCGGTGATGACATCGCCCGGCACGCCAAGCGCCAACAACGGAATAAGCGTGGCACCTGCCACCCCGTTGTTGCCCGCCTCGGACGCCGCGACGCCCTCGATTTCGCCCTTGCCAAAGTTCTCTTTGTTCGGGGATTTGCGCCGCGCTTCGGAATAGCTGAGGAACGCCGACGGTGCCGCGCCAATGCCGGGGATCGAGCCTAAGAACACCCCGATGACGCTGCCGCGAATGATGGATCTGAAACTGCGCCGATAATCCGCAAACGTCACCTTCGTCTGCCCAAGCGCGCGCGCCTTGCCCAGATGCGCGACCGGGTTCCACGCCATCGAAATGATCTCGGGAATGGCGAACAGCCCGATCAGAACGGCGATGAAATTCAGACCCCCCATCATGTTGGGATCACCGAACGTGAAGCGGTTCGTGCCATAGACCAGATCCAGACCCACCGTGGCCAGCAGCAGCCCAAGAAGGGCGGAAAGGAACCCGCGCAACAGGCTTTCGCCCGACACGCCCGCGATGATTGTGAGCGAGAACAGGATAAGCGCAAAGAACTCCGGCGGCCCAAAACTGAGCGCGAACGACGCCAGCCATCCGGCGAACAGAATAAGCGACAGGTTCGAGACAAGATCAGCCGTGCAAGACGCCCAAAGCGCCATGCCAAGTGCGCGCCCCGCTTCGCCGCGCTCGGCCATTGGGTGGCCGTCAAGGATCGTCGCCGAAGACGCAGGCGTCCCCGGTGTCTTGATCAGGATCGCCGGGATCGATCCGCCGAAGATGCCGCCTTTATAGACGCCAAGCAGCAGCAAAATGCCCGTAATGGGTTGCAGCGAAAACGTGAACGGCAGCGTCAGCGCCACCGCCATCGTCGCCGACAATCCGGGGATCGCGCCCCCGACAACTCCGATGCAAATCCCTGCAAACAAAGCGAAAAAGGCTTCAAACGTGGCGACGAGGCTAAGCCCCGCCATCAGGCTGTCCCAAAGGCTCATGGCAGCCTCACGTAATTGCCCTGCGGGATCGCGACCCCGGCCACATGCGCAAAGAACGCATAAAGCGCCAGTGGAATGGTGACGGCGCAGATCAGCGCGGTCACCGGGTGGCGCGTGCGAAACAGAAACGCGGTCAATGCAAAGACGACCATCGTTGTCCAGACCATCCCGATGCGCGGCAACGCAAACATCGTGGCGATCATGATTGCGGCAAGTGCCGCCAGCCTCAACCAGGGATTGCCGCTGGCGTCTTCCTCGTCTTCGCCTTCGTCGTCCTGGGAAGCGTGGCCCGCGACAAGGATCAGCCCCAGCCCCGCCAACCCCGTCATCGCGGTCAGGACATAGGGCCAGAACGTCGGTGCCAGAACAATGTTTTGAACGTTGGAAGGGGACGAAACCCAGTTCGGGATGCCGATGAACGTAAGGAACGCCGCAACAATGCACGCGCCGATCCCAAGTCTGAACTGGATTACCTTTGGTGACATGTGGCCCGCCCCTACTTGTGCTTGCGGCCACCATAAAGGCAGCCGCAGATACATGTCATCTCTTGATCAAGAAAGGCGATCAGCCCTCGATCCGCATGCCCAGCTCATCAACCAGAGCACGGAAAATATTGTACTGGCCAATAATGAAGGCGTTTGCTTCCTCGGGGTCCATCAACTGGATGACCGAGCCACGCGCCGACATGGTTTCATTGAACTTGGGGTCTTGCGTGGCGGTCGCCATCCACTCGCCCCACTTGGCCGCAACATCATCAGGCAGATCGTCAGGGCCCGCGATCCCGGTCCATCCGACCAACTGGTTCAGTCGCTCTTTTCCAAGCTCGTTCGCCGTTGGCGCATCAAAGCCAACCACCGGTTCGGGCGTTGTCACCATCAGCGGCTTCAACTGACCGTTGGCCACAAAGCTCGCCAATGCGGAAGAGTTCGTGCAAAGGAACGTGGCAGTGCCATTCAAAACCGCCGTCGCCGCAGCGCCACCGCCCTTTTGAGGAATGTGCGTGGCCGCTTCCAGAGGATTTTCGACACCGAATTCCTTCAACACCATAGCGCCCGCCAAATGCAGAAGAGAGCCAACACCCGACGACGAATAGCTGACGCCGCCTTCGTTCACCTTGGCAATCAGATCGTCCATCGAATTGATGCCGGACGCAGGCGTCACCGCGCAAGCCACCGGGTTGATCTCATAAACGGTGACAAAGCGGAAATCATCAAGCGTGTAAGGCAGCGTCGCCTTCATCGCCGGGTTCACCGAATGCGAACCAACGCGCGCAAAGAGCATCGTGTACCCATCGCCCTTGGCGTTCTGCACAGCCACCGATCCCGTCGCGCCGCCTGCGCCCGTGACATTCGCCATGATCAAAGGTTTGCCCACGGCGTCGCCCAGCGGTTCTGCGATTGTGCGCGCCGAAATGTCGGTCGCGCCACCCGCGCCATATGGAATAACCATGTTCACAGCGCGTTCTGGGTATTCCGCCCACGCCGCCGTCGCGCCAAGCAGGGCGCTCAACGTGAATGCCACACCAAATTTATTAATCTTCATGAATTTCCTCCCTTTCAGCGCCCCTACTGATTGCCAGACGCTTTCCCAAAGTGTAGTCGTAAGCAGTGCTTAAGCGTAGCTAAATAAGCTTACATGTTCTGAAAGAAATCGTTACAAAATGCCGACCCGTTCTCGATGACAATCCGCCTGTTGCGCACCCTTGTCGCCGTGGCCGACGCCAAGACGTTCAGCGCGGCCGCCGACGTGGTCCACGTCACCCACGCTGCCGTCAGCCAACAGATGCGCACCCTTGAAGCCGACCTTGGCGTGGCTCTTTTCAACCGCGCGACGCGCACACCTGAACTGACGCCCGTGGCCCATGAAGTTGTGCGAAAGGCGCGCAAGCTGATCGCTGACTACGACAATCTTGTGCCGTCCATTCTGGACGACGACGGGCTCGACGGGGTGGTGACGCTCGGCGCTTTGCCAACCTCCCTGACCGGGCTGACCCCGCAAGCGATGGCGGTTCTTAAATCGCGGTTTCCCGACATCGGTTTGCGCATTCGTCCCGGCCTTACCGGGGCGCTTTTGTCCGATCTCGAACGCGGCAATCTTGACGCGGCGATTGTGACGAAGCCGCATCTCATGCCGATGGGCATCCGCTTTCGCGAACTTGCGCGCGAGCCGTTGCAACTGATCGCCGCCAAGGAAGTCACCGGCGACGATCCCATCAAGCTACTGACAACACGGCCTTTTATCCGATTTAATCGCAATGCTGTGGTCGGAACACTCATCGACAATTGGATTCTCGCCAAGCGCTTGCGCGTCGTCGAAGCGATGGAACTCGACAGCCCCGATGCGATCGCCAGCATGGTGCATGCCAATCTCGGCGTGTCGATTGTGCCCGATCTTGCCGTCAAAGCGCACGACACTTTGCCGCTCAAGAAACTCGCGCTCGGACCGGACGCACCCTATCGCGCGCTTGGCCTTGCTCACCGCGTCGATCAGGTCAAACCGCGGGTGATCGACGAAGTCTTCAACGCGCTTCAAACCGCCATTGAGCAGGCGCAGGCATCCCAACAAGACAGCCCCGAATGACCGCCGAAACCATCATGTTTCTGATCCTTGGCGCCGCCGCCGGAGGTTTCATCAACGGGCTTGCCGGCACAGGCACGGCGCTTTTTGCGCTCGGCTTTTACCTTGTCGTCCTGCCCCCCGTGACCTCGGTCGCCATCGTCGCCTTCATGTCCGTGCTGGCCGGATTGCAGGGTCTATGGGTCGTCCGCCATGCCATCCGATCCAATCCAAAACGGTTGTTCAGGTTTCTTATCCCCGGCCTCGCGGGCGTGCCTCTTGGGTTGTTCCTGCTCGACATCATCGACGCCGGAACCCTGCGCATCAGCATCGCTGTCTTTCTGATCGTCTATGGCGGTTATTTCGGGTTTCGCGCAGCGCTGCCTGCGTTTTCGCGCCGCACACCTTGGGTAGATTCCGCGATTGGTTTCCTTGGCGGCGTGCTTGGCGGCGCGTCTTCTGTTTCGGGCGCTATCCCCGCGATGTGGCTGTCGCTGCGGCCCTGGCCAAAGGCCGAAACCCGCGCGGTTTTGCAACCCTATAACGTCGCCATTTTGACCACGACCGTCACCTTGTTGTTCTTCAAAGGCGCGTTTAATGCGCAGGCGCTCAGCGCGATGATCGTGACAATTCCCTGCGGTTTGATCGCCGCCCAAATCGGCATATTCGTCTTTCGACGCCTCAGCGACGACGGATTTCGTCGTCTATTGATCGTGCTGACATTGATGATGGGTCTTGGCATATTAATCAGCGAATTGGTCTGACTGACAAAGGCGTTCTCATGCTGAAGCTCTACTACTCAAAAGGCTCCTCCGCCGTGGCGGCCCATATCCTGTTGGAAGAGATCGGCGCGCCCTACGAAACCAAGGAAATTCCGATCGCAAAGGGCGCGCACCTTTCGCCCGATTTCCTGCGCATCAACCCAAAGGGCCGCGTGCCGGTTCTGGAAACACCAGACGGTGTCCTCACCGAAAACCCCGCGATTCTGGAATATATCGCCGCGATAAATCCAGACGTGAAGCTCTTGCCGGAAGGCGCATTCGCCCAAGGCGAGGCGCGCGCGCTTTGCGCCTATCTCTGCGCCACCGCCCATGTTGCCTTTGCCCACAAACAACGCGGCGCACGGTGGGCCGACGACGACAGCGCCATTCATGCGATGGCCGCCAAAGTCCCGCAAAACCTCGCTGAATGCGCAGAATTTCTCGAAAAACACGGCATCAAAGGCCCCTGGGCGTTGGGGTCAGAGTTCAGCTTTGTTGATCCCTATCTTTTCCTGATGGGGCGATGGGCCGGGATGAACAATGTGCCGCTCGACGGCTATCCGAAACTGGCCGCCCACCAGAGCGCCATGCGCGATCGCGCCTCTACTCAAACCGTGCTGGAACGCCACGGGCTGGCTTAAAATTCCGGCGCGGCCTGCCCGACAATCTCGACGTTTACACATGCTGGCCGTCCGCTTTTGATGGCTGCAACCAGCGCGGCATCCAGGCCGCCGGCATCCGTCACATGAACCCCAAATCCGCCCATCGCCTCCACCGCGAGATCATAGCGCGCACCGCTCAAGTCACAGCCAATACGACGCGCGGCGCCAAAGTCGCGGGTTTGAATCAAATGCTCTGCATTCCATCGCCGGTCGTTCCCGATCACGGCCACAAACGGCAGATCATTCCGCACAGCCGTTTCAAATTCCGCAAGATGAAAACCAATGGTCCCGTCGCCCATCAGAGCAAAAACCTGCGATTGCGGGGACGCCGCGCGCGCGCCCATGGCATAGGCCAGCCCCCCACCGATGACGCCTGATACCCCGTTGATAATGCGCCGTGGCGCGCTCAGACACGCTTGCGCCCATTGGCCAAATTCGCCGCCGTCGCACACCAAAACCGGATCCTCTGAACGCTCTAACTGACCCTGCACGGCCCAGCACAAATCGGCCGGGGATATGCCCGAAACTGACGGCGCATCAACGCGAGCGCGGCAGTGATCTTCCACCCTCTTGCGCCAGTCCGCGCGCTTTTCAGGGGCCGGGCCCCGTCGCACCAGCGCCTCGGCCACCAGCCTCGGGTCGCAAAGCGCCGCTTCGTTCAATCGCGCGCCCAGATTGCGACGTGCGACGTCGATCTGCGCCTCATCACCAAGGAACACATCCCAATTCCGTGCCTTGGGCCAGTGCGTTTCTGCGCCAAATCCCAGCGTGAAATCGACCGGCTTGCCAAGGCACACCACATGATCAGCCATCGCGGCGACTTCGCGAATGCGTCCAAGCCCGGGATCGCGCAAGCCGCGCGGGCTTTCCATCGCGACCACCGGCGCATCAAGCGCACGCGCCATTTCCCGGGCCAATCCGCGCGCCCGCGTTGCATTCAACGCCGGGCCCAGAATGACCAGAGGACGTTCGGCCACCTCAAGCGCGCGCAAGTCCGGCGCGACGGCCTCGCCTTGCGATGATCGCACAAACTCGCCCGACACAGACGACACTCGATCGCTCAAAACATCCGCCGGAAGTGCCAAATGCACCGGGCCGGGTCGCCCGGATTCCGCCAATTCCATCGCCCAGTTCAAGGCCTCGTCCACGTCGTCCGCGCGCAGCACCCGGCGGGACCCTTTGGTCAATCCTTGGGTCATCCCGGCCTGATCCATCTCCTGAAACGCCCCGCGCCCGTCGCCTGCCACCGGGCTGTCACCGCTCAAAAGCACCACAGGTGTATCAGACGCTTGCGCCGCAATCAGCGCACCAGATGCGTTCCCAAGGCCGCCGCCTGCGGTGACCAGCGCCACGCCGACCCGGCCCCCGATCTGCGCATTAGCTTCCGCCATATAGACCGTCGCCGCTTCGTGCCGGGTGTGAACAAGGTCGATCCCGCTTTCAAAAAGCGCGTCGAAAACTGGCATGATCTGATTGCCCGAGAGCGCGAATACTGTCTCGACTCCACGCGCCTTTAACCCCGCGACCAGCGCATCCGCTCCGCGCATCTAAATCACCTCATCGGTGCGATCGTCGCTTTCGCCATAGCGCTTCAGAACGGCCGGTTTCGTACCCTCATAGACCCGCGCAACATTCCCGGCGATCTTCGCATTTTCGCGTTCAAACAGACAATCACCGTTGAGGTCAGAGGCGACGATAAAAGGCCCCATCCGATTGCATTTGATAACCCACATCGCCTGCGCGAGCCCCAGTTCTTCGTTCCAGTGAACCGCCTCGACCCGCTCAACCCCGCGCCCCAAAAGCGCGCCAGTCCCATAACCGACAGTCGACAAATAAACGGCCCCGTTGGGGACGAAATATTCCTTGTAATCCTTCGACGTCATGCCGCCCTTACCCACGATCAGACGCGCACCCGTCTTGGCCATCCACTCGGGCAACCACTTAGCAAAGCGAAACGACGCCGTGGCCGTCACAGCGCCCATATCAAACGATCCATCCGCGTTGATCCGCGCCGCAGGCGAGCAATGAAAGTTTGCGGCTGATTGCGACGGAAGCTCCATTGGGATGTTCGCCTGATCCTCCAGCGCGCGCATGTAAACGCCTTCCCGCGCGGTATACATCAGCCCGTCAAGGTATACGATGTCGCCCAGCCGCAGGTCGGCAATCGCCTCCGCGCTCGGTGTCGTCGACAGGCGTATTTCACGAAGACCACTCATTCCGCGGCCTCCTGAATAAGCGCCCATTCCACTGTTTCGCGGCGCTGATAGGGCGTGAACCAGTTCGGGTCCGTCCGATGCTCGACCCGCCCATCCGCGAAAATGCGCGCCACGGCACGGCGCGACGAAAGGCAAAACGCATGCACCGACATTGGCATCCCGCCGGTGTGGCAATAGCCCACCTCGATATTACAATCGATCACCATGTTCTTGCCGACAAATCCCATCGCGCCCATGCCGATGGAATTGCCAAGCTCTTTGAATTCGTCCTCCATCTCGGCGATCCGAGGGTCCGAGTTCCGGCTCCCGACGACGCGCAACGTCGAAGCCCGCTTGCCCAGCGTCATGCAAATATCCTTGGACCCGCCAAGCCCGATCCCGATAATCGCGGGCTGGCACGCAAGCCCGCGTTTCCCAAACGCCATCAGGCTATCAAGATAAAACCGCTTGATCCCCTGAATGCCATCGGACGGAAACAACATCCGGTAATCCGTTCCGAAAAGCCCGCCTTTGTGCACCGTGATGAGATCAATCCAATCGCCCTCCGGCTCAAAGCCATACTCGATCTCGGGCGCGCCGATCCCGACGTTGTTGTTGTGATCAGTGCGCCAAAGGGGATGCACGCGGTTGGGGCGTAGCGGGACGCCGTTGGTGGCATTGGCCGTGGCGCGGCGCAGAGCTGTTTCG
>CALLWO010000028.1 GCA_938016355.1 uncultured Boseongicola sp. | reverse complement strand
CTCAGGTCTCGGATATTCGGTCTGCCTTATGGCGATCAGGGATTGCTGATCCATCGGGATTTGCTTGCGCAGGTTGGGGGCGTTCCGGATGTTCCTTTGATGGAGGATGTCGTGTTGGCGCGAAATTTGCGCCGCCATTTGATCGGGTTGCCAGCAAAAGCTGCGACGTCGGCAGCCCGTTATGAGCGTGACGGATGGGTGCGACGGCCTGCGCGAAACCTTTTGACCTTGGCGCGATACTATTTGGGAGTTTCGCCGGCACGTTTGGTTGCGGGCTATGAGGCGTCATCGAAGAAAGGGTAAAGGTTAGTCTTCGCTGAATTGAAGGGCATGCAGGCGCGCGTAGGTGCCGCCGTTTTTCATCAGAGCCTCGTGCGTGCCTTCGTCGATGACCTTGCCCGCGTCCAAAACGACGATTTTGTCGGCGCGCCGGATGGTTGAAAGCCTGTGGGCGATGACAAGCGTTGTGCGCCCTTCGGCCAGGCGGTCGAGCGCTTCCTGCACATGGACTTCGCTTTCTGCGTCTAGCGCCGAGGTTGCCTCGTCCAAAAGCAGGATAGGGGCGTCGCGCAAGAGTGCCCGTGCGATTGCCACCCGTTGCCGCTGGCCACCTGAAAGGGCCGAACCGCGCGGACCTGCCGGTGTGTCGAGCCCTTGCTCCATACGCGAGATTAGGTTCGTGAGGTTGGCCGCTTCGATGGCGGCCGCGATCCCCTCGTCAGTAACATTGGGCGTGTTCAGCGCCACGTTGTCCCGGATGCTTTCGTCGAACATAGGCGCGTCTTGCGTCACGACCGAAAAGAGCGCGCGCAGATCGGCCAAAGCAAGCTCTTGCGTTGTGGTGTTTGCAATTCTGACTTCGCCCGATGTTGGATCAACGAGGCGCGTTAGCACGTTGAATATAGTTGACTTTCCAGCCCCCGAAGCCCCAACCAAAGCGGTCGTTTCGCCTGCGCGTGCGGTGAAACTTGCCTTGTTCAGTGCGGATTCCCGCCCGTATTTAACGACGACATCATCAAACACGATGTCTGCATCGGCAGGGTTGTCAGGCTTGGGTGAGACGATCGTTGGCGAGTTGATTGTTGGTTTGACGTCAAACAATTCGCGGATGCGCTCAAGGCTTGCGCGCGCCGTTTGCCAGGCGCCAGAAACGTTGGCAATCCGCCGCAGAGGTTCGAAGATCAGGCCCATCGCCGTGAAAAACGACATGAATTCACCGACGCTTTTGTGGCCGTCGATGATCTGAAATCCACCATAAACAATAACGCCGGAAAACCCGATTGCTGCCACCAGATCGGTCATCATCGGAATGCCCGCACGCCCGACCCGCGCGCGCATTTCTTGCTTGAGATAACCGGTGACGGTTTGTGCGAACCGCGTGTCTTCGCGGGGTTCGCTTGTGTTCAGTTTGATCGTGTTGATGCCGTGAAAAATCTCGTCGAGACGCGTTGAAAGCCGACCGGCAGCTTCGCGCGCCGCGCGGGTTCTGCGGCGGACAAAACGCTGGAGAAGCGTGACCGGCCAAAGCAAGAACGGCGCCGCGGCAATGGCAATCAGCGTCCAGACCACATCGACAGAAACCGCAACTGCCAGCAGCGCAATCAAGCTGATCAGATCACGGCCCAATGCAACCAGCACAGTGGCCCAAATGGTTTGTGCCTGCTGGGTGTCGCCGCGCACACGCTCGATCAGGGTGCCAGGTGGGTTCAGCTGAAAAAACCGGCTGTCGAGCGCCATAAGGTGATGAACAAGGTCTTTTTGCATGCGCGTGACGACGCGCAAACCGATGCCTTGCATCAAGATTCTGTGGCCAAAGGCGCTCATCGCACGGATCAGGAAAATACCGCCGATGCCTGCCGCGACCAGATACACGGCGTCACGGTTCCCGGCGATAAAGACGTTGTCGAACATGGGCCGGATCATGTAGCTCAGCGCGCCCAGCATTGAGCCTTCGACGGCCATCAGAATGAACGCAATCACGACCAAAGTCCGTTCGCGACGGAAATAGCTACGCCACAGCCAGCCGACCAACGGGATTGGTTGTTTTTCGGGGTCTGGCAAGGTCTCGCTTAGGCTCACGATCGGCTCATTTTGTAGCTCGTTTGGACTGAGTATCGCGCATCACGTCGCCAGACAAGCAAGCTGCAATTGACGTCTTTGGTGGTGCGGCTTACCTCTCAGGTTCGTGGTGACAAAGGAACCCTTCCATGAGCCTTCAACACGGTCGACCCTATCTTGCCATTCCGGGTCCCTCGGTGATCCCGGATCGGGTCTTGCAAGCGATGCACCGGCCTTCGCCAAACATTTATGAAGGCGAATTGGTGGACATGATGCCTGCATTATTGGCCGATCTGAAGGCGGTTGCGCGCACGGATGGCGACGTCGCGATCTATATCGCCAACGGGCATGGGGTTTGGGAAGCAGCGCTGACGAATACGATGTCGCGCGGGGACAAAGTTCTGGTTCTGGGCAACGGACATTTCTGCGAGGGCTGGGCTGACACGGCGCGCGGATTGCATATCGACGTTGAGATCATGGACTTTGGCTTTGAACGCCCGATTGATCTGGAGGCGTTCCGGGAGCGTCTGAACGCCGATAAAACGAATGAAATCAAAGCTGTGATGACAGTTCATGTCGATACGTCAACCAGCGTCAAAAACGACGTGGCAGCCTTGCGCAACGTGCTGGATGAAGCCGGTCATTCCGCGCTCTTGATGATCGATTGTATCGCAAGTCTTGGATGCGACCCGTTTGAAATGGATGCTTGGGGCGTCGATCTGATGGTGGCGGCGTGCCAGAAGGGGTTGATGACGCCCGCAGGTGTCGGGTTCGTTTTCTTTAACGAGAAAGCCGCGACATATCGCGACGCAGCTGATCTTGTGACGCCCTATTGGGACTGGCGTCCGCGGGTCAATCCGGAATGGTTTTATCTCTATTTCTGTGGAACCGCGCCGACGCATCACCTTTACGGACTGCGCGAGGCACTGGATATGATCGCAGAAGAAGGGCTGGATGCTGTGCTTCGCAGGCACCGCGTGTTGGCGCAGTCGGTCTGGGCGGCAATTGATCATTGGGGGCAGGGTGGGCCGCTTGAAATGAACGTACCCGATCCCGCCCATCGCAGCTTTGCGGTTACGAGCGTGCGCGCGGGAAGTGCGAAGGCCGCTGAGTTACGACATTGGTGCGAGCATAAAGCCGGTCTCACGCTTGGGATCGGGCTGGGGCTAGCGCCGCCGGGCACGCCGGAATGGCATCATGCGTTTCGCATCGGCCATATGGGCAGTGTGAGTGGGCAAATGATCCTTGGGGCGCTGGGCACGATTGAGGCGGGGCTGAGCGCGGTTGATATCGCGCACAAGCCCGGTGGCATCGTTGCCGCGGCGGACGTGATTGCAAAGAACGCTTAACGATTGCTCGCGCGGCGGCCTTTGAAGTCGATCGTCATCAACCGATCGGCGATGGCGCTGAACAATCCGGCAAAGATCAGGCCAAGCACGGCCCAGATCGCGAACAGGACCATGAAGATGATCACACCGAATGACACAAGAAAGGCGTTGGTGTAATTTTCAACTTCGGTTGGATATTGTCTGTTGCGCGGGTCCATGGGGCATCAGATTAGACGGAAATCATCAAGAAACCATAGCTTTTGATCAACAATTTCGTGCGCTCAGCCGTTATTTGCCAGTTCCAAAGCGCGCGGGAGGGCGCTTTCCAAGAGGTCAAGATCGCTGTCGCGCCCGACCCCCAAGCGGATGCATCGATTGCCGGGATGCGCGAATGGCATGCGCACAAAGACGTCAAGATCGGTGAGCGCGCCAAGCACGCCTTTGGCAAAATCCGCGTCGCGCCCGCAATCAACGGTGACAAAATTCGTCGCAGACGGCAGAGCTTTGAGGCCGTTTTGCCCGGCGATTTCTGCGATCCGCAATCGGGCTTTGGCAACCGCCTCGACGACCTCGTCGAGGTAGGCCTGGTCCGCCAGAGCGGCCAGCGCGCCGATCTGGGCAATCCGGTTCATCCCGAAGTGATTGCGTACTTTTTCAAACGCCCGGATCGTTTCGTGGTGCCCGAAGGCGTAGCCCACGCGCGCGCCCGCCATGCCGTAGCCTTTTGAGAAGGTCCGCATGCGCACGACGCGCGGATCGCTTGTGTCGATGCTTGGGACGGCGTCCTTTGGGGCGAATTCCACATAGGCTTCGTCAAGCACCAAAAGACATGTCTCTGGCAGGTTTTCTATCATATTTTCAATGTGTTGGGCGGAATGCCAGCTGCCCATCGGATTGTCGGGATTGGCAAGATATATGATTTTTGCGTCGTGGTCGCGGGCGGCGTTCAGCAGGCCCGGAATGTCTTCTTTGTCGTCCACATAGGGCAGCTTGATCAGGTCTGCGCCAAAGCCGGCGACGTGATAATTGAACGTCGGATAAGCGCCATCTGAGGTCACCACACGGTCACCGGGGCCGGCAAATAGCCGCACGGCATAGCCCAGAAGCCCGTCGATGCCTTCGCCGACGACCACCTCGGCTGCGTTTATGCCGAGGTGATCCGCCAGCGCTTCGCGCAGATCGTGGCTTTCGGGATCGCCGTACATCCAGACGTCGCGCGCGGCCTCTTCCATCGCTTTTGTGGCCTTTGGCGAAGGGCCAAAGATGCTTTCATTCGCGCCGAGGCGGGCAGAAAAGCGGCGCCCACGCGCGCGTTCGGCGGCTTCGGGGCCCACGAATGGAACGGTTGCGGGCAGGCTTTCGGCGAGCGGTGTCAGGCGAGGTTTGTTCATGGGACCGGATCAACACCGAAATCGGTGGGCGATGCAAGGGATTGAAATCAGGTCGCTCGATATTAGATGAGAATGGTTCGCAACTACTCGGATAAATACTATGTTAACCCGCCGTTCTTTCCTTGCAGCTGGCGCTGCGACCCTATCGCTTCGCGCCGTCCCGATGGTGGCCAGCCGTCCGCCCGCGCGGCGGATTTTGACGCTTGTCTATGACAAATCGCTCGGCATGATGCGCGCGATCGATCGGTTGGTGCCCTAGGGAGTATACCATTTGCGCCAAGGCGTTGCCTTGTCGCAGTAGGTGGGGGACGCTGTCCCCCACGCCCCCTGGAGTATTTTTGGAAAAATGAAGGGGTCAGCCGACTTCGGCGAGGCGCTCGAAGGCTGTTTTTAAACGATTTTCTTCTTCTTCGCGGGCGGCGAGGTTGGCCCTTGTTTCGACAATCACGTCCTCGGGCGCGCTTTCGATGAATTTGGGATTGTTGAGACGTCCGCGCATGCCGCCGAGTTCTTTGGCGAGTTTCTGCAAGGATTTTTCGAGACGCGCCTTTTCGGCGTCAACGTCGATGAGATCGGCCAGGGGCAGGGCGAAGGTGCCGCCGTCGACGGCGATGGTGGCGCTGCCTTTGGGGGCTGTGTCGACCGTCTGGAGGCTTTCGATGCCCGCTTCGCGGTCGCGCAGGATGATGGTTTCGTTATTGGCCCAAGCGGTTTCGCCCGCCGCATCGAGCGAGAGCTTCAG
>CALLWO010000027.1 GCA_938016355.1 uncultured Boseongicola sp. | reverse complement strand
TGTCGAGCACAGCAGACGGGTCAGACATCGCGCGTTTCACAATTTCAGAGACGGCTTTATGGGTCGGGTCTTCCTTCACCGCGTCTTTGCAGTCGGATACAAACCTTTCGAGATCAAACATTCATCTTCTCCCTGTCGTTGTAGGTTCAGAATAGCACGAATGAGCGCATTCGTCGCGTGCACCCCGTCCGGCATCTGATCAGCATTGACAGAGATTGGAGAGTTAGCGGTTAGTTCGCGGTCGCGTACCGCTTTAGAACGTCCATCGTTTCGGGGTGCCCGTCTGCAAAGGCCATGGCGTCCGACCCGGCGAAACACACGCCATCAACTTCGCCCGCCCGCGCTGTGATGTCGGCGCCGGCCATCAAAAGCGCTTCGGTGGCGACGGGGTTCCATTCGGACGCAGCAAGGATCAGCGGGGTCCATTTGAGTTTGTCGCTTCGCTCTTCAATGTCCGCGCCGAGGTCGATGCAGCGACGGATGCGCGTTGCGAGGTCTTCGGGGGCGATGCCCTTCATGACGGCAAAGCCAAGACCATGGAGGACGTTGGTTTGGGAAAGGCCGAGCCTGGGGTCTGCTCCTGCGTCGAGCAGGAAATCAATCATCTCAAGAGAAAACGCGAACGATGAAGACATGGCGTGATAAAGCGCCGTGCTTTGATACTCGCCGTGTCGCTGGTTGATGTCGCAGTCCTTCAAAGCCAGACGGATTGCATCAAAGTCCAGATCATCTATCGCGTCGTAAATAGCAGGGTTTCGGGCAACGGGTGTCGTGAGCGACTGGTACATGCCTTTGGCAATATCCGGATCGGACAGGTGGGCTTTCATTGCATTCAGAGATTGCGCCATTTCCTGAAGCTCTTCGCTCGCTTCGTTTAGCTTAAGCGCTTGTGTGATATCCTGATGCAATGGCTCAAACTCGGGCGTCAGGGTTGGCTCACCCTTTTCGTCCAAGACTATCATATTTGAGAACAGGGCCTCAAAACGACGCTCGAAATCTGCAATGTCCATTCGATCTCTCCGACAGTATCGGAGGTGTCGTATTTGGCAAAATTGACGGAAATATGGAGGAAAGCAGTGTGCTGTTCCTGCCCAGCACAAATTATTCGTCGGATTTGAGGCGCGGCGCGGGAAGTTAGGACGCGCCGACGAAGAACCCGTATTGCTCGGCTAAAACGTGGCGTGTATCGGCGCTCAAGTTTTTTGCGGCCCGGAACGCCCAATGGGGGTCGCGCATCATTTCGCGCCCCATCAAGGCGATGTCGGCCTTTGATGAGGCGATCAGATCGTCCGCCTGCGCGGCATCCGTGATACCCCCCACAGCCATGACGGGCAGGCCCGTGGCCGCGCGAAGGTGTCCAGCCATGTCAGGCTGCTCGGCGGTTCGGTTGCCAATTGCGCCGCGGGCTTCGGGGACGGCGCCGCCGCCGGAGCAATCAAGGATATCAACGCCCAGTTCCTTGAGCCACAGGCCGACCTGTGCCGTGTCTTCAAGCGTCAGCCCGTCTGCTGCGAAATCATGAACCGAGAGGCGGACCGACAGCACTTTGTCTTCGGGCCAAACGGCACGGACTTTTTCGACGGTTTCCAAAAGAAGGCGCGCACGGGCGCGCAGGTCGCCGCCATAGGCGTCGCCCCGGGTGTTCACCAATGGGGTGAGGAAGGAATGGAGCAGGTATCCATGGGCGCAGTGCACTTCCAGAAGGTCATAGCCCACTTCAAGCGCGAGCTTGGCAGAGTGGACAAATTGCTCTTGGATTTCGTGGATGTCGGCCACGGATAATGCTTTTGGGGTCTTCCAAAGGCGCGTGCCATCTGGGTCAAAGGCCTGCGCCGTCGGGCCGACGGTTTGCCATCCATTGGGGTCGTCCGCGTCAAGGTGACTGCCGCCTTCGAGCGCCGTTGCGGCACTTCCTTTGCGACCGGAATGAGAGATTTGGATGCCCGCCACGGCCCCGAACTGGTGTTGAAAGGCAACGATCGGCTTGAGGGCGTTCGCTTGGGCGTCGTTCCAAAGCCCGGCGCAGCCTTGAGAGATGCGCCCGGTCGGGGACACGGCCGTGCATTCTGCCATGATGAAGCCGACGCCACCCACGGCGCGCGCGCCCAGATGCACCATATGCCAGTCGCTCGCGACGCCGTCGGTGGAGCTGTACTGGCACATCGGGGACATCCCGATGCGGTTTTTGAACCTGACACCCTTGATTTGCATCGGAGAGAAGAGAGCGGCGGTCATGGTGTTGATCCCATTGGTTTTGAGGGCGTCGGGGGCGTTGTGTCAGACAGACCGCGTAATCCCGCCATCGACGCGGATGTTTTGCCCGGTGATATAGGCGCCGCCGTCGGAGGCGAGAAACGCGACCACGCTGGCGATTTCCCCCAGTGAGTTGCCGTAGCGGCCCCTGGGGATCATGGAGCGGAACTCTTCTTTTTCGGGCAGGCTGTCGATGAAGCCCGGAAGCACATTGTTCATGCGGATGTTTTCGCCCGCGTATTTGTCAGCAAAAAGCTTGGAGAAGGCGGCAAGGCCTGCGCGCATGACGCCCGAGGTTGGAAAGACCGGGTTGGGTTCGAACGCGGCAAAGGTGGAGATGTTGATGATCGCGCCGCCGCCTTGTTTCTGCATGATCGGCGTGACGAGGCGGGAGGGGCGCACGGCGTTGAGGAAGTAAACCTCCATGCCTTCGTGCCAATCTGCATCCGTCAGTTCCAGCACCGGGGCGCGGGGGCCGTGGCCTGCGGAATTGACCAGCACGTCGATGCGGCCCCAGTGATCCATCGCCGTATCGACCAGCTGTTGCAGATCCTCTTCGGATTTGTTGGTGCCGGTGATGCCGACGCCGCCAAGCTCGCGGGCCAAGGCCTCACCTTTGCCGGAGGACGACAGGATGCCGACCTTGAAGCCGTCGGCTGCCAATGCGCGCGCGCTGTCGGCGCCCATGCCGGAGCCGCCGGCGGT
>CALLWO010000026.1 GCA_938016355.1 uncultured Boseongicola sp. | reverse complement strand
CGCACCGCCTCCCAGCATCAATGATTGCGTGCATTTCACCGCGTTGCCGGACTTGGGAAGCGCCAGCGAAATATCGCGATCCCCCGCTTCAAAAGTCCGCATATCATGACAAAGATCACCGCCGACTGCCGCCCCCGCCGTAAATGACAAGATTGCTGAAACAGCGAATAAGACCTTCATTTCCGCAATCCAAAATCATCTTCCCAATCCGGAACATCATTTATCAAAATCGTCGCCACACGCTTGAACGCCGCGTTTAGCTTCTCCACATGCACGCCCTCGTGCCCCTCTTCGCTGAGCGCTTGGCGCATGCATTTCAGCCAGTTTTCCGCGTCAGCCTGACGAATGGGAACGTGGGCATGGATCTCTTTCACATCCATATGCCCGTGTTTCTCTTTGTAATAGGGTCTTCCGCCAAGGAACCCGCTCAAAAAATCGAACTGTTCGATTCTGGCATGATCGATACCATGGCCCCGAGCGTGCAAGCGGCGCAGGTTTGAACCTTCTGGCAAGGTCTCAATCAGATCATAAAATGCTTCGACAAGATCGCGCAGCCGTGTTTCTCCGCCGATGTCGTCAAGCATACTCATTGAGCCACCAATTGCTCCCCTTCCAGAACTTCAAATGGTGTTGGCGGGGTGCTTTTGCTGACCCAAAACCAGATGCCAGCATACTCCATGACAAACCAGCCTTCCCAATCCGCGTCACCGGGCCAACGGCTTTGGTATTCTTCGCCCTCAACGCGCCATTCTCCAAGCGCGGATCGCGAGCCGTCCTGCGCATAGATCGTGGACCCGTCAGCACCGAAATACTGGCGGTAATTCTCTCCATTCCAAACGCCAACGGCCGTGTTGCCGGTCAACAAAAAGCCGATCTCGTCACTGCGAAGCTTAACCGATTGCGCATCCGCCGCCCCGGCGCAAACGGCAAAAGCGAGCGCAAAGCGGATCATGACCGGGGCTTCTCTTTCTTCGGATCATAGGCCGCAAGCGTCTCGGCAATCTTTGCCGGAAGACGCATTTGATGACCGTCGAGCTTCCCGATTTCCACTTCAGTACCCACATCTGCATGAGCCACATCAATACGGGCCAGCGCGATATTCTTCTTGAGTAATGGCGAGCGCATCGAAGATGTCACTTCGCCGATCTGAGCCCGCCCGATATGTATGCAATCGCCATGGGTCACGTCGACATTGCTGTCGATTTCAAGCCCTACAAGTTTGCGCATCGGGTGTTCTTTCCGCCGGATCAGCGCATCGCGACCAACAAAGTCATCGGTCTTGGACTTCAGAGGGCAAGTGAAACCAATGCCCGCTTCGAACGGATCGGTCTGGTCCGAGAAATCGTATCCGGCAAAGATTAGCCCCGCCTCGATCCGCACCATATCCAAGGCTTCCAAACCCATCGGTTTAAGCCCATGGTCCTGCCCAACTTCCCAAATCGCATCGAATATTTCTTTGCAATCCTTGGGGTGACAGAACACTTCATATCCAAGCTCACCAGTATACCCAGTGCGACTGACAACAAACGGCGTTCCCGCCTCGTTGCGCAAACGCGCCGGCGTGAAGCGGAACCAATCCAGTTGGTCAAACTCGGGATTATGAGGCGCGGTCCAGACCAGTTTCCGCAACAAATCCCGACTCTCGGGGCCTTGCACCGCCACGTTGTGCATCTGATCCGTGGAAGATCGCACCAACACCTTGAGCTCATGCTTTTCGGCCAATTCGCGCAACCACTCGCCGCCATAGTCAGACCCACCGATCCAACGGAAATTGTCCTTGGCCAGACGGAAAATCGTGCCATCGTCGATCATCCCTCCGTGCTCGTAACACATGGCCGTATAGACAACCCCGCCAACCGGCAGCGTTTTCATGTTGCGGGTGAACGCGTACTGGCACAGCGCCTCTGAATCTGGTCCGGTGATCTCGAATTTACGCAGCGGCGATAGATCAAGGATCACCGACTTCTCACGGCACGCCTGATACTCCGCAATTGGACCTTCGGCTGCAAAACAATTTGCCAGCCAATAGCCGTTGTATTCTATGAAGTTCCGCGTGTGTTTGGCAAAACTCTCGTGGAAACCGGTTTGCTTGGTCATCCTGGCCTCTGAATCAGGTGTTGCACGAATTGCGATAGCCTTCTGGAAGGTCTCTTTGCCGCTATACGTGCGAATGTGAATATCCGTGGGGTTCCAGCCGTTGGCTGCAGTTGTGTCATCGGGGCATGCGCTTGAAACGCAGACGATATCGGTCAGCGCGCGCAGCAAAACGAAATCACCCGGCCGGCTCCAAGGTTCATCGGCATACATGACGCCGTGATCATCAAGGAACGTATTGAAGAAGAAGTTGATGGCCATCCAACCCGGGCGCGCGGTTACGTTGAATTCTGCCAACGCCTTGTTGAAATTCTCCGAGCAATTGGCATGACCCGGATACCCAATGTCGTCGTAATATTTCGCGCTACAGGCCAAAGCAAAAGCATCGTGTCGCCCACAGGTGTCCTGAACCACCTCGACCAGCGGTACCATCTCCTGATCGTAGTATTTCGCGTGAAGACCGGGCATCGGATAAGCATGGCCCATCAATGTCCGCGTGGTTGTCACGTCAAGCGCATGCTCGATGCCCTTGTCCAGTTTTCGCGCCGAGAAGCATTCGAAATCTGTGCATTGCCGCCCATCCACATCCAGAATCTGGATATAATCGCCAGCTTTGACGAAATAGGCTTCTGCCGTTTGGCTGTGCACACGCACATCCAGCAAAGGGTCCGCCAATGGGTCGGGCAGTTTGAATCGCGCGTGGCTTTTCAGCGTGGCCCGCCTGATCATAACCGTCAGAGAGGTCGCTGTATCCTGCGCCTCGAAATCCATCGCTTTGCCCGGGGCGGCAACAATTAGCGTTCCAGCCCGATTGGCCGTGAATTCAGCCTCGGTTTTCGCAGGCGTTGTGCTTTCGAACAAATGCACGGCCTTTGCATTCCCAGGATCAATGCCGCGCGCCTCCAGCCCCATGCGCAAACCGCGCAGCGACCGATCGTCAGATGTTAGGAGTGCCTGCAGCCCATTGGACACGCCGGTTGCCGATGCACCAATAATTCCGGCATCCGCCGTGCCTTTGGCATCCGCCACAATAAGTTCGCAGCGCTGCCCGCCCTCATCGTTGATGATCGTCAGATGATCTCCGGTTTCGATCGGGATGAGAACAGCACCCTGCCCTTCGACGACGTACCGCTCGGTGCCCGCTGGCAACGAAAAAACTTGTGGCTTGATTATGGTGCTAGGTTTTGGTGGACCCGGCCGCACAATAGGATAGTCGTCGAGCATCGTCATTCTCCCCCACGCATGTTGCATACACGGAATAAATGTTTAACGGTAAGAATACAGACCCATGCAGTTACAGCAAACAAATTCGCACAAAATGAGCAATCGTCAGATCAATTTATTCGGCTGGATCCTGTTTGTGATAACGGCCATTGGATTTTGTGTCGCATCTATAGGGGAATTTTGAAGCATGTTCGGTTCGATATTCTTCCTGATTGCCTGCCTTGTGTTCCTGATCCCCTATTTTCGGAATGATCGATGAGTGCCCTTGCGCTGGGTCTGGTCGCAGCACTCTGCTGGGGCTTTCATGATATCTGCGTTCGGTTTCTAAGCCAAAAAGTTGCGATAAGCGCCTGCATTTTTACCGTGATCCTGACAGGTCTCGTATTCCACAGTGCAATTACAATCGCGTCCGGAACTCTCCAACCAATGCCCCGTTCGGCCGTTATTTTGTCACTTGGCGCCGGTGCCGCCTTCGTCGTGGCCACGTTTGGGCTTTATTACGCGTTCCAGCGCGGGCCGGTCCGCATTGTTGCGCCTTTGATCGCAGGCTATCCGATTTTGTCGATCAGCTGGGCCGCCCTTCAAGGCACGCCAATATCTGCACTACAATGGCTGGCCGTTCTGGCAATTGTCATTGGCGTTTCAGTCGTCGCCGCTTTGTCCGACACGAGTTCTGACGAAACGCCACCAATCGGTCCGACAGCGCTATTTGCGATCATTGCAGCTATTGGTTTTGCGGCCACATTCGCGTTCGGCCAAGAAGCCGCATCCCTCAGCCATGACATGCCAAGCACGTTGGTGACGCGCGTAACAGCGCTACTCCTCGTTGTGGTCGTCTTGCTTTTTCTGAAGCAGCCATTTTGGCCCGGGCGTCAAGCATTGCCCTGGCTGTTGGCGATGGGTGTGGCCGACGGCATCGCCTTGATGGCTGTTTTGTCAGCAGGCAATTTGCCCAACGCAAAATACGCGGCGGTCTCCTCGTCATTGTTTGGCATGCTGACGATTATTCTTGCGTGGATGTTTCTGAAAGAACGCATGACCGTTCCCCAATGGGCCGGTTGTGCTATCGCCTTCGCGGGTGTCGGTTACCTCGCTTTATAGTCACAATTTAAGACGTCCAACCCGCCTCGCATTGACGGGCATGGGCGCGAATGGCGTTGCGCATCAAAATTGCGACCGTCACCGGACCGACGCCGCCCGGAACCGGCGTGATCCAACCTGCCAAGTCCTTGACCCCTTCAGTGTCCACATCACCCACCAGCCTTGTGGTCCCGTCAGCGCTTTGGATTTGGTTGATACCGATATCAATCACCACCGCGCCGGGCTTTATCATGTCGGGTCCGATCAAATGCGCTTTGCCAACCGCGACGATCACCACATCCGCGCGACGGGAATGCATCGCAACCGAGCGTGTCATGTGATGGCAAACCGTAACCGTTGCACCTTCCGCCATTAACATCATCGCCGCTGGCTTTCCGACAATTTCGGAATGTCCCACCATGACAACTTCCAAGCCCGCCATGTCCAAACCGGTTTCCCGGATCAACTCGACAGCAGCCGCGGCCGTACACGGCGCCATCGCAATGTCATTATAAACAATGTTGCCAATCGACGCCGGGTTCATCCCTTCCACATCCTTGAGGGGGTGGATTGCAGATTGAAGTGAACGGATATGCAAATGATCCGGGACAGGACGCTGCAAAATAACTCCCAGAACTTCGGGATCGTCATTCATTTTCTGAATGAGCGATTTGCATTCCTCCTGAGAAATATC
>CALLWO010000025.1 GCA_938016355.1 uncultured Boseongicola sp. | reverse complement strand
GGTGTCCCCGGGTTTTGCAGCCCCCGCGACGAAGCCATTGGTGGAAAAGATCAAAACGGCATTCTGCCAAGAGTGTGAGGTCGTTGCGACCAGAGGACATTCTGTCATCATTTATCTTTGTTTCTCAGTCCGTTTCAGTTTTGTGCCCGGAAGCGTTAATTGAAAGTGAATTCCCGTCGGCTTCCAGTCAATTTCCACGTTCCCACCCATTTGCGTCGCGGATTTATGGATCAGCTTCATGCCAAATCCGGTTTGGTCGGGCTTTGAAATACCCTTTGGTACGCTCTCTTGCCATGAAAACTCGAAGTCTTCGTTAAGATTCCACGTGATCGCGCAAATGCCTTCTGGATCAGACCATGCCCCGTGTTTGGCGGCGTTCATGGCCAGTTCATGGACGAGAAGCCCGAGTGGATTGACCGATTGCAAATCCACGGTGAAATCCGGGCCATTGCGGCTAACCTGTTGATCTTCCAGTGCCATTGGACCTAGCAACGTGTCCACCATATCGTGGAACTGGATGGGACGCGTTTCGCCGCGATCCATCGACAGGATATGGGCCGAGGCCAGTGCAGCGACGCGCGCTGACAATTCTTCGACCATGTCTTCGCGGTTCTCGGTTGTGCGCGCGGTCAGACGGATCAAACCTTCGACGACAGAAAAGAGGTTCTTGACCCGGTGATG
Source organism: uncultured Boseongicola sp. (assembly GCA_938016355.1). Lineage (GTDB taxonomy): Bacteria > Pseudomonadota > Alphaproteobacteria > Rhodobacterales > Rhodobacteraceae > CALLWO01. Next base: position 9,211 of record CALLWO010000025.1, on the reverse strand, counting down.
CAGCTCGCGATTGGCCAGCGACTGTGCCTGTTCGGCAAGAACGCGCGCGGTCTCGTCCCGGTCAATCTGGAAAATACAATGGGTGTTTTCAGAGATCGCCACCCGCTGATAGATTGAATTGGTGATGATCGTTTCGCCACTCGCAGTCTGATGGCGCACGGATCCGCGCCAAGGCGCGCCGGTTTCGAGAACGGCAAACACGTCTTCCCACGGCATGCCAAAATCAGATTTCAAAACATCCGGTGGGAAAACAGGCCCCGATGGCGTCGGGTAGCCGTAAAGATCGGTGGTTGCCGGGCTCCATTTCACGATGTTGTTCTTGTCGTCCCAACCGATGACCGCGCTTGGCACCGTATCAAAGAGCGTGTGCAGCGCTTCTTCGATCGAATCCTGTCGCGTGTCCCCAATCACTGTATGGGTGCCCAAAAGGCGAATCGGCTTGCCATCGCGACGTACGGCTTTGCCACGACAGCGCACGGTGACGGTGCCGCCATCGGCGGTTTTATAGCGCACAATCTGGTCATAGGGATGATTTGGGTCGGCGCAATGGCGTTCAAAATTGCGCAAGGCCCGCGCGCCGTCTTCGGGATAGATCAGGTCCTGCCATTCCGAAGCAAGCGGTTTCTTGGTGGTCGGATCGAAACCGAGCGTGTGCCAAAAGCCATCGCTCATCCACTCGTTCTCGGGGTTTTCCAGATCCCAGTACCAAAACCCGTCGACCGCACCGAGGTCCAGAAACTCATGGGTTTCAGGCTGCGACATGAGGGCTTCAAATTCACCGTGCAGGTAATGCTTGCCGGTCGTTCCGTCGGCCATGAAGTGCCCCTTTCATGAGGCGTTCCGCCAAGACCCGCGACGGGTTCAACGCAACAAAAGACGCCCCGAATTCTTCCCGGAGCGTCTCCATAATACAATCTTTGGTAGTTCCGTCGAGAATTAATCGACTTTAACGTTAACCGATCAGCGGCGACCAGTTGCCTTCAGCCTCGTCATAATGACGCTTCAGGCGGTGGAGCGCGATCCGCAAAACGATCTTACCTGACCGTGCAGACCAGCCCATACGCTTTTCAGCTGCTTCCATTCCCTCAAGAAAACAGCAACATCTGAGCACAACGTCGCCAAGACCGGGGCCAAGATCGCTAAGCGCTTTTGCCACGCGATTGCGGGCGTTTTCCGATCCGCCGCCACCGCCGGAATGGTTAAAATCGCCGCGACACCCGGATGTCAGAAACCGGTCCCAGTTCTGCGCAACGCGCGGTCCCATCTGCGCAAGTTCGAAATCTTCGCGCAGACGTTCGCCTGCGGCCACGAGATCAGGACTTAAGAACGCCTGCCCCGTCTTGTCGCGCCGCCGCGCCAAGGATTGCAGCGGGCTTTCGGCGGCATTGTAGCGGACGCGCTTGCGCTTTCCGGTGGTGTCTGACACCGTTTTTTCGCCGCTCTCGCCGTGTTGGGCGGCAAAGGGGCGCGCGTCTTCGGCCAACCCGCTGCGGCGCGCTTCATCTTCTGCCAGAAACCGTTTGAGCGCGTGCCGCCCCGCTGTTGAAATCCGATACCGTGAAATCCGGCCGTCCTGACTGAGGGTTACCCAGTCTTTCAGGGCCATCGCTTCGGCCAGCGGACGATCAACCACAGCGGTGCGCAGGGTCTGGCCGTGTTCAGATTCCCGCACGATCACCGCTTTTTCCATGTCTTTGGCAATCGCCAGGCACGCGCCCGGTTCATTCAGGCGCCGTAACACGCGCGGGGCTTCGCTTCGCAGCATAGTTTCATCGGGCAGGCTTAGGTCTTTTGCATCAGGTGCAATGGTCATTGTCTCTCCGTTCTCAGATCCCGGCCACGACCGACAAATGGAAGGATCAACCTGACCTAAACGCGTCAAAGCCAAATCCACCAAAAGGTCGTCGCGGCGTGTCTCGTACCGCCTGACCTGACGCAACACGGTGGAGGCATGACACCCCGCCTCGCGCGCCAGTGAGCGTATGGATCGACCTTGCTCTGTATGTGCCAGATACCGTTGAACCTCGACCGGGATCCAATCCGGGACGATGATTGGGGCTTTGGTATCCTGACCCATGTGCATGGCGATCCTCCTTTTTTGACCGGGACAGAGAAAACAGCAGCGTTTTCTCATTGTGGTTAACGTAACAACCTTGAGTTGCAATTGTTACCAGTTTGTTAACAGTACCGGTCGATTGGTAGAATGATCTACAAATCGTAAACAATTGAAAAGACGCAAGCTCGCTGAAAACGCCTGAAACGCAACACACGTCAGGGTTGCATATCTTAAAGGCACACCCAAAAGGAGTTTGCCGATGTCTGACCGTCTGATTGCCCTGACTTCCCTGCGCCGCCCCGGCCTTTTGATTCGCGCCGCGCGCCATGGCATGACGGAGTATCGTCGCGACAAAACGCTCGCGCGCTTGCTGACAAATGGCGCAGCCCTCAGTCCTGATGACGCAGTGCGCCAGCTTTTGGAAATCGAAGCCGTGATCAATGACGCGCGAAAAACAAGCGCCGCCACCTATTCGGTGACGGCCCATGTCGAAGTTCTGATCGCGATCATGTCCGAAGCGCGTATGTTGATGCGCCCTGCCCCGGTGATTGACCCGGTTTAGGTGAACGCGTCCGGCACAGACGCCTTTTTCTCGGCGACATAGGCGTCAAGCGCCTGACGAATGGTCGGATCCATCGGCGGCATCTGATAATCGTTCAAAAGCTTCTCGACCCGCGCGCTGGCCAGCGCCACGGTGTCGCGCTCTCCCTCTTCGGCCCATGTTTCAAAAGGCTTGTAATCGAGAAGTTCCGTGCGCCAGAACGCGTCTTTGAAATTGGCTTGTGTATGGGCGCATCCAAGGTAATGCCCGCCGGGGCCAACTTCGCGCAAGGCATCCATCGCCTGCCCGTTCTCTGACATATCAACGCCAGCGGCCAGACGATGCAGAATCCCAAGCTGATCCGCGTCCATGACGAATTTCTCAAAGCTGGAAACCAGCCCGCCTTCGAGCCAGCCACAGGAATGAAGCATGAAGTTCACACCGGCGAGCAGTCCGACGTTCAGGCTGTTGGCGGTTTCGTAAGCGGCTTGCGCATCGGGCAATTTGGAGCCACAGAACGACCCCGCCGAACGGTACGGCAGCCCAAGACGCCGCGCGATTTGGCCCATGCCATAGGTGATGTGCGCGGCTTCGGGCGTGCCGAAAGTCGGGGCGCCTGAGTTCATGTCGATCGAGGTGACGAACGCGCCTGCGACAACCGGCGCACCGGGGCGGATCAACTGGCTATAGGCAACGCCTGCCAGCACTTCGGCCAGAACTTGCGTCAACGTGCCGGCAACGCTGACCGGTGCCATCGCGCCACCGACAATAAAGGGCGAAATGATCGCGGCCTGATTGTTGGCGGCATAAACCTCCAACGCGCCCATCATCGTGGAATCAAACGTCAGGGGTGAATTGATGTTGATGAGCGAGGTCATCACCGTGTTTTCCTGCACGAAGTCCTTGCCGAACAAAATCTCGCACATCTCAACACTGTCAGCGGCGCGCTCAGGTTCTGTGACCGAGCCCATGAACGGTTTGTCAGACAACGTCATATGGGCGTGCAGCATATCAAGGTGGCGCTTGTTCACGGCGACATCGGTCGGCTCACACACTGTGCCGCCGGAATGATGCAGCCATTTCGACATATAGCCGAGCTTCACGAACTTGTTGAAATCATCCATCGTCGCATACCGACGACCACCGGCGGCATCGCGCACAAATGGCGGGCCATAAACCGGGGCCAGCACAAGATTGCGCCCGCCCACGGTGACGGATCTCTCAGGATTGCGGGCATGCTGGACGTAAGAGGACGGCGCTGTGGCACAAAGTTTACGCGCCAGCCCTTTTGGCAGACGCACGCGCTCGCCATCAATATCCGCACCAGCCGCTTTCCAGCGCTCAAGCGCGGCCGGGTTATCGACGAAATTCACGCCGATTTCCTCAAGCACAATCTCCGCGTTGGCCTCGATAATCTCGAGCGCCTCTTCGTTCAGAACCTCAAGGTTCGGAATGTTGCGCTCGATGAACTTCGCCACTTCGATCTTCACGGCAGTGCGTTCTGCGCGGCGCGCAGCCCCGCCCCCACCGCGTCGACGTTCTCTTACCTCAGCCATGATCCTAGCTCCGGGAATTTTGGTTTCCTGTTTTTGATACACGAGCAATTTCACAAGCGACGCCAAATTGCGGCGAATGCCATGCGAAAACGACATGAGCCGGCGGCGTTTACGAATAAAAAATAGTCAAAACTGTCGGGTGCGGGCGTGGTACGGGCACAAGCCCCAAACTGGACTTGCACAAAACACAGCGCGCGCCTAAAGCACCTTCATGACCAGCGCTGCCCACGACCGCCTTCTTATCATCGATTTCGGCTCTCAAGTGACCCAGCTTATCGCGCGACGATTGCGCGAGTTGAATGTCTATTGCGAAATCCACCCCTTCAATTCCGTCACAGACGCCTTTCTGAAAGACTTTGCCCCCAAAGCTGTCGTTCTTTCGGGCGGGCCATCCAGTGTTGTGCACGAGAACTCACCCCGCCCTCCAGCGAGCGTTTTTGAGTGTGGCGTGCCGGTTCTCGGCATCTGTTACGGACAACAGGTGATGATGCAGATGCTTGGCGGTCGCGTCGAAGGTGGCAAGATCTCGGGCGGTGGCGGAACGGCGGAATTCGGGCGTGCCTATGTGACCCCGAGCGTTGAAAAGCTTGATCTGCTTTCTGGCTGGTTTCAAAACGACGAGGATCGCGAGCAGGTCTGGATGAGCCACGGCGACCACGTCGCCAAGCTTGCACCGGGTTTTGAGGTATACGGCACGTCCCCCAACGCGCCGTATGCAGTGACCGCCGACACGGATCGCCATTTTTACGCGGTGCAGTTCCACCCCGAAGTGCATCACACGCCCAAAGGCGCGACGCTTTATGAGAACTTCGTGCGCATCGCCGGGTTTCAGGGTGACTGGACCATGGGTGCATACCGCGAAGAAGCCATTCGCAAGATCCGCGAACAGGTCGGCGACAAGCAGGTGATCTGCGGGCTGTCGGGCGGCGTTGATTCGTCCGTTGCCGCCGTTCTGATCCACGAAGCGATTGGCGATCAGCTGACATGCGTCTTTGTGGATCACGGGCTCTTGCGGCTGAACGAGGCCGACGAGGTCGTCGCGATGTTCCGCGACAATTACAACATCCCGCTGATCCACGCCGACGAAAGCGAATTGTTCCTAGGCGAACTTGATGGTCAGTCCGACCCCGAGACCAAGCGCAAAATCATCGGCAAGCTTTTCATCGATGTTTTCCAGAAATACGCCAATCAGATCGAAGGCGCGGAGTTTCTGGCGCAAGGCACGCTTTATCCCGACGTGATCGAAAGCGTCAGCTTTTCTGGCGGCCCTTCGGTCACGATCAAAAGCCACCACAATGTCGGCGGCCTGCCCGAGAAGATGGGTCTGAAACTGGTCGAGCCGCTGCGCGAATTGTTCAAAGACGAAGTGCGCGCGCTTGGTCGGGAACTTGGCCTGCCCGCAAGCTTTATCGGTCGCCACCCGTTTCCCGGCCCCGGCCTCGCCATTCGGTGTCCGGGCGAGATCACCCGCGAAAAGCTCGACATTCTGCGCCAGGCCGATGCGGTATATATCGACCAGATCCGCCGCCACGGGCTTTATGACGAGATTTGGCAGGCCTTTGCTGCGATCCTGCCGGTGCGCACCGTTGGCGTGATGGGGGATGGGCGCACCTATGACTTTGCCTGCGGTCTGCGCGCGGTCACATCCGTTGACGGAATGACGGCGGATTACTACCCCTTCAGCCACGAATTCCTGAGCGAAACCGCGACGCGGATCATCAACGAAGTCGCGGGCATCAACCGGGTCTTTTATGACGTTACTTCTAAGCCGCCCGGCACGATTGAGATGGAGTGATCGCGCGGCGGCCCGGCGACGCGTTGTTGCCAATCTTTGAACAGAAAATGTAATAGGTCGAAATTGTCGCCCTTTCTGCCACGATTGGGGGCTAGTTTCGGTGGATTTGAACCGCAGGCTTGGGCCAGCCAACGCAATAGGCTAAAAACCGCCCAAGGGTACGTCGGTCCACAAATTAGGGTGGCGACGCAAAGGCTTACAAGAGGGGTTGGGCCATGAGATTTATTCGTTGGATTTTTGCGATTGTTGTTCTGGCAGTCTGGGCTGCGCTGATTGGCACCGGACTTTACGTCGCGATGTATAAAGCGCCGGATGCAATTCCAAATGGCGATGCGATTGTGGTTGTTGCGGGCAATGCCTCGATGAACGGTGGTCTTGGCGGCGAAACTCAAGTGCGCCTTGATCGCGCGATTGCGCTTTTCAATGATGAACGTGCGCCACGCCTGATCGTTTCTGGTGGCCCGGTCGCCGGTGGGCAAAGCGTCGCGGACGCGATGAAGGCCGCGGCCGTTGCCGCAGGTGTCCCGGAAACCGCAATCACTGTCGAAGGCGCGTCGCATTCCACGCTGCAAAACGCGATCTTCACAGCTGACATCGAAGACCTAGAGAAATCCGCGCCGATCCTTCTGGTGACCCATCGCTATCACCTGCCGCGCGCGAATGCGTCGTTCCGGTGGGCCGGGTTTTCCGACATCATCAATGTCGCGGCTGATCCCGACGGTGCCATCGAACCGATCGTTGGCATCCTTTGGGAAGGCGTGAAATGGCCGCTCAATGTTGCGCGCGCTGCAGCCGCAAGCGCTGCGCAGGCCGGTGACGTGCCACGCGAAAGCTATATCGACTATATGAAATGACCCAGGAGTCGCGGCCATTTTTGGCTGCGGCTTGGATGATTGGGGCGATCTTCGCGTTTTCTTCCATGGCTGTGGGCGGCCGCGCGATTGCGGATGAACTCGATACGTTCGAGCTGATGATGTATCGCTCGTTCATCGGGTTGTTCGTTATTGTGACGTTTGGTGTGCTGAGCGGGAAACTGCACGAGGCGCGCACCAATCGCATCGGGCTTCACATCATCCGCAATGCCTCGCATTTCACCGGACAGAACCTTTGGTTCTATGCCCTCACCCTGATCCCGCTTGCCCCACTCTTTGCGCTTGAGTTCACCTCGCCCATCTGGGTGGTGATCCTTGCCACGCTCTTTTTGGGGGAACGTCTGACGCGGATGCGCACGCTTGCGGTCGCCCTTGGGTTCATCGGTGCGCTGATCGTTGCGCGCCCCGGTGCTGGCGGTGACCCACTTGGGCTTGCACTGGCCGCAGGGTCTGCCATCGGATTTGCAGGCTCAATTGTCTGCACCAAGATGCTGACCCGCACCGAAACCATCGTCGGCATTCTTTTCTGGCTGACGTTTCTACAGGCGATCATGGGCATTGTCGCGACCAGTTGGGACGGCGACGTGGCCTGGCCCTCAACCGCGGCATGGCCGTGGGTCGTCATGGTCGGGCTGGCAGGGCTTGTGGCGCATACCTGCCTGACGAACGCGCTGAAAGTTGCGCCCGCGACCGTTGTGACGCCAATGGATTTCATCCGCCTGCCCGCCATCGCGGTCGTCGGTATGCTCTTTTACAACGAACCGCTCGATGCGTTTGTTTTGATCGGGGCTTTGCTGATTTTCGGCGGCAATTACCTAAATATCTGGGCGGAATCGCGCAAAGCGAACGCGTGACGCATTTGTGACGCTACGGCACGAGAATTTCCATGACGCCGCGTCAATAATTGACCCAAAGAAGAGGCATATAGAGGGTATCGCGAACATAAATGCGGCACAGTGGGGACTGAAAAGCACATGAAACGAGTATTAATGACAACGGCCTTGGTTGGTATGGCCGCAAGCGGTGCACACGCCGGTGGTTTGGATCGTTCTGGTCAGCCGGTCGGGATAATCTTTGAAGACGGCAATTATGCGGAGTTTTCGTTTGGTTACGTATCACCAAGCGTGTCAGGCGAAGACGTGCTGACAAATCCGATCTCAAATGTTGCAGATTCTTTTGTACAGTTGGGCGCCGGCGTGCGCTTTCAGATCAATGACAAAGTCGCAGCAGCATTGCTTTTCGATCAACCTTTTGGTTCCGACATCACGTATGGCGGCGACGCAGGCACGACCCTGCTTGGTGGCACGTCCGCCATTGCAAGTTCGACGTCGGTGACAGCTCTTGGGCAATATCAAGTGAACGACCGCGTTTCCGTACACGGTGGCCTGCGCTACCAAACGATCAAGGGCGATATAACATTGAGCGGTTTGGCTTACGGCCCGCTTAGCGGTTACAACGTATCGATGGAAAGCGACGGTGCGCTTGGATACGTCGTTGGTGCAGCTTACGAAATTCCAGAAATCGCTCTGCGTGTTGCGTTGACCTATAATTCCGAAATCGACCACAGCCTTCCAACAGTCGAAAACATCCTTCCCGGCGGCAGCCCAAATACTGAAATCACGTCGCCTGAGTCGATCAACCTTGATTTCCAAACGGGCGTTGCAGAAGACACTCTGGTGTTTGGTTCAATCAGATACGCCAAATGGTCTGATCTCGTCATTTCGCCAGCGGCATTTGACGGCGCAGTTGATCCGGGCACGCCAGGGTCCAGCATCTCCGATCTCGATGACAGCACCGCAATAACGCTGGGTGTAGGACGCCGGTTCTCAGACAAGTTTTCCGGATCCGTTTCGGTTGGTTACGAAGACAAAAGCGATCCGCTGGTCTCACCTCTTGCACCATCGAACGGGCAAATATCCCTGGCGCTTGGCGGGCAATATACCGTCAGCGACAGCGTCAAAATTTCCGGCGGCATTCGCTATACGCAACTGGGTGATGCGATGCCAGAAACGGGTACGCCAGATGTCGCGCGCGCCAACTTCACCGGAAACGATGTCGTCTCGGTCGGTATTCGCATCGGTTACTCTTTCTGATCGCCATCAATACTGCTTTCAAAAAGGCCCTGCCAATCGGCGGGGCCTTTTTTCTTGTTCACTTGCGCAAGTTCCGGGTCGCCGGGCCCGCGTGGATCGCGCTAAGGCTGGCCCCATGACAAGCACACACATCACTGCGGCCACTTGGGGCCTTTTACTGACCCTTGGGGTCATCTGGGGCGGATCGTTCCTTGCCATCCGGATTGCGCTTGACGAGATCGACGTGTTCTCAAGCGTTGCGCATCGCGTGCTTTGGGCGGCGATCTTTCTATGGATTGTCGCGATAATACAGGGCCTT
>CALLWO010000024.1 GCA_938016355.1 uncultured Boseongicola sp. | reverse complement strand
TAGAATTTGTGATAATTCCCTCATGATTCAGGTGCCAAAGCCCAGAATCGCCTTGTGTTTTTGCATCTGCGGCCCTAGATAACCGGCCTGTTCCCATTCTGACGGAGACCACCATGGCCCGCGTGACGGTTGAAGACTGCGTTGATAAAGTACCAAACCGGTTTGATCTGGTGATGCTTGCCGCCCATCGGGCGCGCGAGATTTCCGAAGGCGCGCCCCTGACGGTAGAGCGCGACAACGACAAAAACCCGGTTGTTTCTCTTCGCGAGATTGCGGACGAAACTCAGCAGGCTGACGAACTGCGCGAGCGCATGATCGAAGCGCAGCAGACGCAGATCGAAGTCGATGAACCAGAAGAAGACGCAATGGCGCTTCTGATGGGGGCCGAAGCCGACAAACCGGCTGATGATGACATGAGCGAAGAAAAGCTGCTCCGTGCCCTGATGGAAGCCCAACGGCAGCCTTAAGGTCCTCATGGCGCGGTCCCATGGGGTGGGCCAATGATTGACGCCGACGACCTGATCGCACTGGTCCAGAACTATAACCCAAAGACCAACGCTGACCTGATCCGTCGCGCCTATGAATATGGGCGCGACATGCATGAAGGCCAGCTGCGCCATTCCGGCGAACCCTATTTCAGCCATCCCGTTGCCGTCGCCGCCATCCTCACAGAGCAAAAGCTTGATGACGCCACCATCATCACCGCGCTTTTGCACGACACAATAGAGGACACACGCTCGACTTATTCAGAGGTTGAAAAACTCTTTGGCAACGAAGTTGCTGAACTTGTTGATGGCGTGACCAAGCTGACGAACCTTCAACTCAGCTCGACGGAAACCAAGCAAGCTGAGAATTTCCGCAAGCTCTTTATGGCAATGTCCAAAGATCTGCGCGTAATCCTGGTCAAGCTTGCGGACCGTTTGCACAACATGCGCACGATCCGCTCGATGCGCGCTGAAAAGCAAGGCCAGAAGTCTCGCGAGACGATGGACATCTTTGCCCCCCTTGCGGGACGGATGGGTATGCAATGGATGCGCGAAGAGCTTGAGGATCTCGCCTTCCGCGTCCTCAACCCCGAAGGGCGAAATTCCATCATCCGTCGCTTCATCACCTTGCAGCGCGAAACCGGCGATGTGATCCAGCAGATTACAGCGGATATTGAACGCGAGATGGAGAAGACCTCCATCGAGGCAGAGATCCTCGGGCGCGCGAAAAAGCCGTATTCGATCTGGCGCAAAATGCAGGAAAAAGAGATCGGATTCTCGCGCCTGTCCGACATCTATGGTTTCCGCATCATCGTTGGCACCGAAGCCGATTGTTACGCCGCATTGGGCGCGGTGCATCAGCGCTGGCGCGCGGTGCCGGGGCGGTTCAAAGATTATATCAGCCAACCCAAATCCAACGGGTATCGTTCGATTCACACCACTGTTTCGGGGCGTGACGGGAAACGGGTTGAAGTTCAAATCCGCACCAGCGAAATGCACGACGTGGCCGAAGCCGGTGTTGCTGCGCATTGGTCTTATCGCGATGGCGTGCGCACCGAAAACCGCTTTGCCGTTGACCCTGCCAAGTGGGTCTCGACCCTGACGGATCGCTTCGACGAAGAGGACCACGACGAGTTCCTCGAACACGTGAAGCTCGAGATGTATGCCGATCAGGTGTTTTGCTTCACGCCCAAGGGCGACGTTGTGAAACTGCCGCGTGGCGCGACGCCGCTTGATTTTGCCTATGCAATCCACACGCGGATTGGCGACAGTTGCGTCGGGGCCAAGGTCGATGCAATTCGCGTGCCGCTATGGACACGGCTCAAGAACGGCCAGTCCGTCGAGATCATGACGGCCGAAGGTCAGCGACCGCAAACCACATGGATCGACATCGTGGCCACCGGGCGTGCCAAAGCCGCGATCCGTCGATCACTTCGCGAAGAAGATCGTGAGCGCTTTATCAAGCTGGGGCGGGAACTGGTGCGGGTGGCGTTCGAACATGTCGGCAAACGTGCGACCGACAAAGCGCTTACCACTGCCGCCAAGCATCTGACGCTGCCGGACAGTTCTGAACTTCTGGCGCGCATCGGTTCGGCCGAATTGACTGCGCGGCAGGTGATCGAGACGCTCTATCCCGATCTTGCCCAGAAGACTGGCGACGAAATCGACGCCGCGCGCGCCATTGTCGGACTGAAGCCCAGCCAGACGTTCCGCCGTGCGCTCTGTTGCCAACCCGTTCCCGGTGAACGGATTGTCGGCATTTCCTATCGCGGCAAAGGCGTGATGATCCACGCGATTGATTGCGGTGCATTGGTTGAGGTCGAAGAAGAATCAGGTCGCTGGGTCGATCTCCACTGGCAGGAAGGTCGCCACCCAGCCGTGCATTCGGTCAGTCTTGAGCTGACGATTGCCAACGACAGCGGTGTCTTGGGTAAAATCTGCACACTTATTGGAGAACAGGCAGCAAATATCTCGGATTTGGTGTTCATTGACAGGAAACCGGACTTTTATCGCCTAATTGTCGACGTGGAGTTACGCGATGTTGAACATCTCCATGCAATGATGCTGGCGATTGAAGCCGATAGCGATGTTGCAGCGATTACGCGGCATCGGGATTTGGGGCGAAAGCCGTAAGAACAGGATTAGAGTTGACGTCAGGTGGTTTTTAAACGTCGAACACCACGAACCTATATCGAAGCCTTCGCGCGGTTCTTTTATCCAAAAGGCGGCTGGCGACGGGCGATTCAATACGTGGCATATCGTGTGCGACGCCTTCCCGACCCGGCTCACAAGATCTCGCGCGGCATCGCGGCGGGTGTCTTCACCTGCTTCACCCCGTTCTTCGGCCTGCACTTTCTTGTAGCTGCGTGGCTTGCCTGGGCCATGCGCGGCAATATCGCTGCTGCACTTCTCGCGACGTTCTTTGGAAACCCAATCACCTTCCCGATTATCGCTGCAGTCTCGATGGAGCTTGGCGCGCTCATGCTTGGCCGGCCATTCGTGCCATTGCCCGAAGTGGCGCGCGCGTTCTCGGATGCCGCGCTTGAACTGTGGCGCAATTTCATGGCCATGTTCACCGAAGAGCGCACGGCCTGGGGACGGCTGTCGCAATTCTTTGACACCTTCTTTCTGACCTATCTGATCGGCGGCATCATTCCGGGGATCGCGACCGGTATCGCGGCCTATATCCTCGCCAATCCGGTTCTAAACGCCTATCAGAAAGCCCGCGTGTCCCGGTTGAAAAAGCGCTTTGCGAAGCGGCGTGAACGGGCCGAAGCGCGGCGCGCCGTGCAGGAAGCGCGGGCCGAAAAAAGCGAGGCCAAAGCCGCCGAATAGGTGTGCGGGTGACTTGCTCCGACGAAGTTCTCATGCCACCAGAACCTATGGTTAAAAAGACCACACAAAGAAAAGCCAAACCCAAGGCGAAAGAACAGAAACCGCGCCGCCGCCCATTCCGGGCCGTGGCGCGCGCGCTATTGTGTTTGGTGGCGGCTATGGGTCTGAGCGCTGCAATCTATTCCGTGATCGCCCCACCAACGACCCCCTATGTCCTCAGCGAAGGAATGCGCCTTGGCGGGATCAAACGCGATTGGGTGGACTTTGATCAGATCGCGCCGGTCGCGGCGCGTTCTGTCGTCGCAGCTGAAGACGCCGATTTCTGCGCGCATTGGGGTTTTGACATGATGCAACTTCGCGCCGCCATCGCCGAAGGTGCCGATCGCGGAGCGTCGACCCTGACCCAGCAAACAGTCAAGAATGTGTGGCTCTGGCAAGGGCGCAGCTGGCCGCGCAAGGCATTGGAAGCTTTGATGACCCCTATCGTCGAGCTGTTCTGGTCCAAGCAAAGGATCGTCGAGGTTTATCTGAACGTGGCCGAATTCGACGAAGGCGTCTTTGGGATCGAGGCCGCGGCCGAGCACCATTTCGGTGTTTCCGCCAAAGACCTCACCGCGCGCCAAGCCTCGCTTCTTGCCGCCAAACTGCCAAATCCCAAGGAACGTCAGGCCGTCAATCCGTCTGCGTTCGTGGATCGCCGCGCGCGCGCCATCGCGGATGGGGCGGCCACGATCCGCGCGGATGGTCGCGCGGCGTGTTTCGAGAGTTGATCCGAAGGTGGGTTTTAGGGCATTCAGGCAAAAATCGGGAAATTGGTTATGATCCGGCTCTATCACGCACCCCTCTCTCCGTTCTGTCGCAAAGTGCGCCTGTCGCTGGCTGAAAAGCGGCTGGAGGTCGAGCTTGTCGAGGAACGCTATTGGGAACGCGATGCCGATTTCATGCGCCGAAATCCGGCGGGAAAGGTCCCGGTCCTCAAGATCGACGGGCTGACGCTCAGCGAAAGCACGGCGATTTGCGAATATATCGAAGAACGCCACCCCGAACCGGCTCTCATGCCAAAAGACCCGGCTGCGCGTCACGAAGTGCGGCGTCTCGTCGGTTGGTTTGACGATAAGTTCCACACCGAAGTGACGTCCAAACTGCTCTACGAACGCGTCAACAAGAAGATCACCAAAGAAGGCTATCCCGACAGCAAGAATGTAAAAGCAGGCGCGCGTGCGATCAAAATGCACCTCGATTATCTTGGCTGGCTTCTCGATCAGCGTCGCTGGTTGGCGGGCAACGAGTTAAGCCTCGCCGATTTTGCCGCCGCCGGGCATCTCTCGGCGCTCGATTACATTTCGGACGTGGACTGGAACGCCTACGGGGCCGTGCGCGACTGGTATGCACGGATCAAATCACGTCCCGCGTTTCGCGGATTGCTTGCGGACGCGGTGCCCGGATTTCCTCCGCCATCACATTACGCCGATCTGGATTTCTAGCATAAGGCGTCTGTCCCTCGCGGCAGACGTCAGCTTTCAAATACAAAAGGACAGAAGAACGCGATGGGCGAGACAGTAAAATCCCGCCTTGTCGCCAAAGCGCTCGATGAAGGGTTCGCCATGGCGCGCGTCACGCGCCCTGATGCTGTTCCGGACGTTCCTAACCGTCTTGCTGACTTTCTGAGTGAAGGTCGACACGGTCAGATGTCGTGGCTCGAAGATCGCGCCGACTGGCGCGGAAATCCACACCATCTTTGGCCCGACGCGAAATCCATTCTGATGCTGGCCGAGCCCTATACGCCGGACCACGATCCTCTCGATGATCTAAGCGCGGTGGAAAACGGCGTGATATCCGTCTATGCGCGCCACAAGGATTACCACGATATCCTGAAGAAGCGTCTCAAAAGGGTCGCCCGCTGGCTGGTGGCTGATACGGGGTGCGAGGTCAAAGTTTTCGTCGATACCGCCCCTGTGCCAGAAAAACCGCTGGGTCAGGCGGCTGGTCTTGGCTGGCAAGGCAAGCACACCAATCTGGTCAGTCGCGATCTGGGAAACTGGTTCTTCCTCGGTGCGATCTTCACTACGCTCGATCTGGAACCAGACGCGCCCGAGGTCGATCACTGCGGATCGTGCCGCAAGTGCCTTGATGTTTGCCCCACAGATGCGTTTCCGACCGCTTACGAGCTCGATGCGCGGCGCTGCATTTCTTATCTCACGATTGAGCACAAAGGCCCGGTGGATCCGGCGCTCCGCCCGCACTTGGGCAACCGGATTTATGGCTGCGACGATTGTCTGGCCGTCTGTCCGTGGAACAAGTTTGCCGCTGATGCAAAAGATATCCGATACTCAGCGCGCGACGACCTCAACGCGCCTGATCTTGGGGACCTGGCACGTCTGGACGATGCCGCGTTCCGCGCGAAATTTTCTGGCTCGCCAATCAAACGCATCGGGCGCAACCGGTTCGTGCGCAACGTCCTTTATGCCATCGGAAACTCCGGTTCACCGCGATTGCGCGAGGCCGCGGCGGGTTTAACGAACGACGACGACCCCGCGGTCGCCGATGCCGCGCGCTGGGCTTGCGAACGGCTAGACGGCTGACGGTTCGGCCTTGTCCCTCGTGGCCGCTGCCTGATACGACGCGGCCATGAGCGTTGCCCAGCCCAACCCCTTTCGTGCGATTACCCTGAAAGTCATCTCGGTCCTGCTGTTCGTCATTATGGCGACGTTCATCAAAGCGGGTTCGCAAGACGTTCCGCCCGGCCAAGCCGTCTTCTTCCGCTCTTTCTTTGCTTTGCCTGTGATCATCGCGTGGTTGGTTTTGCGCGGACAGTTCAAAGGCGGGCTCGGCACGTCGAACCCTCTTGGCCATCTCTGGCGCGGTCTTATCGGGTCGACGGCAATGGGTCTCAGCTTTGCCGGTCTTGCGATCCTGCCGCTTTATGAGGTCAAGGCGATCCAATACGCGATGCCGCTTTTTGTCGTGATACTGGCCGTTTTAATGTTGGGCGAGACGGTGCGCAAAGTGCGCCTTGCCGCGGTTGCGATGGGGATGGTCGGGGTTTTGATCATTCTTTGGCCGCGCCTTTCGGCGTTTACCGGTGGCGATATAAGTACCGAGCTGGCCTATGGCGCTATCCTCGTGCTGGCCGGATCGTTCTGCGCCGCGCTCGCTCAGATCCACGTGCGCCGTTTGGTCGAAACCGAAGAAACCGCGGCAATCGTCTTTTGGTTCTCGGTGACCGCCACCGTTTTGTCGCTCGCGACGATCCCATTTGGCTGGGAAATGCCGTCGTTAAGCGCGACGGCGTATCTGATCGGGGCAGGGTTTGTCGGTGGGATCGGTCAAATCCTATTGACCACCGCCTACCGATATGGAGACGCTTCCATCGTTGCGCCGTTTGAATACGCCTCGATGCTCTTCGCCGTCGCCATTGGCTACGTCATGTTCGGTGAAGTTCCGACGCCTGCGATGATGGCGGGGGCAAGCCTTGTGATTGCAGCGGGTGTGCTCATCATCCTGCGCGAGAACTACCTTAGAATTCAGCGCGGCAAAGGCCGGCAACACGTCACAAAGTACGGCTAGTTTCCAAAGCGGAAACTATTAAAATTATTATCTATTTTTGTTGTCGTTTCCGGGGTGCAGGGGTGA
>CALLWO010000023.1 GCA_938016355.1 uncultured Boseongicola sp. | reverse complement strand
CAGGCGCACCGCGTTGCAAAATGCGTCAACATCCTCGGTATCAAGTTCGATATCGATCGAGTTTACGTCTGCAAAACGTTTAAAGAGGACGGACTTGCCTTCCATCACCGGCTTGGAGCCAAGTGCGCCAAGATTTCCCAGCCCGAGCACCGCGGTTCCATTGGAGATCACGGCTACCAGATTGCCCTTGTTGGTATAATCATACGCTGTTTCCGGGTTTGCCGCGATTTCTTCGCAGGGAACTGCGACGCCCGGCGAATAGGCCAGTGAAAGGTCCCGCTGTGTGTTCATTGGTACGGTTGCCTGAATTTCAAATTTCCCCGGCGTCGGGTGCATGTGGAAATTCAAAGCGTCTTCGCGCGTGTACTTTGGTTTTGGCATCGCGTCCTCCCAGAAACGCATCCTTATTCGCTCTGATCATAAGAGCAAGCAGAAGGATTTGATCTTTCGCGTCCGAGCCTTGAGCGTTAGATTCACCAAAACACTCTGGGGGGAGTGAGCAGTGACCATCGCAAATGCCGCCGTCACCCCGATGATGGCGCAGTTCTTAGAGATCAAGGCCGACCATCCGAACGCATTATTGTTCTATCGGATGGGCGATTTTTATGAGCTATTCTTTGACGATGCGGTTTCAGCTGCTGCGGCGCTAGATATCGCATTGACCAAACGCGGAAAGCATCTTGGCGAAGACATCCCGATGTGTGGGGTTCCGGTTCACGCGGCAGAAGGTTATCTGCTCACGCTGATCCGGAAGGGCTTTCGGGTTGCCGTTTGCGAGCAGCTTGAAAACCCTGCCGAAGCCAAGAAGCGCGGCTCGAAATCCGTGGTCAAGCGAGGCGTCGTCCGTCTTGTGACGCCGGGCACATTGACCGAAGAGACGCTGCTCGAAGCCCGACAGCACAATTTCCTTGCCGCGATTTCCGACATTCGCGGTGAGACTGCGCTGGCTTGGGTCGACATATCAACGGGCGAATTTCGCGCCACTGCGGTTCGGCCAAACCAAGTTGGCCCGGAGCTTGCTCGCCTTTTGCCGACCGAGGTTCTCGTATCCGAGACTAAGCTTGCCGAATTCTCCGAATTAGTGACTGATTCCGGTGCTGCGTTGACGCCCCTTTCGGGAGGAGGATTTGACAGCCACGCCGCCACCCGAAGGCTTACGGATCACTACAAGGTCAAAAGCCTCGAGCCGTTCGGGGCTTTCTCGCGTGCTGAGATCTCGGCAATGGGGGCGATTTTTGACTATCTGGAACTCACCCAGAAAGGAAAGCTGCCGCATCTACGCACGCCTGTTCAGGAATCAAACGGCGGTACGATGCAAATCGACGCGGCAACGCGGCGAAACCTTGAGTTAACACGCTCTTTGAGCGGCGGGCGGGACGGCTCTTTGCTTGCTGCGATAGACAAAACGGTAACGGCGGGCGGCGGGCGTCTTTTGGAGCGCCGAATTGGGTCTCCCTCGCGTGACATATCGGTTTTAACTACCCGCCACGATGCTGTTGCTCATGCTGTGTCTAACATTGAGTTTCGAGAGGATCTCAGAGAGAAGCTCCGGCGTTGCCCGGATATCGAAAGGGCAATCTCCCGCCTGGCTCTCGATCGTGGCGGCCCAAGGGATATGGCAGCAATCCGTAATGCTTTGGCGCAATCTGAGGCGATTTCTTCAGAATTGAGTGGCGATCTCCCAGAATTGACGGCGGCTTCGCTTCAGCGATTGGCCGGGTTTGATGATTTGCTGTCTTTGTTGGACGCCTCGCTCGTTGCCGAACCTCCCATTTTGGCACGCGATGGTGGGTTTATTGCCAGCGGCTATGACAACGATCTCGATGAGGTCCGCAAATTACGCGATGAAGGCAGGAGCGTCATTGCTGAGTTTCAGGCCAGCTATGCCGAGACGGCAGGCATTCCGGCGTTGAAGATCAAGCATAACAATGTGCTTGGATACTTTATCGAAGTGACAGCAACGCATGCGGAGAGAATGTTGTCGCCGCCTTTGAGTGAGACGTTCATTCACCGGCAAACGACCGCAAGTGCGGTCCGTTTTACAACCGTTGAGCTGAGCGAGATCGAAACACGCATTCTAAATGCCGGGTCGCGCGCCCTGGAGATCGAAAAGCGTCTCTATGAAAGCCTGAAAGGGTCTATATTGGCCGGCGCGGGGAAGCTCAGCGATGCGGCCAGATCGCTGGCGGAGCTTGATTTGACTGCGGGACTTGCAACCCTTGCCGCGAGCGATGACTGGGTGCGGCCAATTGTTGATGAAAGCAAGAGTTTTGCAGTCGTTGCTGGTCGCCATCCGGTTGTTGAGCGCGCGCTCAAGACGGATGGCGCGCAGTTCATCGCCAACGATTGTGATCTGAGCGGACAGGACTCTGGCTTCATCTGGCTTCTGACCGGCCCAAACATGGCAGGTAAATCGACGTTCTTACGCCAAAACGCATTGATCGCCCTGCTGGCTCAGGCTGGAAGTTTTGTTCCCGCCCAAAGCGCCCACATTGGGCTGGTCAGTCAGCTTTTCAGCCGCGTGGGCGCGGCAGACGATCTCGCCCGGGGCCGATCCACATTTATGGTCGAGATGGTCGAAACCGCTGCCATTTTGAATCAAGCTGACGAGCGTGCTTTGGTCATTCTTGACGAAATCGGGCGCGGGACTGCGACTTACGACGGTCTTTCGATCGCTTGGGCCACTCTTGAACATTTGCACGATGCGAATTGCGCGCGGGCACTCTTTGCGACGCATTACCATGAAATGACGCAGCTTTCTGACAAGATGGCGGGCGTTCAGAACGCCACTGTTGCCGTCAAAGAGTGGGAAGGCGACGTTATTTTTCTGCACGAAGTTCGCAAAGGCGCCGCGGATCGGAGTTATGGCGTTCAGGTCGCAAAGCTTGCGGGCTTACCGGAAACGGTCATCGAGCGCGCGCGAGCCGTTCTTGAGGCGTTAGAAATGGGTGACCGCGAAGGCGGGGCCCGCCAAAAGGCCTTGATTGACGATCTTCCGCTCTTCTCGGCCGCACCACCGGCCTTCATCCAGAAACCCGGGATATCGCCCGAATTAGAGACGAAAATTGCAGATCTTTTGCCCGACGAGATGACCCCGAAAGAAGCCCTTCAGGTCATTTACGACCTGAAGGCGTTGGCGTCTCAAAAAACGGCGAAGTAATTTTTGAGGAAGGTCAGCTTGCGGGGGTGGAGCTGACACCGACTTTTGCAGGGCGAAGAAGTCTGTCGTGTAGCATGAACCCGTCAGCGCTCACCTGAATGATTTCGCCTGCCCGAGTGCCAGGGAGCGGTGCTTCAAACATCGCCTCGTGAAGTTGAGGGTCAAACTTGTCGCCAACTTCCGGTGAAATCGGGAAAATGCCGTGTTTTTTGAAAACACTGACAAGCTCGCGCATCGTCAACTCTACGCCTTCGATGACCGCCTTGTTGGTTTCCCGGCTTTCCTCGGGAATGGCTTCAATCGCGCGCTTCATATTGTCGAATACGGGGAGCAGATCACGGGCAAGACGCGACCCGCCATACTGTTCGGCCTCGCGACGATCCCGCTCGGAGCGCTTTCGCGAATTTTCTGCGTCTGCCAGCGCGCGCATGAATTTGTCGCGAAACGCGTCCCGCTCCGCTTCAAGTTCAAAAATACGCTCGTCATCAGACGGGTCTTCCAACGCTTCGGGGCTATCAATGTCGATGAGATCTTCGTCTGCCGCCGGCTTCTTTGCGTCTGGGTCGTTCATCCTTGTCCTCGATCTGAAATCAGGCGCCCAACAAGCTGGGCTGTATAATCTACGATTGGCACAATGCGTCCATAGTTCAATCGGGTGGGTCCGATTACCCCGACCGCTCCGATAATCTTTCGATCCGCGTTCATATAGGGAGATACAACCAAAGAGGAACCCGAAAGTGAGAAAAGTTTGTTCTCTGAGCCGATGAAAATTCGCACGCCGTCGCCGCCTTCGGCAAGCTCGAGAAACTCGGCAATGTCGCGCTTGCGTTCAAGGTCATCGAAAAGCGAACGAACGCGATCAAGCTCTTCTTCGGTGCTGCCTTCAAGCAGATTGGAGCGGCCACGAACAATCAGGCGTTCGTATGTCGCGCCTTCGTTTTCCCAAACCGCGCCGCCACTTTCGACAAGCGCGCGCGCCAACCCGTCCAACTCTTGACGCCGCGCTGCAATCTCGCGTGCAACCACGGAACCAAGCTCGGAAAGTGTGTGGCCTTGGATAATGGCATTAAGAAAGTTTGCCGCTTCTCGCATTGAGCTTGGCGTCTGCCCGACTGGCGGCGTAAACACACGGTTTTCGACATGGCCGTCGGCAAAGACAAGGACAACAATCGCGCGGTCCGGGCCAAGATTAACGAAGTCGATGTGTTTTACAGGGGCTTCATGTTTTGGCGTTAATACCAGGCTAGCACCGTGCGTCGCGCCAGATAGCGCGGAGCCAACGCGATCGAGAAGACCGCTTACATCGCTTTCCTTGCTCCCAAGCGAACCGTTGATTGCCTCTCGATCCGAATCTGAAAGATCGCCAACTTCCAAAAGACCGTCGACAAACATCCGCAATCCGAGTTGCGTGGGGATGCGTCCGGCTGACACATGCGGGGAATCCAAGAGGCCAAGAAATTCCAGATCCTGCATAACATTTCGGATCGTCGCGGCGCTGACCTTTTCAGTCATCTCTCGCGTCAGAGTTCGCGAACCGACCGGATCGCCGGAATCCAGATAGCTTTCAACGACGCGGCGAAACACTTCGCGCGAGCGCTCGTTCATTTGGCTTAGTAGTTCGGCTGCGTCACTCATTTACGTCACGACCTTGGGGGCGATGCAATTAAAGGCAAAGCGCACGAAACGTCAATCGGGGTTGATGGGGCTGCACGGGGCGACTATCAACCGCAGACAATTTTCAAGCGAGGTACTCCATGCGTCCTTCCGGCCGTGATGTAAGCGAAATGCGCGTTGTTTCAATCGAAACGGGCGTCACACGTCACGCAGAGGGATCATGTCTGATCCGCTGTGGTGACACACACGTTCTTTGCACCGCATCAATAGATGAGCGCGTACCCCCTTGGATGAAAAATTCCGGGCTTGGGTGGGTGACGGCGGAATACGGGATGTTGCCTCGCGCGACCCACACGCGGAGTCGCCGCGAAGCCAAGAACGGGCAGTCAGGAAGAACGCAAGAAATTCAAAGGCTTATCGGTCGCAGCCTTCGCGCTTGCGTGGATCGGCCCGCCTTAGGAGAGCGCCAGATCGTCGTCGATTGTGACGTAATCCAAGCAGACGGCGGAACCCGTTGCGCGTCGATTACCGGCGGCTGGATCGCATTGCGTCTTGCTGTGAACAAGCTTTTGAAGTCTGGAATGATCAGTTCGGATCCAATCATCGATCACGTCTCTGCTGTGTCGTGCGGGATATATGCGGGACAGGCAGTTCTTGATCTCGATTACCCGGAGGACAGCGAGGCGGGTGTTGACGGAAATTTCGTGATGCTCGGCAGTGATCGCCTGATTGAAGTACAAATGTCAGCCGAGGGGTCAACATTCACGCGAGAACAGATGAGCGACCTGCTTGATCTGGCGGCGAAAGGTTCTTCCGAATTAATCGAAGCGCAGAACGCGGCGCTTGCCTGATGCGTTTATTCAATGGAGATCGCCTTCTCGTCGCGACCCACAATTCCGGGAAGCTTGAGGAAGTCGCTGATCTATTGAAGGACTATGGAATTTCTGTTGTCGGTGCAGCTGAGGCTGGACTGGATGAGCCGGTGGAAGACGGGGTGACATTTATTGAGAATGCCCGGATCAAAGCGCATGCGGCGGTAAAAGCCACGGGTTTGCCAGCGCTCGCCGATGATTCTGGTATTGAAATTGATGCGCTAGGCGGCGCGCCCGGGGTTTACACGGCTGATTGGGCCGAAACACCGAATGGCCGCGACTTTGAAATGGCGATGCGGCGGACCCACGAGGAGTTGGAGGCAGTTGGCGCCTCTAATCCTCGAGTGGCGCGGTTCTGTTGTACGTTTGTTTTGGCATGGCCCGACGGACACGACGAAGTCTTTGAAGGCCGGATGGAAGGACAGGTCGTTTGGCCGATGCGAGGCGCGCTTGGCCATGGCTATGATCCGGTGTTCCAGCCGGTTGGTTACGACGTGACATTCGGCGAGATGGATCGCTGGGAAAAGAACAAAATCAGCCACCGGGCCGATGCATTTAAGAAATTGTCGGTTGTTTTTGGGAAATGAACACGGACCGTGGTTTCGGGCTTTATGTCCATTGGCCGTTTTGCCAAGCGAAGTGTCCCTATTGCGACTTTAATAGTCATGTTGCAGCGAGCGTCGATCACGACGTTTGGGCCAACGCCCTCGTCTCGGAAATTGAGCGTTATGCCCAAGTTACCGGCCCGCGGCAGCTTGATAGTATCTTTTTTGGCGGCGGCACACCGAGCTTAATGGCGCCAAAATCTGTGGCCCGCGTGATCGATGCCGCGCAAACCGCGTGGACCTTTTCAAACGACATTGAAATCACACTTGAGGCCAATCCGACATCGGTTGAGGCCGCTAGGTTTCATGGATTCCGGTCGGCAGGCATTAACCGGGTATCCGTCGGCCTTCAGGCCTTGAACGACCCCGATCTGAAGGCGCTGGGGCGTTTGCATTCAGCGGAGGAAGGTCGTCGGGCGTTTGAGTTGGCGCGGGAAACCTTTGGGCGAGTGTCGTTCGACTTGATTTACGCGCGACAGAACCAGTCGTTAGCGGATTGGGAATCTGAATTGAATGCCGCGCTGGCGCTCGCGGCTGACCACATTTCGCTATACCAATTGACGATTGAAGGTGGCACGGCGTTTGGGGATCGGTTCGAGCGCGGATTGCTTCGCGGGTTGCCGGACGACGACCTGGGCGCTGACATGTTTCACCTGACACAAGACATGACAGAAGCAGCGTCGATGCCAGCTTACGAGATCTCAAATCACGCAAAACCTGAGGCTGAATCTCGTCATAACATGATCTATTGGAGTGGCGGCGATTGGGTTGGCGTTGGCCCCGGCGCCCATGGTCGGTTGTCGATCGATGGTCATCGACACGCAACAAAGGCCGTTGATGCGCCCTCTGAATGGCTGTCTGCCGTTGGCACAAAGGCTGGCAGCGACACTCGCGAAATGATTTCTCTTTCAGACCACAAAACCGAACGATTGCTGATGGGGCTTCGCCTGCGAGAGGGTGTCGAGCGTGATCTTGTAAAGAATTGTGACGATAAAGTTATTTATATCAATAGTTTAGCTGAAAACGATTTGCTTGAAGCTGATGACAAGTATATTCGAACAACGCGCGCCGGGCGCCCGCTGCTCAATACAATACTTAAGGAACTATTGACCTAAATCTCACCCGCACCCGTTGTTACCGAGAGCCGTCGGCAAATTTCGTCAAGCTGGTCCAAATCTTTATATCGAATAGTCAGGCTGCCTGATTTAGAGCCGCCGGGATGGTCGATGGCCACCTTCATTCCAAGTGCGGCCGCCAGATCTTTCTCCAATGCCTTCGTGTCGGCGTCTTTGACTGGGGCCTCATTCTGGTTTGTAGGTTTCGGACCCGCACCATTCTTTGCCAGCGCTTCGGTTTGACGAACGGATAGACCCTTTTTCACTACGTGTTCAGCGAGGGCAGTCGGATCCTTGGACGTTACTAGCGCGCGCGCATGTCCGGCGGATAACCGGCCGTCGCGAAGCATCTCAAGCACGGTTTCCGGTAAAGTGAGAAGGCGCATCAGGTTCGCGATGTGGCTCCGGCTTTTCCCCAAAGCTTCGGCAAGTTTTTCCTGTGTATGGCCAAAGCGATCCATCAACTGCCGATAACCTGCGGCCTCTTCCACCGCGTTCAGGTCAGCCCGCTGA
The DNA here is from genome assembly GCA_938016355.1 of uncultured Boseongicola sp. Lineage (GTDB taxonomy): Bacteria > Pseudomonadota > Alphaproteobacteria > Rhodobacterales > Rhodobacteraceae > CALLWO01. The sequence goes on along the minus strand of CALLWO010000023.1, from coordinate 27,013 downwards.
ATGTTCTCGATAATAGCAATTTCAAGAACTTCGGTATCGTCCAGTTCGCGGACAATTGCGGGCACTTCGTGAAGCTGGGCGCGCTGCGCGGCGCGCCACCGCCGTTCGCCGGCAACGATCTCATACCCGTCCGCATCCCGTGGATTACGACGAAGAATAAGCGGCTGAATTATGCCTTTTTCTTTGATCGATGCGGACAGTTCGCTTAACGCGTCTTCGGTAAAGGTTCTGCGCGGCTGATCCGGATTTGGGGAAATACGGGCGATCGGGATTAAAGTTTCCGACTTGCGGGCCTTTGCATCTGTGCCGGAACGCGCTGGAACGGGATCGACGTCAGCCATCAACGCCGAAAGCCCTCGGCCGAGTCCTCTACGATCTGATTTTGCCTGTGCCATCGGCCTACCCTATGATGCGGTTTGTTTCAGTCTCTCTACCATCTCTTGTGCCAAAGCGCGATAGGCCTGGCTGCCTTTTGAGCCTGGATCATATGAAATTACCGGCATGGCGAAAGATGGAGCCTCCGATACACGAACGTTTCGTGGGATAACAGTCTTAAAGACGAGCTCTCCCAGTGTTTCCCTTGCATCGGCATCGACTTGAAGGCTGAGATTGTTACGGCCATCAAACATCGTCAGGACAATACCCTCGATGCGCAGATCGCTGTTTGCAGATTGGCGAACCTCACGAACCGACAACATCAGCTGCGAGAGCCCTTCTAACGCAAAGAACTCGCTCTGAAGAGGGATCAGAACAGAATGGGAGGCTACCATCGCATTTACCGTTAGAAGGCTAAGGGACGGCGGGCAGTCTATGAGGATGAAGTCCAGCTCGTAGACATCCATTTTGGGCTGCCGAAGCGCATCAAAGAGCAAGAAGCTGCGTTTTTCGGACGCCATCATTTCGATGTCAGCGGAGGCTAGGTCAATGGTCGCCGGCGCGATCAATAGGCCCTCTACATTTGTTGTTTTGATAACGTCCTGCAGATCTGCGCTTTCAAGCAAAAGGTCGTAGGTCGTAAAGTCACGGTCGTCGACTTCAATGCCCAGTCCTGTTGACGCGTTACCTTGAGGATCAAGGTCGACAATGAGCACATTGAAGCCTTCATCCGCCAAGGCAGCGCCAAGATTGATCGTCGTCGTTGTCTTTCCGACACCGCCTTTTTGGTTTGTAATTGAGATAATTCTCGGGCCCGGTGGGCGCGTTGGGTCAGACACTCTCAATCGCTCCGATCAATAGAATGTTGGCATTGGGATCTGTTTTGCTTCCAAATCTCTCGCATTCGAATGACCACGATTTTCGCGCTTCTGCAACCTCGGCCATCGCCTTTTCGCCCTTTAGAAACATAGCGGCTCCACCCGTCGCTCGATGGCGCTGCGTATATTCCAACAACGTATTGAGCGGAGCAAGCGCGCGCGCTGTAAGCACATCACAGTTTAGAGGCGAGACGTTCTCTATACGCTCACAGATCACTTCCATCTCAATGCCGGTTTCTCTTGCAACTGTCCGCAGGAACGTTGCTTTGCGCTGATCAGATTCCACCAATGTGGTTCTGGCCTTCGGCGCGTCAGACCGCATAATGGCAATCACCGCTCCTGGAAAACCCCCACCGCTCCCCAAATCAGCCCAATAGTCGCCCTCAACCTGTGTGATTGAAAGCATCTGAGCAGAATCCAAAAAATGACGGCTCCAAAGGTTTGGAATTGAGCTTGGAGACACGAGATTAATGCGCTTCGTCCACTTTTTAAGGAGTTCGGCGTATATTTGTAGTTTCTCCAATGTTTCACGTGAAACATCTGTGGCAGCTTGAAAGTGCTGAAGGCCTTGAGTCACGCGCTTTTCCGAGTGCTTTGCTTGATTTTGGCCAGGATAAGCGTCAATGCGGCAGGCGTCATGCCTTCAACACGACCAGCTTGCCCTAATGTTTTAGGGCGTATGGTCAGCAGTTTCTGGCGTAGTTCGTTGCTGAGCCCGTTGAGCGACGCAAAATCAAAGCCATCTGGGATTTCGTGTGCTTCGTCCTTGCGAAGCGCCTCGACATCTCTCTGTTGCCGCACAATGTAATTGGCGTAGAGCGCGTCACGTTTGAGCTGATCTCGCGTTTCGATAGAAACATCAGACAATTCCGGGCGTATGGCGCAAAGTGTGTCGAATTCGACATCGGCAAACGAAAGGAGTTCGGTCGCCGTGCGGCGCGCACCGTCCTTGGATATCCGAATTCCGACATCTGATGCTTCGTTTGGAGTAATGAGGGTTTTGTCCAAAAGCGCCTTGCCGTCATTGAGCAATTGCATTTTCTTATGAAAAGACCGCGAGCGCTCCTCTCCTACACAGCCCAACGAACTCCCGTATGCAGTTAAACGTTGGTCTGCATTGTCCGCCCGGAGTGACAGTCGGAATTCCGCGCGGGAAGTGAACATCCGATAGGGCTCTGTGACACCCTTTGTGATTAGGTCATCGACCATTACGCCAATGTAGGAGGTGTCGCGGGAAAAATTCGCATCCTCTAACCCAAGTGCATTGCCAGCCGCATTCAGGCCAGCAACCAGCCCTTGGGCTGCGGCCTCTTCGTAGCCTGTTGTGCCGTTGATCTGGCCAGCAAGGTAAAGACCCTGAACGTCCTTCAGTCGGAGGTGAGCCGTTAATGCGCGCGGATCAACATAGTCATACTCAATCGCATAGCCTGGTTGGGCAATCTCGGCGCGCTCCAGGCCCGCGATAGAATGAACATAGTCGTGCTGTACGTCCTCGGGCAGCGATGTCGAAATCCCGTTGGGATAGACGAGGTCGCTCGTAAGCCCTTCTGGTTCCAGGAAAATCTGATGCGAAGGCTTCTCTGAAAATCTAACGATCTTGTCTTCTATTGATGGGCAATATCTTGGTCCAACGCCGTCAATGTGGCCGCCATACATAGCTGAGCGAGAAATGTTCTGGCGAATGATCTCGTGTGTTTCAGGATTGGTGTGCGTAATTCCGCAAGACACCTGTCTTGCCTGAACACTATTTGACATGAACGAAAAGAACACAGGCTCATCATCGCCGGGCTGTTCTTCCAAGGACTCCCAATCGATCGTTTTCGATACAAGGCGTGGAGGCGTTCCTGTCTTAAGCCGACCAAGGTCCAACCCGAAATCTTCAATCCTTTCCGCCAGCCGAACCGAAGGCTTGTCCCCTATTCTTCCGCCTGGTCGGGAGCTGTCGCCAATATGGATGATCCCGCGCAGAAAGGTTCCGGCTGTGAGGATAACGGCGGCGGCATGGAGTGCCTGCCCACCATTCAGTGTAACGCCGCTAACAGCATCGCCGGACTGAATAAGGTCAGTGACCTCGCCCTCTACAATTTCGATCAGAGCGCTTCTTGTCATCTCTATTTGCATGGCGGCGCGATACAAATTGCGGTCGGCTTGAGCCCGCGGCCCTTGCACAGCAGGCCCTTTGCGACGGTTTAAAAGGCGAAACTGAATACCAGACGCGTCCGCAACACGCCCCATTACGCCGTCCAGCGCATCAATTTCGCGAACAAGGTGGCCTTTGCCCAATCCGCCAATGGCCGGATTGCAGGACATGACGCCGATGTCGCTTTTTTTGAGAGTGATCAGTCCGACGCGAGCGCCACGGCGCGCCGCCGCATGTGCGGCTTCGGTTCCAGCGTGACCGCCGCCGACAACGATGACATCGAAATCACGATGTTTCACGTGAAACACCCCTCATTTACCAATGCAGAAACTTGCGAATATTTCACCTAACACATGCTCGACGTCTACGCGACCCACAAGGGTATCCAGCGCCCTTATTGCCACTCTTAGCTCTTCTGCAATGATCTCGGGTCCAGCGAGATCGCTTGAGATAAGCGCGTTTACATTGTTCAGGCTGGCGGAAGCCGAGATCATTGCAGCCCTATGTCGTGCGCGGATCGCGACGCCCGCACCTGCCGCTTTCTGCTCGAGAACGCCGGTAACTCTATCAATAAGATCATCGATGCCATGGCCCGTCAGCGCGGAAATATCACCAATTTCATTTATGTCTGACTTTGCGACAAGTTTCAGATCGTCGCTATGGCCTTTGAGCACGGCCTCGTCACCCGAACGCTCCAACAAGAAAATGCGCAGGTCTGCGCGCTCGGCTCTCTCCGTTGCACGTTCTATCCCGATGTTCTCGACTTTGTCATCCGTCTGCCGAATTCCGGCCGTATCCAGGAAAGTCACTGGCAGGCCAGCCAAATCCAACTGAACCTCAATCACATCCCGGGTTGTACCTGCCACATCTGATGTGATCGCGGCCTCTCGACCAGCGAGAGCGTTCAAAAGCGTAGATTTCCCTATATTCGGAGGACCAATAATGGCTACCTCAAACCCGTCGCGGATGCGTTCTGCTGCGCGCGACCCTGCAATCTCTGCGTTCAGGCCTTTGTCGACCTTTGCAATTAGCTGCTTAACTTCCGGTAGCACATCGACAGGCACCTCTTCGTCAGCAAAATCAATAGTCGCTTCTAGCAATGCTGCTGCCCGAATGAGGTCCGATCGCCAAGATTCAGCGATATCTCCGAGCGCGCCGGAAAACACGCGCAACGCCTGACGTCTTTGAGCATCCGTCTCTGCTTCGATGAGGTCAGACAATCCTTCGATCTGCGCCAAATCAAGCTGCTCGTTCTCCAAAGCACGGCGCGTGAACTCTCCGGCGTCGGCCTGACGCAATCCAGAAATATCTGCCAACGCAGTGAGAACAGAAGCCACCGAAGCATTTGATCCGTGCGTATGAATCTCTACAACATCCTCGCCGGTAAAGCTGCCCGGCGCATCAAAGACGATGACGAGCGCTTCGTCGAGGAAATCGCCCTTGTAGCTCAGCCGTCGAAGTGCAGCACGGCGCGGCTCAGGTATCGTGCACATATGTCCTAATGCCGTTTTGGCATCGGGACCCGAGACACGGATGACGGCAACGCCGGATTTACCTCTCGCAGACGCGAGAGCAAAGATCGTATCCATAACTAACCTATTGATTTAAATCAATAAATCACGTGTTCATAGAATCGAAGAAATCGGAATTTGTCTTTGTTTGCTTGAGCTTCGAAATCAAGAACTCGATCGCATCCGTAGTCCCCATTGGATTCAGGATACGGCGAAGAACAAAGGTTTTCTGGAGATCGACCTTGTCGACCAAAAGATCTTCCTTACGCGTGCCGGACTTCAGGATATCCATCGCCGGGTACACGCGTTTGTCCGCGACCTTACGATCCAACACGATCTCGCTGTTGCCCGTTCCTTTGAATTCCTCAAAGATCACTTCATCCATGCGGCTGCCCGTGTCGATGAGCGCAGTCGCAATGATTGTAAGCGATCCACCCTCTTCAATGTTCCGGGCCGCACCGAAAAAGCGCTTTGGGCGCTGCAGTGCGTTTGCATCCACACCACCGGTCAGAACTTTACCAGAGGACGGCACCACGGTGTTAAAGGCCCGTCCGAGGCGTGTGATTGAATCGAGGAGGATCACAACATCGCGTTTGTGCTCCACCAGGCGCTTTGCCTTTTCAATCACCATGTCGCTTACAGCGACGTGTCGCGTTGCGGGCTCGTCAAAAGTAGAGGACACCACTTCGCCCTTCACAGAGCGCTGCATGTCCGTCACTTCCTCAGGCCGTTCGTCGATCAACAGAACGATCAGATAACACTCGGGATGGTTTGTTTCGATCGAGTGGGCAATATTCTGTAGGAGCACCGTCTTACCGGTACGTGGTGGAGCAACGATAAGTGAGCGCTGTCCTTTACCGATGGGAGCGACAAGATCAATGATACGCGCTGAACGATCCTTAATTGTAGGATCTTCAATCTCCATATTCATGCGCTCGTCGGGGTAAAGCGGCGTCAAGTTGTCAAAGCTAACCTTGTGACGCGCTTTCTCGGGATCTTCGAAGTTGATCTTCTCAACTTTGGTCATCGCGAAATAACGCTCATTCTCGTTCGGCTCTCGAATAACACCCTCAACGGTATCGCCTGTACGAAGTGCGAATTTTCGCAGCATCTCTGGCGATACGTAAATGTCATCTGGACCAGGCAAATAGTTTGCCTCTGGCGAGCGCAGGAACCCAAAACCGTCCTGTAGCACCTCGAGAACGCCCTCGCCTCCGATCACCCAATCCTCTTCTGCGCGCTCCTTTAGGATCGAGAACATCATCTCGCCCTTGCGCATCGTCGATGCGTTCTCAATCTCCAGCTCTTCCGCCATAGACAGAAGTTCTTTAGGAGACTTCACTTTCAGTTCAGATAGGTTCAGACGATCGGTCATGGAATTTCCCTGATCCGGGCAGATCCCGGACGACAATAAATCAAATTGGAAGGTTCAAAGCAGCCAGGACGGCTACCGAAATTGACAGTTAGAGATCAGACCCTCACGAGTCAACGGGCATCAAAGGGGACGAACGATAACAGAGACAACAATGACAATCAGCAACACCGTTGGAACTTCGTTCATCAATCGGTAGTAGCGCCCGGGACGCGCATTGCTGCCAGCGGCAAAATCCTTTCGGCGCAGCCCGCACCAATGGTGGAACCAGGTCATCCCAAGGACTGACGCCGCCTTTGTCCATGGCCAGATTTGAGACCAATCAATGACCCCCGGCGTCGCCACCAAAAAAAGCCCGAACACCCAAGTCGCAATCATCGCTGGATTCATGATGACGCGAAGCAGCTTATACTCCATCGTCTGGAACAGCGTATGTGTATCACCCACCTGACCGACTTGTTCCGCGTGGTACACATAAAGCCGAGGAAGATAGAACAACCCCGCCATCCATGCGATCACCGAGATCACATGAAGCGCCTTTACCCAAGGGTAGATTGTTCCAAGTATCTCAGCCATCGGTTTGATCTCCTCCTGACTTCCTAAATTAATATAAGAAGAAAAGAAAAGATGATGTTGTAGTTAAGGGCATGGATAAGTGGAATTAGTCAGTTGTCCCACGGACTATACATCTATGGATAATTTTATGAACAGGCCGGCGAAGATAAAAAGGGAACGATTTTTGCTGAATAGATACAGTATCTTATAGGAGAATTTGCCAAACAATATCTGTTGATAACTTCGGGAAAATCCGCGATAACCAAAGAGCACACACCCTGTTGGCAAGCGTTATGCACGGTGGATAAACGTCAGACAAAATAAGCATGGTTTCACGAAACACCGACGACCGAGCGTTGGTTTGAGGATAACCACGACTTGTGCTTAATCTTCACACGTTGTTACCCACAAGGCCGTCCACACCATGAGCGATCTCATCCTGGCTTCTGGATCCGAAATCCGGGCAAATCTTCTTCGCCAGGCAGGCGTCTCTATCGATGTTATTCCAGCCCGAATAGATGAAGAAAGTATTAAAAATTCTCTCATCCACGAGAGCGCAAGCGCCAGAGACATCGCGGACGCACTTGCGGAAACGAAGGCCCGGCGTACGTCCGCGAAGCATCCTCAAGCGCTTGTTCTTGGATGCGATCAGGTTTTGAGTTTTGAAGAGTCAATTCTTTCGAAACCGAAGTCGAAGGGAGAAGCGCTGTCGCAGCTTACAGCGCTACGTGGCAAACGCCACGCGCTGTTGTCTGCAGCGGTCATCTATGAAAACGCGAAACCAGTCTGGAGGCATGTAGGCCAAGTTCGACTTATGATGCACACGGCGTCCGATGCGTACCTGGCTGATTACGTTGAGCGAAACTGGCACAGCATCCAGCACAGCGTTGGTTCTTATAAGCTGGAAGAGGAAGGCGCGCGCCTTTTTAGTCGGATAGAAGGCGATTATTTCAACGTACTGGGTCTCCCGCTGCTTGAGCTCTTGTCCTATCTGACATTGCGCGGCACTTTGGACGGATGACGGACGCTATTCCCCTGGCAGGTGTGATCGGATCCCCGATTGGCCATTCCAAATCTCCGATGCTGCATGGCCATTGGCTACGGCGGTATGGAATCCGGGGCCATTATATACCGATGAATGTCGCCGCCGGTGATTTGGAAGATGTTATCCGGACCCTTCCAAAGATGGGGTTTGTGGGTTTGAACGTGACGATCCCTCATAAAGAACTGGTTCTAGGGATCGCTGACCTTGTGACGGATCGCGCGGCGTTGATTGGGGCCGCAAACACACTCATTTTTCGCAAAGACGGTAAGATTCACGCGGACAACACAGATGGTTACGGGTTCGTCGAAAACTTGCGACAAGGCGCACCGGATTGGGAGCCAACGAGCGGCCCGGCCGCTGTTATCGGCGCAGGCGGCGCAGCACGCGCGATAATCGCGTCCCTCATCGACGTGGGTGTAAATGAAATTCGATTGACGAATAGAACGAAGACCAGAGCGGACGGGCTTCGCCAAGAATTTGGCACGAAAGTCACCGTTGTTGATTGGGTTCAAGCCGGAAATATGTTTGAGGGCGCGGCGACAATTGTAAACACAAGCTCTCTGGGGATGGTCGGAAAGCCGGAAATGCGTTTGCCGCTGGATGCGATTTCAAAAGACGCGGTTGTCAACGATCTGGTATACACACCTCTGGAAACCAAGCTTCTTGCTCACGCTCGAGCGGCTGGTTGCCGAACCGTCGATGGTCTTGGCATGTTGTTGCATCAGGCCGTGCCCGGATTTGAGCGCTGGTTCGGATTGCGCCCGGAAGTAGATGACGCGCTCCGAAATGCAATATTGAAGTGACCCGCCCCTTTATCATCGGCTTGACCGGCTCGATCGGGATGGGAAAATCCACGACGGCCGATATGTTTGCCGAACACGGAATTCCGGTGTGGAGCGCGGATGATGCTGTCCACAAGCTTTATTCTAAGGGCGGGGCGGCAGTGTCTGAGATCAAGAAAATCTGCCCAAGCGCTGTTGAAGACGGTGCAGTGGACCGAAGCAAGCTGAGCGCATGGATCGCCAAAACCGAAGGCGCGTTGGTTCAGATCGAGCGTCTCGTGCATCCTTTGGTTCAAGACGATCGAAACCAATTTATTACCTCGCAAACAAGCGACATTGTGCTGGTGGACATCCCGCTTCTTTTTGAAACAGGCAGCGAAAACCAATGCGACACGGTCGTTGTTGTGTCTGCCCCGGAAGAAACCCAAAGGAAGCGCGTTTTGGCTCGAGAGGGAATGACCGAAGCTAAGCTCGCTCTCATTTTGTCCAAGCAAATGCCAGATAGAGAAAAACGCGCCCGCGCTGACTACGTGATCGAAACGACATCCCTTGAGGGTGCCCGCCAAAGCGTTCAATACATTCTGAACGGAATTAGGAATAAGTTACGTCATGCGTGAAATCGTTCTCGACACAGAAACCACCGGGTTTGATCCCACATCCGGCGATAGAATTGTTGAGATTGGAGCGGTGGAGCTCATACGCCATGTGCCAACCGGAAACACGTACCATCAATACATCAACCCGGAACGCGCGATGCCCAAAGAGGCATTTGAGGTGCACGGGCTCGGTGACGATTTCTTGAAAGATAAGCCGCTCTTCAAATCTATAGCGCAAGACTTCCTTGATTTCATTGGCGACGCAAAACTGGTCATCCATAACGCCGCATTCGACATGAAGTTTTTGAACGCCGAGCTCGGCTGGGTCAACAAAACCCCAATTCCATGGGAGCGCGCAATCGATACTCTGGAAATCGCACGACGAAAATTCCCCGGATCGCCAGCCTCACTCGATGCCTTGTGTCGCCGCTATGGGATAGACAATTCGGCGCGCACGCTGCACGGCGCACTGCTGGACAGCGAAATTCTTGCCGAAGTCTATTTGGAGATGATCGGAGGCCGTCAGCCCGATTTGGTGCTTGGCGCGACGCCCGAAAAGACGGCGAGCAGCACGACAGTCGAAAATCGCATGATCGGTGCGCGTCCAAACCCACTCCCGCCTCGCCTAAGTGAGGATGAAGCGAGCGCCCATGGCGCCTTTGTCGAAGCCATGGGCGAAAAAGCTTTATGGAAGCGTTTTAGCTGACCTTAGGCGCTTCTTCTTTAGCGGCCTGCTGTCGCTGCATCAGATTCTGACGGTAAAGCGCAATGAAGTCGATGTTGTCGAGATTAAGCGGCGGGAAGCCACCGTCGCGTGTCACATCGCTCACAAGACGACGAACAAACGGGAACACCATGCGGGGACACTCGATCAATAGAAAGGGGTGCATCTGATCGTCGGGCACGTTCTCGATCTGAAACAGGCCACCATATTCGACTTCAAGAAGGAAAAGCGTGTCTTCGCTGCCCTTATTCTTCGATGTAATGTTGTACTTTGAGAGGACCTCGTACTGGTTCTCGCCGCGCTTTTTGGCATCGAGCGCAACTTGCACCTGAATATCGGGCTGTACTTCGCCCTGTATTGGTTTGCGCGAGACAATATTCTCAAATGAAAGATCGCGGATGAACTGCCCCAGAACTTTCATTTGCGGTGGCGTTGGCTGTGCTGGCGCGGCGCCGTTTTCGTTTTCGGCCATGGAATGCTCCGTTCCTCGGAAAATTAAATCGCGCTTCGTCTAACAGAGCTCAGGCCAACCCTCAATGCCGCGTCCATCCAGAGGGCCCTTTGGGCTGAGGAGCGTCCAAATCTTCGTATTCCGCATCGATTGTGTTCGGATCGCCGTTTGTTGACTGCGAATTCGGCGGTTGGCCAAACTGCATGGTTTGGACGTTGACCCTTGCCCGCAAATAACGAAACACCGCAGAGCGGATGCCCGGAACCAACAACGCAAAACCGACGGCATCTGTGAAAAATCCCGGGGTCAGCAACAATGCGCCGGAAAATAAAACCATTGCACCGTGGGCAAGCGGCTCTGTCGGATCTGAGAGCTGTTCAAATGTGCCCCGAAGCTGATTCAGGACGGCAGCGCCCTGACTTCGCACAAGAATTGTGCCCAAAAGCGCTGTTAAAATTACAATCAAAAGCGTTGCCCAAAGACCGATCAGACCGCCAATTTGAATAAACAGGGCGATCTCGATCAACGGAACGATCAAAAATACGAGAAACAGTGGCATTTGAACCTCTTCATCGCAGGGCCGCCGGTAGACTCGACCCTTCCTCCGCCCTACATATGTGCTCTAACGCGCGGAAACCCAAGTATTCGCTTTTTGAGAGACAAAAATGAATTCAATGATTCAACTTCTGGTACTGGCTGGCATCGCTGTATTTTTGATCCTGAGGCTGCGAAGCGTTCTTGGAACACGGGACGGTTTCGAAAAGCCGCCTGTCACAGGGGGAACGCCGAACCGTCGCGTTGGTCGGCCCGAGTTTGATGTGATTGAAGGCGGTCCAGACCGCGACATCACAGATCACGTTGAGGACGGATCGAGCAGCGCAAAAGCCCTAGCCGCTATGAAAATGGCGGAGCCCGGCTTTGGCGTCGGTGATTTTCTTGAAGGCGCGCGCGGCGCGTACGAAATGATCCTGATGGATTTCGAAAAAGGCGATCTGACCGATATTCGCGGCTTCCTTTCTGATGAAGTCGCGGAAACATTCCAATCTGTTATTGATCGGCGTGAAGAAGAAGGCCTTACCGTCGAAGCCAACTTTGTCGGTGTGCGCGAAATTGCACTTAAGAGCGCAGAGTTTGATCGCGACACAGCCGAAGGCGAACTTACTGTAAAATTTGTGGGCGAGCTCACCTCTGTCGTTCGAGACAGCGACGGCGAAATTGTTGAAGGCAATCCGAATGAAATCAAGCGTCAGCGTGACATTTGGACCTTTGCCCGGAAAATGGGCGTGGATGATCCGAACTGGCAGCTGGTCGCAACCGGTGAATGATGCACTGGGTTGGCGCGGTCTTTGTTTTGGCGGCCATGACATCCGCAGCTTTCGCAGAAACACGCCTGCTTGACTGGGCTGATCTGAACGGCTGGGAAGAGGACGATCATGCAACAGCGCGCGCTGTTTTTCGGGAAACCTGCGGTGACCTGAAAGATGGCGATTGGCCCGCACTTTGCGCCATTGCCAACAAAGGCAGCGACGCCCAGAGCTTTTTCGAGACGTTTTTTCGTCCGGTTCTGATCTCAGACGGGAATGACGCACTTTTCACAGGCTATTTCGAACCCGAGCTGAAAGGCGCCCGCACCAAGAGCGGCCGGTTTCGATACCCGTTGTATCAGAGGCCTTCGGATGCTCCGAACGGGGCGCCTTGGCTCACCCGGCAAGAAATTGAAACTTCGCAAGTGCTAGAGGGTCGCGGCCTGGAGATCGCGTGGCTTGCGGACCCGGTCGATAAGTTCTTCCTTCAAATACAAGGCTCCGGCCGAATTAAGTTAGAAAACGGCGAGACCATTCGGGTTGGCTATGGCGGCAAAAACGGCCACCCGTATCGCTCTATCGGTAAAGAGCTCGTTCGCCGCGGGATCTTTGACGCACATCAGGTTTCAGCCGCGACGATCCGACGTTGGGTAAAACAAAACCCAAACGCCGGCCCATCATTGTTGTGGCACAACCCATCCTACGTGTTCTTCCGGGAAGTCTCCCGAGTGCCTTCGGACAAGGGGCCGCTTGGCGCAATGAATAGGTCTGTGACCGCGGGCCGGACGCTGGCCGTCGATCCAGACTTTGTTCCGTTGGGCGCGCCGGTATGGCTCGAAAAGGACGGCAAGTTGCCGATGCGGCGATTGATGGTGGCTCAAGACACTGGCTCCGCGATCAAAGGGGCCCAACGCGGTGACATTTTCTACGGCTCTGGCGCCGAGGCCGGTCGGATTGCCGGGCGCATTCGGGATGGGGGGCGGATTGTCGTGCTTTTGCCAATCGAAGAGGCGTTGGCGCGCGTTGAAGGCCAATAGATCATGAAGCGCCGAACCAACCGCAACCTGAGCGCAGAAGAAGAGCGGCTTTGGCAGCGGGTTGCCAAAACGGCGACTCCGCTGGAAAACCGCAGCGCTCTGGCGAAGACGGACAAGCTGAAAAAGTTGCCGCTTGAGACCAAATCTCACTCACCGAATTCAAAGCCGATCCCACAATTTGAGATTGGCGCAACGTCCGATACCGCTCTGCCCCGGAACAATCTGAGCAAAGGGCTTGCTCAGGAGCTCGCGCAGCAACCTGTGCAAATGGACCGGAAAAAATTCCAAAAGATGTCTCGCGGTAAGTCTTCGCCGGAAGGGCGTCTTGATTTGCATGGAATGACAGTTGCGTCAGCGCATTCCGCGTTGATGCGCTTTATTCTGTCGTCGCACGGCGAAGGGAAACGGCTGGTTCTTGTGATTACAGGAAAAGGGCGTGTTTCAGATGAAACGGGACCGATCCCGACCCGCACCGGCGTACTCAAGCATCAGGTTCCTCAATGGCTTTCTATGGCGCCACTGAAGCCAGTTGTGCTGCAGGTCGCGCAAGCCCATCAGCGCCATGGTGGGTCCGGTGCACTATACGTCTATTTACGTCGCAGGTAGACGCATCTTTGCGCGGTCAACGGCAACCCAAACCATTGCGCCGGCGACGACAAAATAAAGTGCATAAGCAATCATTTGTGTTGGGAAATCGTAGCCAAGGTCGATCAGCGCGCCAGAAATCCCCGGTCCAATCGCAGATCCGAAAACCATTACGCTTGTCGAGATCGCTTTGATTGCTCCAATATGCTTGGTTCCGAAAAACTCAGCCCAAAACGCGGTCGGGACGGTTGACTGGATGCCAGCGCCAACCCCGAAAAGCATCATTCCAAAAGCAACAAGAAACAAGCTCTCGGCGACCGAGATGACAATGAACGCGAGTATGTATGGGACGAGATAGAGCTTTATCAACACAGGCGTGCCGAAGCGGTCAATCAGCTGGCCTGAAATAAGCATTACAACGACAGAGACGCCTGTCAGCAGCGGAATCAACGACAAGTATTCGACGAGGGAAAAACCCTTCACGTCTGCAATGTGAACTTGCTGAAAGAAAAGTGCCGTCCCCCATGCAGGTGGGCCGAGTAACATGGGCAAAAGCAACCAAAAGAACGGCGATCGCAGAACATCGCGTCGCGACCAATGTTGGTTGTCCATGCCCGTGACGGTTGATTCCTTTGCGAGCGATTGCGGCGTTCGCTCAGCGGCCAAAAGCCACAAAATCAGTGGAAACGTTAAAAGCAGTAGCCCTGATGCAAGCAACCACAACACACGCCAGTCGAAATGATCAAGCAGATACGCAAATAGGATTGGGAATACAGAGGTGCCGATCGCAAACCCCAGTGCGGATATTGAAAGTGCCAAGCCGCGTCGCGCGACAAACCACCGGGCCATCGAAGTGATGGCCAAATGGCTCATCATCCCCTGCCCTAGAAACCTCAGAAGAAAGACAATGAGCGTCAGTCCGATCACCCAGGTGTTCACAGCCATAAGTGCGCAGGTCAGCGCCAGCCCAGGAACGACGAACCAGGCAAGTTTTCGCACACGAAAATGATCGACGGTCGCGCCGGCCCAAAACATGACCGCCGCGGAGACAGTGGTGGCAATGGTATAAACCGCACCCCATTCACCGTCGGTCAAACCATAAAACGCCATGATCTGCGCCGCAAAGATCGAAACGAAGAACGTTTGCCCATAGCTGGACGAAAATGAAATGACGACGCCAGCGGTCAAAAACCGACCGTTTGACCTGATGAATTCAGCAAGAGGCATGATGCGTCTTTCTGCCCCTTTGTCCCGAATGTGAAGGACAAACTGAAAGACGAATCCAAACGGGCGCGCGTTCGGAAGGCGCGGCGCCAAGAAGCTTAAAGCATATAGCGGCTCATATCGGAACTTTTTGTGAGCTCACCAAGGTTCTCGTCGACGAAGCTTTTGTCGATGACGACGTCCTCACCCCCACGATCAGGAGCGGTGAAGCTCAGTTCCTCAAAAACACGCTCCAACACCGTATAAAGGCGTCGTGCGCCAATGTTTTCAACGCTTTGGTTCACATCCGCTGCGATTTTTGCGAGCGCGGCGATGCCGTTATCTGTGAAGGAGACAGTCACGTCTTCTGTTCCCATCAACGCCGTATATTGCCGGGTCAATGCGTTGTCCGTTTCGGTCAGGATACGAACAAAATCTTCCTCTGTAAGCGCACGAAGGTTCACGCGGATAGGCAATCGGCCCTGCAATTCCGGAAGCAGATCAGATGGCTTTGCGATGTGAAATGCGCCGGACGCGATAAACAATATATGATCGGTTTTCACCGGACCATATTTCGTGCTTACGGTTGTGCCTTCGATCAAGGGCAAGAGATCACGCTGCACGCCTTCGCGGGAAACGTCTGCACCACGCGCTTCTGATCGCGCGGTTACCTTGTCGATCTCGTCAAGAAACACGATCCCACTTTGCTGAACCGCTTCCAAAGCGGCCTTGGTCACGGTTTCATCATCAAGAAGCTTGTCTGCCTCTTCACCAATCAAAATCTCGTAACTTTGCGCGACGGTCATGCGCTTCTTTACTTTGCGACCACCGAAACCTTTGCCGAAGAGTGACCCCAGATCCATTGCCATTCCACCCTGCCCCGGCGGCATTCCAGGAATTTCCATTCCCTGAAAAGGGTTCGTCTGATCGGTCATCTCAAGCTCAATTACCGTATCATCAAGCTCGCCACGCTTTAGCTTGTCGCGAAACATCTGCAGCGTTTGTTCCCGCGCATTTTCCCCGGCGACAGCCGCAATAACGCGGTCTTCGGCCGCTTGATGTGCCTTTGCTTTAACGTCGTCACGCATCAGTTCACGGGTCATCGTTATAGCGGCTTCGACCAGATCGCGAATAATCTGCTCAACGTCGCGTCCAACATAACCAACCTCTGTGAACTTGGTCGCCTCAACTTTCAAAAAAGGAGCTTTTGCAAGCTTGGCCAGCCGCCGTGAGATTTCGGTCTTACCAACGCCTGTTGGCCCGATCATCAGGATGTTTTTGGGATAAACCTCGTCCCGCAGATCATCAGAAAGTTGCTTGCGTCGCCAACGATTGCGAAGCGCAACAGCAACGGCCCTCTTCGCGTCCTTCTGGCCGATAATGAAACGATCAAGTTCCGAGACGATCTCGCGCGGTGTCAGGTCAGTCATTTGGGCAGGCTTTCCACAGTAAGGTTGCCGTTGGTGTAAACGCAGATGTCGGATGCGATTGCCATGGCTTTGCGTGCCACATCTTCGGCGTCGAGGTCTGAATCCATAAGTGCGCGTCCAGCAGCCAGCGCATAATTGCCGCCGGATCCAATTGCCGTCACATCGTGTTCCGGCTCAAGAACGTCCCCTGCCCCGGTTACGACATACAGCTCTGTTCCGTCGGTAACGATCAGCATTGCTTCCAGCTTCTGAAGGTACTTGTCGGTTCTCCAGTCTTTCGCAAGCTCGACAGCCGCGCGTTGCAGTTGCCCGGGCGTCGCTTCCAGCTTTGCTTCGAGGCGTTCAAGTAGCGTAAAGGCATCCGCAGTTGATCCCGCAAATCCAGCAACGATGTCGTTGCCACCGGGGCTAAGTCGTCGAACCTTGCGCGCGGTGCCTTTAATCACGGTTTGGCCCAAGCTCACCTGCCCGTCGCCAGCGATCACAACTTTACCGCCTTTGCGGACGCCAATGATCGTGGTGCCGTGCCATCCCGGAAACTGATCGTCTGCCATTCTGGTTTCTCCTTCCGGCATCAACTCGAGCGTATATGATTGCCGTCGCAGCAGACTGCAAGGGACCGGTAGCTCGTTACGGCCGACTTGCGAATAAAGAAAAGGCCGCCAAATTCATGGCGGCCTTCAAAATCTCTTTGTCAAAAATATCAGATCGACTCGTCGATCCAGCCCTTTAGAGCTGCTTTTGGTGCGGCGCCGGTTTTATTGGATACAACCTCACCACCTTTGAACAAAAACAATGCGGGGATGCCGCGAACACCCAGCTGCGCTGGCGAATTCGGGTTTTCATCCACGTTGACCTTAACGATTTTGACGTCGGCGCCATATTCGTCGCTCAGCTCTTCCAGAGCCGGGCCAATCATTTTGCACGGGCCGCACCATTCGGCCCAGAAATCTACTACGACCGGAACATCCGACTGGCGGACCTCGGTCTCGAACGTGTCGTCAGTGACAGCTACGGTTGCCATGTCAGTCTCCATTGCGGTGCATTTGCGAGACCGTGAAACTATGAACGCCTATCGCAAACGTCAAGATGTAGTGGCAGAAGTTACGGCAGTCCTCACGATGCCGTGTGATACCACCATAATGCGTGGGTCGTTTGTCCAGACGATTTCGAGTGAAATCTCTTTATCAGGCCAAATTTGCTCGGCCGCTTCAAGATAAACGCCCATCTGCCGCAAAATTCCGAGCGGTATTTCGTCTTCTTTATCTGGAACGACAGAGTTGGTTTTGAAGTCGATCAGCCGCACTCGGTCATTTGTGATCACAAGGCGATCGACCATGCCCTCCATTGGCATGTCCATGCTGGAGAGATAGGCCGAAAGTGCGACTTCGCCTAATGTGTTCGAGGCAAACAAGTCCGGAAAAGCACGAATGACGCCGCGCGCAGCATCGACCGCAATGGCGGCATTACTAGTTTTTACGATCCGAGATGCGACGGCCTCCCAAGTTTCAGGATCACAGTGCGGCAAGACCTCAAGCAGTTTGTGAACATCGGTTCCGAATCCCAGCGCCTCTTCTTGAGAAAGTCCTGATGTACCATTCGAGACAATCTTTTCCCCCTCAAGCCTGGATGGATTGATTGGCCGCACTCGGCTTGGAGGCATGCCAACGGAAGTTCTAGCAAACTCCGGAGTTACACTGGGAATCGTCTCTAAACCAAGGGATTCGTGACGTTCTGCCGTCTGCCAGTCTCCAAATTCATAACGCGCCCCTTCAATTTCTTGGTTTGCAATTGGGCGGGAGCCAAGGGCCGCTACAGCCTCGGCAACTGGCGTGTGCCAATCAATAGTCGGCTTCGTCTTTATGGCCGCGCCGCAGACAACCAACCACGTTTTCGCACGAGTCAGCGCAACATAGAGAAGCCTCTGACGCTCTTCTTTGCTTGCTGAAGACCGTAGTTCCTTCGCATCTTTGAGAGCGTCTGGCGCGGCTTCCTCGGACAAGTTCCACATAGGATGATCGTTTTCATCCATTACAAACGATCCAAGCTTAATGTTCCCACCTCCGATCGTGTCTGGAAGAAACACAATTGGCGCCTCAAGCCCCTTCGCGCCGTGCACGGTCATCACTCGGATAAGACCACTGGAAGTGTCAGATTGCCTTTTGATAACAATATCTTCGGATTGTGCACGGTTCAAAAATCCTGTCAAACTTGGGACTTCCGTCCGCTCATATGACAGCGCCTGATTGAGGAGTTCGTTAATCCCATCCTCGGCTTCAGGCCCTAAGCGCGCCATCAATGCTTTCCGGCCACTGTGGTGAACCAGAATTCTCTCAAGAAGCTCATACGGGCGTAGAAAGTCGCTCTTTGAACGCAAATCATCCAAAACGGCAATCTCGACGGGGTATTCTTCACGGCGTTCCCGCAACTGTTGCCAAAGCCGTCCGGGCCGACCATGGGCAAGCTTATAGAGCGCACCGTCATTCCATCCGAAAATCGGAGATCGCAATGTTGTCGCCAACGACAAGTCGTCATCTTGCAACGCGAGGAATGACAAAAGCGCCAAAAGATCACGCACAGCGAGCTCCGCATTCACCTTCAGCCTGTCCGCACCAGCAATAGGCAGATCAAGCTTCTTGCATTCGCGAATGATGTTGTCGAATAAGGCTCCGCGTCCTTGAACCAGTATCAAAATATCGCCGGGCGTAATCGGTCTAAATCCATTCTCGTCGCAGCGGGTATCGTCGCTTTCCCCTGGAATAGAGCCTGTTTTGATCATTTCCTCGATGGATGCTGCAATCTGCCTTGCAAGCGTAACAGAGGGTGCGTTTGAGGTCTGGCGATCCACAGGATCGTGCCATTCCGTCTCTTCTAAATCATCTGGTACAGGCACAGGATCCCAAACATCCACACGGCCGGGCAGGGAGGATCGAAACGCCTTGTGTTCGATGTCATCCCCAAGCCCATTTGCGTATTCACCCTGAAACAATTCGTCGACAACGTTCAAAATTGCGGGCGAAGATCGAAAGGAATACCTAAGGCTGCGTTCATGCATCGTTGGACCGTCGCGCAATCGATCCTTGAAATGCTCAGACATGGCGTCAAATTCGCGCGCGTCCGCCCCTTGAAAGCTATAAATCGACTGTTTTTTGTCTCCAACGACAAACAACGACCGCGGCGTATCGCTCCGCGCGCCCTTGCCCGCCGTAATTTCAGCCGCCAAAGCGTCAATCACGCGCCATTGCGTTGGGCTAGTGTCCTGGGCTTCGTCCACAAGAATATGGTCAATGCCGCCATCAAGTCGGTAGAGAACCCATGCAAGCGCAGTATTCGTCAGCAAATCTTTGGCGCGATTGATCAGGTCGTCAAAATCGAGGACGGCGCGAGACGCTTTCGCTTCCGAATAAGCCGGAATGAAGTCACTGGCAAAGTCGCACAGCGCCCATGTTTTCTCGGCGGCATCCAATTGTAACAATAGGCGTTTCTGGGACCCAATGCGTTCGACGATGCCATCAAAGCGATCCATCCTATCGTCGAGTAAACCTTTTCGAAGCCCAACCGTTATTAGATTCCCAACTTTGGGTCCGAAACTGTCAGCTGCCTTAGAGCCATACGAAAAGACCTCCACCAAAAGATCAAAAGCGTCCGCGTGCGTCAAATTGGGAAGCCGGTCAAACGTCAGCGCCAGCTTTTGGTCGCTTTGCTTGCCATCATTCCTTAGCGTTGGTGATAAAGAGGAGAGAAATTCAAGGTCATCGGGCTCAATCGTTTGCTCAACAAGACCTTCTTTCGTGAGGGATGTCGCCACGCCAAACTGCGCGAAAATCGCTTGTCGCCCTGTCTCCGCGAACTTCGAAGCGTTGCCTGCGACACTCGCGGCAATCGCGGAAAAGGCCTCGCCGCTGTAAAAAGACGCCAATTTAGAGACGCTTTTCGTGCCACCCAAAACCATCTCGTCCAGCACGTCGTCAATCAAATGCCTTTGGCCGATCTCATCGAGCTCTCGGAACTGAGGGGAAACCCCGGCCTCAAGCGGGAATTGGCGAAGCAAAGCCGAACAGAAAGAATGGATCGTCTGAATTTTCAACCCACCGGGCGTTTCAATCGCGCGCGCAAACAATGTGCGGGCTTGATCAAGGTTGATGTCTTCTATTTCTCCCAATTCGCGAAGTTGTTCGGAGAGCGCCCGATCATCTAGCATCGCCCAAGCGCCGAGACGCTTGAACAGCCGGTTCTGCATCTCGCTGGCTGCGGCCTTGGTGTAAGTCAGGCACAGAATGCGCTGTGGATTTACGTTTCGAAGTAAAAGACGCGCCACGCGATCAGTAAGGACCCGTGTTTTTCCCGAACCGGCATTTGCGGATAGCCAAGTGGACGCGGCAGGATCTGAGGCGATGATTTGATCGCGCGTGGCTTCGTTCATAGAACTCATGGCACGTTCACCGTTTCAATAGGGTCGGTCTCATCCCATTCGCCAAAACGCGCCAAATGGTCGAAATCTCCATCAAAACGCATCTTTTCCATTGCACGGCGCGGCATGTATCCGTGTGCCGCCTGATTAAAATGCTGTAGCAACCGAGCCAGTTCGGCTTGAACGGTCGACGTTCGAAAATCTGCCGTAAACTTCGGTTTTCTTGTCGATTCATAGATGTCGAGCGGGACAACTCGATCTTCTCCGTTGCGACCAAGCCCAAGAAACTCCAGTCGCTCAACCGTGCGCTTGCCAAACTCTTCAAACGCGCCAAGTTCTGCCATGACAGCCTCAAGGGACAACTGTCGCTGATAGAAACGGACTTGCTCCAAGGTGGGGGCAGACCCGGATTTGTAGTCATAGATCGCAAGACCGCCGCTAATCAGCTGATCTATTCGATCTGCTTTTCCGTGCAGTTCAAAAGGTGTGCCGGGAAGCTTCGTTCTTCCATAGATCTCGGTCTCGCCCCGCGATATCGCGGCTCGTCGGGCAAACTCATTTGCTGCAAGTCGACCTGCGGCGCCTTCGATACGGCCGAACCAAAGTGTTTGAACAGCGGGCCAGGGGACGCGCTCACCAAGGACGTCTCGGGCAATACTTAGAAGGTCTTCTTCCGTGCGCTCAACGCTGTCAAAGGCACATTCGTTGACAAAACGCTCCATTATCTTGTGAAAAACTTCGCCTCGGAAAGCAGCGTCGGGCTCGGGACGAAGAGGCCGTAGAGCTGAAAGCTTCAGCACGTGCTTTGCATAAAGAGAGAAGGGATCCCGGATAAGTCTTTCAATCTCGGTCACCGAAAACGATTTGGGGCGCACGTGCGGCGCCGGGGCAGGGGCCGTACGCGTGACAGGGCTTGGCGCGCCGTCCGGCATATCCAGCGCGGTGGCGACATCGAGATAGAAATTCCCGCGACTGCGCATTTGTTCAAGCGCTTCAGGCCCATTCTGATCGGGCAGACCTTCGAGCAAGTTGGTAAGTCGGTTGATCCACCGCGCGGGCACGGCCTCTGCCTCGTCGTCGCGCTTGGCACGCGAAAGGATCACACGCTTTGCGCCCGCCGCTTGCTGAAAATCATGTGCCGCCAATCCAATCTCTCGCTCTGGCGACAGTAACCCGGTATCCCGCCGCATTTGCCTGCTTAGCCAAGGGTCGGGTCCGGGCCGAGAAGGCCAAGTACCTTCGTTCAGCCCGCCAAGGATGACCAAATCTGCGCCTTGTACTCGGGCCTCAAGAGTTCCCCAGATCATCACGCCGGGATGAAGACCTTCAGTGACGCGCGCGCCATCCTCCATAAGCGTTTGATCGAGAAGTTTTGCATAATCCGCGAACGAAATCGGCGTGTTCGCGATAGCCTGATCGGAAAGCGCTTCGCATGCCATCCACGCGATCCGACCGTTCTCCTTTTCCCAAAGTTCGCCAAGGCCATCAGGCGCATTCGAGATTTCTTCAGCGGTTCTGATAAGATGTATATGACACGCGTCAAGCGTCTCTGCTGGTGTCTCACGCAGCGTTTCAACCAGCGCCAACACCCAATTAATCCATTCGACGCGCGCCTTGGCCTTCATCGAAAAGGCCTCAAGAACGCCGGCATCGACAAATGCAACCGATTTGCGCCGCAAGAAAATTTCCAGCTCAAGAGTTTCCAGGACGTGTGTGCCGCGAAATTCTGAGTTTGAGCCCGTGAAGCAAAGTGGATGCTTCAGCAAGGCGATCAGTGTTTCTGACTTAACCTGTTGACCAATCATACCGGCAACTTGACGCAAGAACCGTCCGGGCGGCGTCAAAGAAAGCGGCTGGCCGCCACTGTCGTCGGGAATAATGTTCCAACGGCCAAGTGCGGCCGCCACACGTCGGCCAAGTGTGCGGTCCGGGGTGATCAGGGCGGCGGTGATGTTCTCTTCAACCGCTTCGCGCAGCGCCAAAGCGATCGCCATCGCTTCATCTCTAGGTTGCGGCGCTTCGATCAACGAAAAAGATCTGGTTGCGGTGTTGAGATCACCCAATCCAGGCCCTTCGTTGCGCCACTGGCTAGTTACCGGAGCCGGGCGCAAAGCCAACGAAATCAGAGCATTGCGATCTGAATCGGGCGCGTCGGCAGGCCACGTTTCAACACCGTCTTTTGAAATACCAAGTTCCGCAAGAAACTTTGCGAACCTGAATTGTGGGTGATCCTCAGCGCCAGCGTCGTCTTGGAGCATACTCCAAACGGGCAGGGGCATGTTGTGGTCGAAGCCGGGTAAAACCACCGCCCCTTGCGGCAAACGCGCGACCGCTTCCATTAGCCGAAATGTCGTTCCGCGAGAGCCGGTGGAGCCCGCAAGAATAATCGGATTTTCAGGCGGGCTTTCCGTCCAATGAGCAATAATTGCGTCGGTGGCAAAGGCGCGTCTTTGCTCCGGATCGGCAAAAGTGTCTGCGGAAAGAGCCAAATATTGTTGAACAATCTTTAAGAACGCCTGCGAACGCTGCCAATGAAGCGAATGCTCACCCGTATCTAAAGAAATGACCTCCTCCGGACGGACGCCCTCGCTATGCATTTCGTCCAGAAGACCGGCGAGGCTATCAGCGAGATCGTAAACTGCCGATCGGGGCGCCAAAGGCGTGTCTCCAGAAAGAAGCGGCAATATCAGGCGCGAAAACTCGATTTTGCGATGCAGAGGGGATCTCAAAGGCGGGATATCCGCCCAAGGCACCAGATCTGCGACCTCGGAGACGAGGTTGATCCGAGGATGCAGGCGAGCGCGACCGCGCGAAAAGAGTTCGGTCAAGCGCCGCCGCATTCTTTGCGTGTTCACGATAATCTGTACGCGCGCCAAGTCTTCGGGCGGTCGGCCGTTGTAAGATCTACATATGTGCTTGGCCAATTGCGCCGGAAAATCCGCGCCGGGCGGTACTCCAAAGACACGCGGGTGCGCCAACGGTTCAAACATCGTGGACTTTCACGAGCGTTCGGGCAGTTTCGAGCGCGTCAGGAGTTCCGACATCGCACCATTCGCCGGGATAAGTGACGCCCTTGACTCCGCCGAGCTTCAGCAACTGATCCCAGAAAACATTGAGCGAAAAGGAATGGGACCTAATGCGATCCAACCGTTCGGTGCGAATGATTTGCGCGCCGGTATATACCATAGGGCCTCCACGTTTGATCACTCCATCTCTCATGGAAAAGTCGCCGGGACCGGAGCGGGCATGCGTGTGTGCGATCGGAACCAACAGTAAAAGCGCGTCTAATGAAGCGTCCCAGCTATCCAGGAGTAAATCAATCGGATTTGGCCCAAAAAACAGCGCGTCGGGATTCAGAGTGATCGTGGGGTCGGTCAGATCACACCGCAGAGCCTTCAATCCGCCACCCGTCTCGAGAATGTCCGGGCTTTCGCGCCGGAATTCTACGCCGAGACGACGAAGCGTCGGCTCCATAACGTTCGGGAGATAATGTGTGTTAGCAACTATTTCTTCGACACCGGCCTCCCGCCCAAGATTGACGGCGCGGTCAATCAGCGTTTGACCACCAACGTCAAGCATCGGTTTAGGCCTCGTGCTTGTTAACTCTCCCATTCGCGTCCCAAGTCCGGCGCAGAAAATCATAAGGCTAAGGCTGGGTCTCTTCATGCAGTTGCGCTCTCGGGGGCAGGCAGCGCTTGCATCAATTTCGCGCCTTTTCCTTCAAACACTGGGTGCAAAACGCATTTCTGTAAATGTTTGTAAACACGAGGAATTTTAGGCGTGTGGTGAAACTTGTCATCTCTTAAAGCTGCCCGATGGAAAATGCCCAAGATACGCAAGTTTCGTTGGGCCCCAAGTATCGCCACTTGCGCCGTT
Organism: uncultured Boseongicola sp.; assembly: GCA_938016355.1. Lineage (GTDB taxonomy): Bacteria > Pseudomonadota > Alphaproteobacteria > Rhodobacterales > Rhodobacteraceae > CALLWO01. Next base: position 2,738 of record CALLWO010000023.1, on the reverse strand, counting down.
ACGGCTCCTTCGTTTTGGCGCGTTTGATTTGCAAAATAGGCTATCGTCTCGCGCTGAATACTCGAAGGGACATCAACCCGGGCGTCCGTCAGGAGAGACATTAAATCATAGCTCGGGTGCGTCAGAAATGCGTCCTGAAAATCGAGCAACCCAAGCTTTCGGAAACCATCTCGTGCAGACAACCAAATGATATTATCCGCGTGGAAATCGCGTAGCGAAAGGGCGGGCTCTTCCTGCTGAAGAATTTCATAAAGGCGCTCTTCAAGAACCGGCCGAAATTCCTCCAAAGCGTCTCTATCAGCGTCTGGATACCAGTCGTCTACCAGCCGGGTTGCGTCGACAAGCGATTTGGCCGTCGGACAACTCAATTCAGGCGCAGGGGCCTTTTGAATCGCGAGCAAGGCATCCACACAAAGTCGGTAGGCCGACGACTGAAGGTTCGGGTCACTTTGGATCAAATCCGAAAGCTTTGCGTCGCCGAAATCTTCCAACAAAAGAAATCCCGCCTCAATACTTGCCGCCAAAACGCGCGGGGCGGAGAGGCCTTGCTCGATCAACCATTTCGCCATCATTAAAAAATTAGCGGTCGATCCATCACGGTCAGGCGCGTCCATCAAAATCGCTGAGTATCCACCGGACCGGGTCAATCGGTGATACGAACGTGATGACAGATCACCGGCCACACGTTCGAAAACAGCACCCCTCCATTCTGTTTCAGCCAAAAACGCCGCCATATCTTGGGCACGGGCGTTCATTGAAAATCCTCGATTACAGCAATCCGTGGATCATCCCACGCGACCGTCAAAAGGCGACCGGAACCTGATACTTCCAGATGAATTTCCAGAGCCTGATCGGGGCGCATATCGGCCATTCGATCCGGCCATTCGATGAGCGTGATCGCAGTTTTGAAAGCATCGTCAATTCCAAGTTCCTGCAATTCATCTGGGCCAGTAAGGCGATAAAGGTCGGCGTGCCAGATCTCGCAATGTGTATCGTCATAGGTCTGAACAAGGGTGAACGTGGGGGACGGTACATCTTCCCACAAACCGACCGCGGCCAGACGGGTTTGGATCAGCGCACGTGCGAAATGCGTTTTTCCTGCACCAATTGAGCCAGACAAAAGCAGGCAGTCGCCAGCAACAAGATGCGGGGCAATCCTGCGGGCAATCGCTGCCGTAGCCTCGGCATTCTCGAGTTGGATTTTTACCGTATCTCTTGGCTGCATTCCGCCATTCTGTATGGCTAGAGAAATGGCCGCAAGGCGAGATTAAATGGCCTTGAGCATCTCTATATCGCTGGCGTCCGCGCTCGTTTGGAGCCGGAAAATTACCTGCGTCCCACCACCGGCCATTGGGATGAATTTGCATTCCATTTGCCGACCGTCTCGAAGGCTTGCGGAAGCTGACCACTCAAGCCGATCGTTTTGGTCTTGCGCATATTGGCGAAAGTCACCCCAAACCGGCGTCGGCAATGTTTTCTCAAGCCATGTTCGACTTGCATCGACGACGTCAATTTCCGCCAACACAGCATCAGGATCAACGCTCCAAAGGCTTCGATATGCGCGGTTAGATTGAAGCAACTGACCATTGGCAGAAAACAGCACGGTCGCGTCTTCGAGATTGTCCAGCATCGATTGGCTTGTCTCAAGTTCACGTCGGAAATGCCTGGTGAGAGAGATTTCCGCGCTGATGTCCTCGAACAGAAATGCAATTGCGCCGTCCGGGTGCGGACGGCCCGTCACGCGATAGGTCAAGTTTCCGGGCAGCGACCAGTTCTCGGAGTATGAACCATCAACGGCTGCTGCTTCCAGCGCCGCGAGGGATTTGCGCCATGCCTGATAGTCCTTGGGTTCGGGCATCATTCGATTCTCGCGAAGCTTATCGAGAAATTCGACCAGACTTGGACGGCTCGCCAGAAATTCGACAGGCAGTTTTGTCAGTTCTGTAAGTGCGGGGTTGAACAGGGCAATATTTCGCGACCGGTCAAATATAGCCAACCCTGTAGTCAATTGTGCGAACGTTTTGGTCAGTGTTTGCATGAAGTCCTTGAGTTGCACTTCGGCACGCACCGCAGAATTCGCATCAAAAGCAGTAAACAGGGTGCCGTCCCCTAACGGAACCTGATGACACTCAAACCAATCAATGTCGTCGCTATCATGCTGCTTAAGTGAAACACGACAGTGAGACTTTCTTTCAAGCGCCGTAAAAATTCGGGGCAGAGGCCAAGACGCAGCGGCATCTGGTCCAAGAACACGTTGAACAGCGCTGTGGTAAGCTGCGTTAACCCAAATTGGGGTGCCATCTGCATTTTCTCGCCACACAAGGTAAGGCGCCGATTCGGTGGCTTTTCGTAACGTTTCAAGTTCAGAATCAAGGGCGGCTTGTCGATGAATGTCGCCAATCATTGGGACATTGGTTTGCAGGCTCTGAACGGTAATACGTTGCGTGTCGCCAGTAGCTTCACAAACCGCCTGAACCGACCGATCGCGAGAATATTTATTGCAAATATCACCTGTTGTGCCCGGGCAAAGCAGCTTGTCAACATCATCGAAGTAGACGCTAAGCTTCTGTTTTAGTGCGGAAATATCCGAACTATTATCGGCACCCAAATCTAGAAAAAGCCGCCCCGGAACATTTGCGTCAATCAATGTTTCGTTGCGCACCAAAAACACCAATGCGTCACCGAACAGGTCCGTATTTTGATTGGATGTCCGGGGGGGAGTGATGCGTGAAACCAAA